>CAZOTV010000079.1:0-6674 GCA_964582795.1 uncultured bacterium
GCGCGCGCCGTTGGCGCCGCCACGCTTGTCCGAACCGCGGAAGGTGGACGCAGACGCCCAGGCCGTGAACACCAGGTCCGCAACCGACAGGCCGGAGGCGAGCACCTTGGCCTCGAGCGCGGCCACGTCGGCAGCGTCGACGAGCGGGTGGTCGACCGCCGGCACCGGGTCTTGCCAGATCAGTTCCTCGGCCGGCACCTCGGGCCCCAGGTAGCGCGAGCGCGGACCCATGTCGCGGTGCGTGAGCTTGAACCAGGCGCGGGCGAAGGCGTCGGCGAGCTCGTCGGGGTGCTGGTGGAAGCGACGGGAGATGGGTTCGTAGATGGGGTCGAAGCGCAGCGCCAGGTCGGTGGTGGCCATCATCGGCGCGTGGCGCTTGGTGGGATCGTGCGCGTCGGGCACGGTGGTGGCGGCGGCGGGGTCGGTGGGCCGCCACTGCCAGGCGCCGGCGGGGCTCTTGTGCAACTCCCACTCGTAGCCGAACAGGGTGTCGAAGAAGGCGTTGTCCCACTGGGTGGGGGTGGGCGTCCAGGCGCCTTCGAGGCCGCTGGTGATGGTGTCGCCGCCCAGGCCGCTGCCGAAGCCGCTGTGCCAGCCGAGGCCCATCTCCTGCAGTGGGGCGCCTTCCGGCTCGGGACCGACGAGCTTGGCGTCGCCGGCGCCGTGCGTCTTGCCGAAGGTGTGGCCGCCGGCGATGAGCGCCACGGTCTCCTCGTCGTTCATCGCCATGCGCGCGAACGTCTCGCGGATGTCGATGGCGGCGGCGAGCGGGTCCGGCTTGCCGTTGGGGCCCTCGGGGTTGACGTAGATCAGCCCCATCTGGACCGCCGCCAGCGGGTTCTCGAGGTCGCGCTCGCCCGAGTAGCGGGCGTCGCCGAGCCACTCGGCCTCCTTGCCCCAGTAGACGTCCTTCTCCGGCTCCCACACGTCCTCGCGGCCGCCTCCGAACCCGAAGGTCCGGAAGCCCATCGACTCCAGCGCGACGTTGCCGGCGAGGATCAGCAGGTCGGCCCAGGAGATGGCGCGGCCGTACTTGCGCTTGATCGGCCACAACAGGCGGCGCGCCTTGTCGAGGTTGGCGTTGTCCGGCCAACTGTTGAGCGGCGCGAAGCGCTGCGAGCCCGACGAGGCGCCGCCGCGCCCGTCACCAGTGCGATAGGTGCCTGCGCTGTGCCACGCCATGCGGATGAACAGCGGTCCGTAGTGCCCGTAGTCGGCCGGCCACCAGTCTTGCGAATCGGTCATCAGCGTATGCAGGTCGCGCTTGACCGCCGCGAGGTCGAGCTTCGCGAAGGCCGCCGCGTAGTCGAACGCCTCGCCCAAGGGGTTCGAGAGGTTCGAGTGCTGGTGCAGCACGTCGAGGTCGAGTTGGTTCGGCCACCAGTCGCGGTTCGACCGCGATCCGGCGGTGGTGCTTCCGTGCACCGGGCACTTGGCTGCCTCGCTCATCGTTGCTCCTTACCTGGGTCGCGGCGCGCGTCGACTCGCGTGCGGCCGCGCTTCTTCGTCCGAGGACGGGAAGGGGAACCGTACCGCTCTCAAGGATACGTGCTCGAGCCGGCAGGCCGCATCTCCGGCGATGCCTCCGGCGTGACCCAAGGAAGGTACTGCCGAGGTGGCGACGCGATGTCGGCGTCGAGAGCGCCGTTCGCACGACGCGGTCTCGGGCCGTGTGCGCGTCACCCCGCGTTCGCGGCCATCCACTCCTGCGCCTGTGCCAACAGCGTGTCCACGAAGAGATCGAAGTCTTCGAACCGCGAACGGTGGTTGCCGATGGCCACGCGCAGGCAGTACTTGCCCTGCAGCGTGCTGTACGACGGAACCGCCACGCCGCTCTCGTGCATGCGCATGAGTAGCTCCTTGTTCAATGCGTCGATCCGTTCCTCGGACCAACCGTCCGGCCGAACCCGGAAGCAGACGATGTCAAGCACCACCGGCGCCAGCAGCTCCAGCAGCGGCTCGCGCTCGACGCGCTCCGCTAAGTAGCGCGCCTGGTCGACGTTGCGCTGCATCATGCGGCCGTACGCGTCGACGCCACGCTCCATCCACGACAGCCACACCTTCAGCGCCTTGAAGTCGCGCGAGAGTTCGATGCCGAAGTTGGAGCGCCACTCGGCGCCGCCGGCCAGGCCGCGCGACGCCTGCGCCAAGTACGCGGGTGACGTTGCGAACGTCGCGCGATGGGCAGCCTTGTCGCGCACGATCGCCATGCCCGCCTCGAACGGCACGTGCATCCACTTGTGCAGGTCGAGCGCGACCGAGTCGGCGCGCTCGATGCCGCGCATCAGCGGCGCCAGCGCCGGCGCCAGGCCGACCAGGGCCCCGATGGCGCCATCGACATGGAACCAGAGGCCCTCCTCGGCGCACAGGTCGGCGAGGGCGTCGAGGTCGTCGACCGAGCCGGTGTTGATGGTGCCGGCGTTGCCGACCACCAGGAACGGCTTCTTGCCGGCGGCGCGGTCTTCGGCGATGGCGCGGCGCAGGGCCGCGAGGTCGATGCGGTACGCCGAATCGGTCGGCACGAGGCGAAGAGCTCGTGAGCCCAACCCCAATATCTCGGCCGCGCGCGCGTGGCATGAATGCACTTCGACCGAGGAGTAGGCGACCAGCGCTCGAGGCGCCGCCGCCACGCCCTCGGCGCGCACGTCTACACCGGCGTGCACGTGGCGCGCGACGGTCCAGCCCACCAGGTTCGCCATCGACGCGCCGCTGACCATCAGGCCGCCGGACTCGGTGGGGAAACCCAGCAGCTCGGCGCACCAGCGCACGACCTGCTTCTCGACCTCCCCGCCGCTGTGGTTCCCGCCGGCCAGGTTCGGGTTCCGTGCAGCAGCGAGGAACGCGCCGAGCGCCCCCATCATCGTGCCGGCCCCCATGTACCAGCCCCAGAACCGCGGGTGGTCGTTGCCCATCAGGTAGGGGTCGATGACGGAGCGGTACTGGGCGTACGCCGCGTTCGCGCCGAGGCCGTCACGCGGCACCGGCGTCTCGAACGCGGCCCTGGCCTCGTCGGGCATCGGGCGCCACACGGGGCGTTCGCGAAGGGAAGAGAGATCGTCGAAGGCGTCGTCGATCATGCGGTGCGCCAGGCGCCGCAGGTCGTCTTGATCCACCGGGTCGAGCGTCTCGAACGGTTCGATCGGCTCCACCGCTTCCACCCGGTCCAGCATGGTGGCCTCCTTGGGATGACAAGTTCCGCGGTCGGCGAGGCGCCGCACCAGCGCCCACCGACCGCGATTGTAGGGCTTCGAGACGTGGCCTGCGAGACGAGCGCATGGAGACGTGCACTGCGAGACGTGCACTGCGAGACGAGCGCCTCGAGACGTGCGCTGTGAAGTCAGCGCTTGATGGCCACCAGCGAGATGCTCTTCACGCCGTAGGTCTTGGTGGCGCCTTGCGCCGATCCGGAGAGGAAGCCGTACTGCGGGTTGGAGCGCACCTCCACCACGACGAGGCCCGCTTCGTCGATCATCTCCTGGTAGCGCTCGATCTGCGAGGCGCCGCCGATGCAGGCCGCCCACAGCGAGGCGTTCCCGACGATCTTGTCGGTGAGCTGCTTCTCGGTGACGATGTCGGAGATGGCCAGCCGGCCGCCGGTGCGCAACACGCGCGCGGCCTCGCGGAAGACGCCTTCTTTGTCCGCGGAGAGGTTGATGACGCCGTTGCTGATGACCGCGTCGACGCTCTCGTCGGCAAGCGGCAGACGTTCGATGAACGACTCGACGAAGCGCACCTGGTTCACGCCCTGGCGCTGGCGCAGCGCCTCGGCTTTGTCGAGCTGCGCGCGGGTCATGTCGATGCCGATCACCTGGCCGCTCTCGCCGACCTGCAGCGCTGCTGCGAAGCAGTCGGTTCCCGAGCCGCTCCCGAGGTCCACCACGGTGTTGCCGGGGCGCAAGCGCGCCAAGTCGAGGTGATAGCCGACGCCGGCGAACGAGTCGATGGCCTCGGCGGGGATGCGGTCGAGGTCGCCCGTGGGGTACCCGAGGCGCTCGGCGAGTTCGCGCCCGAGCTCGAAGTGGAACTCGGCGTGAGGCGTCTCGGCGACGAGGCTGTACACGGCCTGGACCTTGGCGTGAAGCTCGGTGGCGTTCACCGCCGGGGCGCCGTCCAGGGTGGTGTACGGGGTGGTGTACGGGGTGGTGTAAGGGGTGGTGTACGGGGTGGTGTCTTGGGCGGCGTCCTGGGTGGCGCGCTCTGCGGTGGTGCTTCCGACGTAGGTCATCTTGGTGTTCCTTCCGTTTCGTGAGTTCCCGCTTTACGGGCGCGACGAGGGCTGTCCTCGTTCGTGCCCGGATGCTAGAAGGGCCACCGTTCCCTTACCGTTCCCTGCGCCGGCCGCGTCGCTTCGCGCCATGGAACGGTAGACGGTTCGGCCGTGGAGCACCCACGTCGGCCCGGTGTCAGAGTTCGTGGATCAGCTGATCGAGTACTTCGTCGAGCACGCTCTTGGGCGTCTCGCCGGCCGTCTCGTCGTGCGGCGCGCGCAACGCCTTCGCCAGCCGCTCTGCCCGCGTGCGCGTGCCGTCGGCCGTGGCGGGATGCCGCAGTACGACGTGCAGCAGGCGCACACTCTCGTCCGTCCGCCCCTGCTTGGCCCAGAGCGTCGCCACGCGATACACGATGGCGAGACAGGTTGGCGCGCTCTTCGTCGCGCGTGCCAGCTCGAGGCCCTCGCGTAGTAGGCGCGTGGCATCGGGGTCGTCACGCTCGGCTGCCAGCATCCCGAGGTCGGCGAGCAGCTCGGCTTCGACGCCGCGCAGCTTGGTCTCTCGCACCCGCGCCAGCGCCCGTTCGAAGAGGTCCCGGGCCTCGTCGAAGCGGCCCGCTTCTAACGCAAGCGTTCCGAGACTCGAGCGCAGATGCACCTCGGGCTCTTGCAGCCCGACGGCCTCGGCCAGTGCGAGGCCCTCCTCGAAGCACGCCCGGGCGCCTTCCGCGTCTCCGCGCGTGTAGAGAAGTAGACCGAGGTTGTTCAGGTTGCGCGCCATGCTGGCGCTTTCGCCGTGCTTCCGGGCGATCCCCAACGACTTCCGGTAGAGCTCCTCGGCGCGAGCGTGGTTGCGCAGGTTCTTCTCGGTGATGGCGAGGTTGTTGAGGCAGTAGCTGGCGAGCGCCTCCTCGCCCAAGGCCTCGGCCATGACGAGGGCGTGCTCGAAGTGTCCCTTCGCCTCGTCGTAGGCCCCCATCACGCCGGCGAGGACGCCCTGGAGGTTGACGCTCTCGCACAGCGAGCCGCGCGGACCCAGCGGGGTCAGGATCGCCACGGCCCGGTCGGCGTCGGTCCGTCCCGCCTCGTACTCGCCCCGGCGCGTGCGCATCCACCCACGGCTGAGCAACAGCCGGCCGATGGCCGGGTGATGGCGGGCGTCGCGCTCGTCGAGGCTCGCGAGCGCCTCGTCGAAGGCCGCGATGCCCTCGTCGAAGCGGCTTCGCTGCACGAAGAAGTGCTCGACCGAGCCGACCATCCGCTCGAGCTCGTGCGCGCGGCGGTTGTGAATCGCCCACTGCCACATGGCGCGGAGGTCCGGGTAGTCGCGCTCCGTTCCGTCGAGGAACTCGCGCGTATGGCCGGACTTCCGCAGTGCGTCGAGGTGGTGCAGCTTGGAGAGGAAGTGCGTTCCATGCTTCTCGTGTAGGCGCGCCGCGTCTTCGGGCTGGAGGTCCAGCTGGCGGGTCGCGAACTGGTGGATCAACGGATGGAAGTCGTAGCGGCCATCCTGATGTCTGCGCAAGAGCGACTTGGAGACCAACGAGAGCAGCGAACGCAACGACGCGCCGGCCACCGCTTCCGCGTCGGCCCGGTCGAACCGTCCGCGGAAGACGGCGAGGCTGGCGAGCGCGCTCTGTTGGGCGGCGTCGAGGCGGCGCCAGGAGTGTGCGAAGACGGTCTCCATGCTGCGGTGGCGCTCCGGAGTGTCGCGGGTCTCCACGGCGAGGAACCCCGGATCCGCCTCGAGCTCGCGAGCGACGTCGTCGATGCTCAAGGCGCGCACCCAGCTGGCGGCCATCTCGATGGCGAGCGGCATGCCTTCGACGCGCCGACAGACGCGGACGATCGCAGGTAGGTCGTTCGGCCCCGGCGTGACGCCGTGCCGGATGGCCGTCCGTCGGAAGAGCGTCACCGCGGGCCACTCCGGGGTGCACGCGTCGTCCGCGGCGCCCATGCCCTCTGGCGCGAGCGCGTCGCCGGTCGGGTACGCGAGACCGTCGACGGTGTGGATCCATTCTTCGCGCAGCTCGAGCGATTCGCGCGAGGTGACGAGCAACTGCAGGCCCGGTGCGGACCGCAGGAGTTCGGCTAGCCACAGCGCCTCGTCGGCCAACTGCTCGAAGTTGTCGAGCACCAGCAGCAGTCGGACTTCCTGCAGGTACGCCTCGAGGCGCGACGCGAGGTTCGGCGCGGCGGGATCGATCCCGACGGCGTGCGCCACCCGATCGACGAGCCCGGCCCGGTCGTCGACCGCCGAAAGCATGGCGATGCGCACCCCGTCGCGGTAGCGCGGCGCGCGCTGTTCGGCAACGCGTAGCGCGAGCCGCGTCTTCCCGTTCCCGCCAGGACCGACGAGCGTGAGCATGCGGCATTCGGGTCGGTCGAGGGCGGCGTCGACGCGGGCGAGGTCGTCCGGTCGATCGATGAACGGAGTGGCGTCCTGAGGCCGTTCCGGCGGGGC
>CAZOTV010000079.1:6774-10466 GCA_964582795.1 uncultured bacterium
TGCTCTGCACGCAACCGCGCGGCGAGCTCGACCGTCGCGTCCAGCGGCGCCAACCCCATCTCGTCGTGCAGGAGCACGCGGAAGCGCTCGAACGTCTGCAGCGCGCGGGTCCGTTCCGCGCCGCCGCGCGCGGTTTCCAGGTAGGTCTGCATGACGTCTTCATCGAGGGGGTCGTCCGCCAGCAGGGCGCGCAGCAGCGCCAGGCTCTCGCTTGGGCGATCCGCCCGTAGCTCGGCCGCCTTGGCTGCCAGGGTGGCATGCCACGCGCGTCGCAGACGCTCACGCTCGTCCTCGATCCAAGCCTCGTACTCGGGCGCCGCATCGAGGTGAAAGCCGGCCAGCAGCGGGCCACGGTAGGTCGAGACGATGCGCGGCGCGTCGTTCGCCGCCAGCGCCTCTTCCAATTCGGCAACGTCGGTGCGAACGCCCCATCGCACGCGGCTGCGATCGGCTTCCAGGTCCCCGGCGTACGGCAGAAGGCGCGCTCGGTGCACGACCTTGCGGAGGTTGGCGCGCGCGACGTCCTCGGTCTCGTCCGCCCACAGCAACGCGGCGAGCTCCTCGCGCTCGACCCACCCCCCGCGCGCGGCGAGGTGGTAGAGCAGCGCGGTCACCTTGGTGGCGGGCGGCGACACGGTGCCGCCGTCCGTCACCAACTCGGGCGCGCCGAGCAGGCGAACCTGGAACGCCATGCGACACCATACTCGGGGCCGAAGGACTCGGGCCTGGAAGTTCGCGCGCCCGGCGTGCCGTACGCTTGGCGCGATGCGCCTTCTCACCAACGCCGAAGATGCCGTGGCTCCGCTCCTCGAACCGGACGCGAACCTCGTCCGGTTCTCGGCCGATCGACTACCGACATCGGAACGCAGCATCTGGCGCGCGTTCGGCACGGGTGGGGAGGTCTCGCGCGCGGATCTGGAGGCAGACGCCTTCGCCGTTGGCGGCCCTCTCGTGGTGATCGAGCACGCCGCCGCCTCGCAGTTCGACCGCATGCACCAGATCCTCGCCGAAGGGCACGACATGCCCGATGGCCTCACGTGCGTCGCGCTGGCCGGCGCTCGGTTCCGCGGGCAACGAGGCCGCTCGTGGGCGGCGTTGCGCGGCAACCTCCACGTGAGTGTGCACTTCACGCTCGACCTGGGCGCTGCCGAAGCGCAGACCGGCCTGGCAGTGCTGCCCGCGGTGGCGACGGCCTTGGCGATCGAGGAAGCGAGCGAAGGACGCATCCGGCCTGCCACGAAGTGGGTCAACGACCTGCTGGTGGACGGGAGGAAGGTGGCCGGGGTGCTCACCGCCACGCAACTTCAGGGCGCGAGCGTGCGGCACGCCGTCATGGGGATCGGGGTGAACGTCGCCGTGATGCCGACGCTGCCGCCGGAGAAACGCGCGGCGCCCGCCGGCCGCCTGGCGGACACCGATGTCCGCTTCGACACGCAGCACGCATGGGCGCTGCTGTTGCCCGCTCTGATGCGCGAGCTCGAACGCGGTCGCGGCATGCTCGTCGGCGGCCGCGGGGACGAGCTGTTCGAGGCGTACCGAGCCCGCGCCGCGTTCCTCGGCAAGCGTGTGAGCATCTGGCCGGTGGATGCAAGCGAACCCGGTGAAGGGGAACCGGTCGCCCGCGGCGTCGTGCTGGACCTTCTGCCCGACCTCTCGTTGGTGCTCGAGGGCAGGGCCGAACCGGTGCGCGCGGGCCGCATGACGATCGACCCTTCCTAGAAGCCGGCGCACGCGTTCGCGTACCCCGGACGCGACGTCGAGGACGTCGGTCCCGTGCGCCGACGCCCGTGAGAACGTACCATCGGGGGTACCTGTGCCTCGAAACGGCGCGCCGACGCGACGACCGGACGACTCGGGAGGATCCGATGAACGAACCTGCGCTTTGGAACCTGGCGCTGCAGGCGTTCGCTGCCGTGATCGTGGTGCTTACCGTGCTCGCGGGGGCGGTGGCGCTGCTCTCGCGGGCGTTCGGCCCGGGACGCGCCTCGGTGGCGGCCGTGACCACGGGGCGCGGGCGGGCGGCAACCTCACCGATTGACGCTTCGCCGCAGCCTTCGCCCAAGATCGAGATCGAGACGGTGTCCGGGTTCACGCCCGACGCGTTCGTGACGGCCGCCATCCATGCCGCCGTGCGCGAACTCGCGCCTGGAGCCCGCGTCACGCGCATCGAAGAGACCCGATGAGAGGCCCCCGATGATCCACGCCAAGAGCGGCAAGAAGATCCGCGTCATGCTCACCGCCTTCCGTGACGGGCTGCAGAGCGTGTTCGGAGGCAAGGTTCGCACCCAGGACGTGATCCCGGCCATGCGGGCTGCCGTCGATGCAGGCGTGCGGCACTTCGAGTTCGGTGGCGGCGCTCGGTTCCAGGCCCCGTACTTCTACGTGGGCGAAGACCCGTTCGCTTCGATGGACCGCATGCGCGAAGCACTCGGCCCGGACGTCGACCTGCAGATCCTCACGCGCAGCGTCTCGGGCGTCACCCTCACCAACCAGAACCTGGGCACGCTGGAACTTCAAGCGCGCCTGATGAAGCGCCACGGCACCACCATCGACCGCAACTTCGACTTCATGAACGACGTGGGCAACCTGGTGCGTACCGGTCGCCCCATCGTGGACGCGGGCATGCACCACCAGGTGACGGTAGCGATGATGGGGCTGCCGTACGCGTCGGAAGCGGTGCACACGCCCGCGTATTACGTCGACGTGGCGCGGCGCCTGCTGGAAGGGGACGTGCGGATCGACTCGGTGTGCATGAAGGACGCATCCGGCACCACCGATCCGACCACCGTGTACGAGACGGCGAAGGGGATCAAGGCGATCCTCCCTGACGGCATGCCGCTGTGGTTCCACACCCACGACACGGCCTCGATGGCGGTGGCCTGCTACATGGCGGCCATCGAGGGCGGCGCGGACGGCATCGACCTGTCCGTGCGCCCGTTGGCGTCCGGCACCTCGCAACCCGACGTGCGCTCGATGTGGCACGCGCTGAAGGGCACAGGGTACGCGCTCGACTTGGACGTCGCGCGCATCGGCGAGGTGGAGGCAGCGCTGGTCGAGGGGTTGGAGGAGTACGAGGTCAACCCGATCACCCTGGCCGCCGATGCTCGGGTGGTGAACTTCCCCATGCCGGGCGGCGCCATCGGGCCGAACGTCCACATGATGGCCGAGGCAGGCATCCTGGACCGCTACGGCGACGTGCTGTCCGAGTTCCCGGTGGTGGTGAAGGCCGGCGGCGCCTGGACCAGCGTGACGCCGGGCAGCCAGCAGTACTGGCTGCAGGCGTTCTCGAACGTGCTGCACGGGCGTTGGGCGAAGATCGACCCGGGGTACGGCCGCTCGGTGCTGGGATACTTCGGTCGCCCGCCGGAGCCGCCCGACCCCGATGTCGTCGCGGCCGCAGCGGTGCAGCTCGGCCTCGAACCGTACGAAGGGGACCCGCTCGATGGCGCGCCGGACACCCTCGCCATGGCAGAGGCGGCCTTGCGCGAGCGCGACCTGCCGGTCACCGAGGAGAACCTGTTCTTGGTCGCGGCAGCCACCGTGCCCGGCAAGAACATGAACCTGAACGAGGGCGTTCGCCTACTGAGCGGCAAGCCTCGCGTGAAGCTGCCGTTGAAGTCGGCGCCAGCCGAACCCGGTGCATCGGAACCCGGGAAGCCGGAACCCGCAACACCGGAGTCCGCGCCCCCGCG
>CAZOTV010000079.1:10566-12968 GCA_964582795.1 uncultured bacterium
ACCGTGGTCGAGAACGGCGTGGTGCGGACGTTCGTCGTCACGCTCTCGCCGCCGAGCTCCGGCAACGGGGAACACGGTCTCGACGCTGCCGCCGACCCGGGCGCCCGAACCGCCACCAGCGCTCGACCTGCCATCCGCGCCCAACCCGCCACGGGGGCGCCATCCACCACGGACGTCCAGCCGGTCGCCGTCGCCGCCGTAGAGACCGCTGTACAGACCGCCGTGACGTCCCCGTTCGGCGGTCAGGTCGAGGTGGTCTCGGTTCGCGTGCGCGAAGGCGACGCGGTCGAGGCGGGTCAGGTCGTCGCCTCGGTCGAGGCGATGAAGGCCGAGCACGACGTGCGCTCCCCCGTGGCGGGCATCGTGGTGCGGGTCGACGCGAGGCCCGGCGACGAGGTTGGGGGCGATATGCCCATCGTCACGATCGGGAGCTGACGTGGACGCCTGGCAGGCGCTCGTGAGCGGCAGCGGGTTCGCCGGACTCGGCTGGCAGAACATCGTGATGTTCGCCGTGGCGGGCGTGTTGATCTACCTTGCCGTCGCCCGCAACTACGAGCCGCTGTTGCTGATACCGATCGGCTTCGGCGCCGCGCTCGCGAACCTTCCCGGCGCCAACATGGCCGCTTCGAGCACGGCCGTGGCGGGCGCCGGCGGCCACGCCTCGCTGCTGCAACTGATCTACGACGCGGGCATCAAGACCGAACTGCTTCCGCCACTGATCTTCTTGGGCGTCGGCGCGCTCACCGACTTCCGGCCGCTGCTCGCGCGGCCGTTCACGCTCGTGCTCGGAGCGGCGGCGCAAGTCGGCATCTTCGTCGCGGCGCTCGGCGCGCATTACCTGTTCGGGTTCGAGGTGCGCGAGGCTGCGTCCATCGGCATCATCGGCGGCGCGGACGGCCCGACGTCGATCTTCCTCACCGCCATCCTGGCGCCCGAGTTGCTCGGCGCCGTAGCGGTAGCGGCGTACAGCTACATGGCGCTCGTGCCGGTGATCCAACCTCCGGTCCTGCGCCTGCTCACCACGCAGGCCGAGCGCGAGATCCCGGTGCCGCGCGAGCGCGCCGTGCCGCGGCCGGTGGTGATCCTGTTCCCCATCGTGATCACGGTGCTGGTGTCGCTTGCCGTGCCCGCCGCCGCGCCGCTCATCGGCATGCTGATGTTCGGCAACCTGCTGCGCGAGTCCGGCGTCACCGATCGGCTGGCGAAGGCGGCGTCCGGCCCGCTGATCGACATCGTCACCATCCTGCTGGGCATCGTGGTCGGCGCGACGATGGAAGGCCGCACGTTCCTGCGGGCCGAGACGATGTTCATCCTTGTGCTGGGAGCGGTGGCGTTCGTGTTCAGCACCGCGGGCGGCATCCTGCTGGCGAAGGTCATGAACCTGGTGCTGCCGGTGGACAGACGCATCAACCCCGCCATCGGCGCCGCCGGGGTGTCCGCCGTGCCGATGTCCGCGCGGGTGGTGCAGGCCTTCGTGTCGAAGCACACGCAGGGGCGCGTCAACCCGCTGATGGCCGCGATGGGGCCGAACGTCGCGGGCGTGATCGGCAGTGCCGTCGCGGCGGGCGTGTTCCTGGCGATCTTGCGCTGACATCGGATCGGCCGTCGACCGGGCCGTGACGACGGGGTCGTGTCCTACCCGGTTGGGCCCATCGCCTCATGCCGCCGGGACGCCCCTTCCGCGAAGATACCGAGGTAGCGGAAAGGACGGATCGAATCGTGAACGAACCGAAGTACCGTGAAGCCGAGTCCAAGCTCTGGAGCGCCCATGGGCTCTCGCCCACCGAACGGTTCGTGCGCCTGGCCACGACGGGAACGAACGTGCGCGTCCAGGAAGTCGGCGAGGGCGAGCCCGTTCTGTACCTGCACGGCGGCCCCAACACCGGCTCGACGTGGGTCCCGATGGTGCAGGCGATGCCCGGCTTCCGGCACCTCGTGGTCGATCGCCCCGGCACCGGCCTCAGCGAGCCGTTCGCGATCCGGCCCTCGAACCTCGCCGAGGTCGGGGCCCGCTTCGTCGGCGACGTGCTCGACGGGCTCGGCATCGAGCGCGCGCACGTGGTGGCGTCGTCGTTCGGGGGTCACCTCGCCCTGCGCTCGGCAGCGCACGACGCGAGCCGCTTCACGCGCATGGTGCAACTTGGCTGCCCCGCGTTGGTGCCGGGCGACGTTACCCCCGACTTCATGAAGGCGGCAGCGAACCCGCTGGTGCGGTGGCTGATCCCACGCCTGCCGACGTCCATCGAACGGCAGAACGCCACGCTGCGTCAGATCGGGCACGGCGCCAGCCTCGATGCGGGCCGCATCCCGCGCGTGTTCAGCGAGTGGTACTTGGCGATGTGGCGCCACACCGACACGGCCAAGAACGAGTTCGCCATGATCGGCGGCGGTATCGACGACCC
>CAZOTV010000080.1:0-12492 GCA_964582795.1 uncultured bacterium
TATCACGCACCCACGCCGTCCCCGACGCGCCTCAGCACCGTCAGGAGCGGGTGATGGCCGCCGTGAGCGACCTGGAGGGTACGCTCGACGCGCCACCAGCCCGACTCGGCCACGAGCCGCCGCGTCAGGCGGACTTCGTGGCTCAACAAGGCGAAGCCGGCCCCCGGCGCCGCGAGCCTCGCGCCCGCGGCCAGCAGTGCCGGGTAGAGCGCGACGTTGTCGACGTGACGGCCGACGGCGTCGCCCCAGGGCGCGTCCGCCACGAGGACGTCGAACGACGCCGCCGGGAAGGTCGCGTCATCCGGCGATGCGAGCTGCGCGACGTCCGCGACCATCGTCTCGCAACGCTCGAGGACGCCGGCCGCCCGCAAGTTGGCGCGAGCACACCCGATCGCCTCGGCGTCGATGTCGACCCCTACCAGGCGCTCGGCCGGCCCGGACAGCGCGCGCTCCGCCAGGAGCGTGCCGCTGCCGCACATGAGGTTCAGGTACCGGTCGGTGCGGCCCGAACAGACCAGATCGTTCATGGCAGCCGCGACCGTGGCGTTCAGCCCGCCGGGACGGTTGCACACGCGCCACGGCCGCGTCGAGAGCGGTCGCGGCGTGAGACGCACCAGCACCTCCCAGCCGCCACGCTGACGATCGGGCCTGACGCGCAGGAGCAACTCGCCGTCCTCGGGTCGGTACGGCAACCCCGTAGCCGCGGACAACGCGCCGGCGAGTCGTTGGAAGACGCTCGACTCCGCACCGGCAGCCGCGAAACGGAAGCCGTCGAACCGCTCCTTCCGGCTCACGCTACCCACGGCCACTTGCAAGCGACGGAAGTGAGCGTCCCCCAGCAACGCCTTCGGCCGCGGCACGTCGAACCGCAGCGCCAGCGAGACCGCCTGGACCGTCGTCAGGGAGAACAGGCGCGTCTGCTTGCCCCGGTACGAGAAGCGCAGACCGCCTTGGGTCCTGGCGATGGCGCGAGCGCCGAGGTCGGCAAGCTCGACGTGAGCCACCTCTTCGAGGCCCTCGACGACCTCGGCCACGTAGTCGTCCGGGTGCGAGTCTGCGTTCCCGCCGCGGTTCACGATGCATGCTACCGCGGCTCCTTGCGCCCGCACCGGCGCCCGCCCCGGCGCCCACCCCGGCGCCCGCACCCGCATGGCACCCGCACCGGCACCCGCACCCGCATGGCACCCACCCCGGCGCCCACCCCGGCACCCGAACCGACTTCCGCATGGCGCCCACCCCGGCGCCCGCACCCACACCGGCGCCCGCACCGGCACCCACCCTGAAGCCTACCCGGGCACCCGTCCCGGCACCGGTCCCGGCACCGGTCCCAAGCCCGTCCTTCGGTATAGTTGGGGTGTGTGCCCACGCCGCACGAACACGGCCAAGGTCCGGCTGACGGTCGCATGACGTTGCCGAGTTACGTTCCGTCTACCGGCACGCACAGGACATCCTGCGCTGCCACGCCCGAGTGCTTCGTATGTCCGATGCGACCATGACCAGCACCACGCAGCGCCGCCGCGGGGTCTCCCGCCGGCAGTGGAACGACTGGATCACGGGGTACCTGTTCATCCTGCCTGCCACGCTGCTCATCGCCGTCTTCGGGCTGTTCCCGATCGCGTACTCGTTCTACATGAGCGTGCATCGGTGGCGGATCCGCAAGGGCGACTTCATCGGACTCCAGAACTACGCCGGTACGGTGGGCGAGGCCGGCGGCGCCATCGCGTTCTTCGGCGGACTCGTGCTCATCATGGTGGCGCATTGGTTGTGGAACGACGCGTTCCGCGGCGAGCACGCCACCGCGCCCCGCGTCGCGAAAGGCGTCGGCGCGCTCGTGTTGGTGGGCGCAGGCGTGTCCATCGCGCTCGGCTGGAACACGATGGTCGCGACGGGCGACCGCACGTTCCTTCAGGGTCTCGTGCGCACCGTGTATTACGGCTTCGGGTCCGTTCCCGTCCAGATCGTGCTGGCGTTGATCTTGGCCAGCCTGCTGTTCCAGAAGATCCGCGGCCAGGAGTTCTTCCGCATGCTCTACTTCCTGCCGTACGTCACGCCTGCCGTCGCCGGCGCCGCCATCTTCCGCAACCTCTTCAGCCCGCGCGAGGAGCGGCTCGCCAACGTGATGCTCGGCTGGATCGGGATCGAGCCGCAGAGTTGGCTGTTCGAGAACAAGCCCGTGTCGGAACTGTTGTTCGGCCGGCTGCTGTCGCCGCTCGGCGTGGAGTTCAGCGGGTTCTGGGCCGGGCCATCGCTCGCCCTCGTCACCATCATCATCTTCGGCGTATGGACGTACACGGGCTACAACGCCGTCATCTTCCTCGCCGGCCTAGGCAACATCCCGCGAGAGCTGTACGACGCCGCCTCCATCGACGGCGCCAACCGTGTCCAGCAGTTCACCCACATCACCGTGCCGCTCTTGTCGCCGGTCACGTTCTACCTCACGGTCCTGGGCTTCATCGGCACCTTCCAGGCGTTCACGCACATCTACGTCATGCGCGCGCCCGCCACACGGGACGCCGTCGACACCGCGAGCATCGTCATCTTCGACACGTTCTACAAGCGCAACAACTTCAGCCTGGCCGCCGCCCAATCGGTGGTGCTCTTCGCCATCATCCTCATCCTCACGCTGATGCAGAACCGCTTCTTCGGACGGAAGGTGTTCCGTGGCTGAACTGCCTGCCAACCGTCCGGCCGATGCACGGACCCTCGCTGCGGACGACGCCTCGACGACCACGCCGGTAGCGCGCGTGCGGACCCGAACGACGCGCGAGCCGTTCGAGTTCCGACTCGGCCATCTGCCCGTCTACTTCCTGCTCCTGGTCGGCGCCATCCTCTCGATGACGCCGTTCTTGTACATGATCTCGAGCTCGCTCATGACGCTGGGCGAGACCATCAACCGGCAGGTCCTGCCGCGCACGCCGCAATGGGTGAACTACGACGTCGCCTGGACCGAGGCGGACTTCGCGCTCTACTTCCGCAACAGCGTGGTGATCTCCGCCATCGTGATCTTGGGTGTGCTGATCACCTGCACGCTGGCGGGCTACGCCTTCGCTCGCATCCAGTTCCCCGGCCGCGAGGCCATCTTCATGGTCCTGTTGGCGACCCTGATGATCCCCGGCACCGTGACGTTCATCCCGAACTTCCTGATGGTGCGAGGCGAGATCATCCCCTGGGGATCGTGGCTGAACACCCTGCCCGCCTTGACCGTCCCGTTCATGTCGACGGCGTTCATCATCTTCCTGTTCCGCCAGTTCTTCATGGGCATCCCGCACGAGTTGTTCGACGCCGCCCGCATCGACGGCGCCGGGCATCTACGCTTCCTCACCGCCGTGGTGGTGCCGATGAGCAAGCCCGTCATCATGACGGCCACGCTGCTGACCTTCGTGAACGCCTGGAACGAGTTCCTCTGGCCGCTGCTGGTGACCACCACCCCGACCTGGCGACCGCTCGGCGTCGGGCTCTACACCTTCATCTCCGAGGCGGGCCCGGAAACGCACCTGCTCATGGCCGGCGCCGTCATCACGGTCCTGCCCGTGCTCGTCGTCTACTTCATCACGCAGAAGCAGTTCACGGAGGGCATCGCGACCTCCGGACTCAAGGGCTGACGTGCGATGACGACGCACCACCCCATCCCGGCATCGACGGACGCTCGCGTCCGCATATGCAGATGCCGGCCGCGAAGCACGCGGGCGGCCGGCATCATCATCACGGCGTGCGCAGGCGAGCCCCGAACGGAGTCGACCTCCGTGACTCGGGGCGCACGGGCGCGCGCTCGATCCCACCGCGTTCATCGAATGGGAAGGGAGTTTCCATGAAGCGAGGTTCGTTCATCCTAGGCGCGCTCGTCGCCCTGCTCGTCGCCGTGCCGGCGCTGGCACAGGACTACGAGAACGTCGACCCGAGCGGTCAGACGGTCACCTTCTGGCACCAACACACGCGCGAGCGTGAGACGGCGCTGCAGGAGATCATCGACACGTTCAACCAGTCCAACGAGTACGGCATCACCGTCGTGGCCGAGTACCAAGGCGGGTACGGCGACATCTTCCAGAAGATGCTCGCCCTGCTCGGTACCTCGGACACCCCGAACCTGGTCGTGGCCTACCAGAACCAGGCGGCTACCTACCAGCTGGTCGACGGCATGGTCGACATGCGGCCGCTCGTCGATTCGGCCACTTGGGGCCTGAGCGCCGAAGACAAGGCCGACTTCTTCCCCGGCTTCTACCACTCGGACATCTTCCCGAGCTTCGGGAACGCCCGCCTGGCAATCGCCCCGAACCGCTCGATGGAAGTGCTGTACTACAACACCGAGTGGCTGGCCGAGTTGCGCGCCGCCGGCCTGATCGACTTCGACGGCCCGCCGGCGACGCCCGACCAGTTCCGTCAAGCGGCCTGCGCCGCCGGCCAGGCGCCGTTCTCCAAGGCGACCGCTACCGGCGCCATCGGCTACGAGTTGTCGACCGACGCCAGTCGTTTCGCGTCCTGGACCTTCGCGTTCGGCGGTGACGTGTTCGACTACGACAACAACCGCTACACCTACGACAGCCCCGCCGCCATCGAAGCGATGACGTTCCTGCAGGGCCTGTTCGACGAGGGCTGCGCCACCTTCGTGACCGAGGCGTACGGTGACCAGACCAACTTCGGCGCCGGCCGCACGCTCTTCACGGTCGGCTCGTCGTCGGGCCTGCCGTTCTACCAGAGCGCGGTCGAGGCGGGCGCGAACTTCGAGTGGAGCGTCGCCGCCATCCCGCACACCACGCCCGAGCCCGTCATGAACATCTACGGCGCCAGCGTGGGCATCCCGTCGGGCCACAGCGCCGAGGCGAACCTTGCGGCGTGGCTCTTCCTGAAGTACTACACCGGCACCGAAGCCCAGGCCAAGTGGGCCGTCGCCAGCCAGTACTTCCCGGTGCGCCAGAGCGTTGCTGCCAGCCTGGGGGACTTCTTCGAGTCCCTTCCGCCCTACAAGACGGCGTTCGAGATGCTCGAGTACGGCATCGCCGAGCCGCCCGTTCCCGGTTACGACTTCGTGCGCGACCTGATCGAGGCCGAGATGGCCGCGATCATGGACGGCGCCGAAGTCGAAGAGACGCTGGCGCTCGCCAACGGCGAAGCCAACCTCATCCTCGACGAGCAGATGGCGGAGATCCCGACCAACTGATCGAACGTCGGGCGCTCGCGCCCGACGCATGAGTATCGGCAGGGGCGGCGCAGACGATGCGCCGCCCCTGCTCGTTCGCGCTACGTTCCAGTGCCGCCCGCGTGCACTACGCTTGAGCCTAGTGGTCCGCTCGCTCTACCTGCACGTCCCGTTCTGCCCCAGCATCTGCCCGTATTGCGACTTCCACAAGATGCGCAGGCACGAGGGCTTGGTGGCGCGCTACCTCGACCGGTTGGACGAGGAGGCCGCCGAGACCGCCGCCCGGCACCCGGGTCCCTTGGACACGGTCTACCTCGGTGGCGGGACCCCGTCGCATCTGACCGACGCAGAACTCACGCGCGTGTTCGCGTTGCTGGCGCGCCACTGGTCCACGCCCGCCCGCGTCGAGACGACGCTCGAAGCCGACCCGCGGACCTTCGACGCCCAGCGCCTCGCCCACTTCCGCGAGCTCGGCGTGAACCGCCTCTCCATCGGCCTGCAGTCGACGCAAGACGGCGTGCTGCGCTTCCTCGGCCGCGCGCACGACGGCGCCGAGGGTCTCGGTGCCGTCCACCAGGCACTGGAAGCGGGCTTCCGCGTCAACGTCGACGTGATCATGGCGGTACCCGGACAGGACCTCGATCGCGATCTCCGCAGTGTCGCGGAACTCGGCGTGCGCCACATGAGCGTCTACACGCTGACCATCGAGTCGCACACGCCGTTCGCCCTCCGTGGCGTCCGCGTCGATCCCGACGAGGACGCAGACGCGTTCGAGACGGCCGAGGCGGTCCTCGCCGAGTACGGTCTCGAGCGCTACGAGGTCAGCAACTACGCCGTTCCGGGCGAGGAGTCGCGTCACAACCAAGCGACCTGGCGCGGCGCCTGGTACCTCGGTCTCGGGCCGTCGGCGTCGAGCCACCTGCCGCACGGACCGTTCGGAACGCGGCACAAGAACCCGCCGATCAAGGACTGGTTGGCGGGCGCGGCGCCCGAAGCCGACCCGCTGTCGGCCGACGACGTCGTGTTGGAGCGCCTCATGACCGGCCTGAGGACGCGCGAGGGCGTAGATCTGGTCGCGCTCGAAGCGCGGACCGGCGTTCGGGTCGAAGACGCCCATGCCGTATGGCTGGACGCCGCGCTGCGCCACGAGCTGCTCACGCTGGACGAGCGTCGCACATTGCGAGCGTCGGGAACGGGACTCGCGCGGCTCGACGCGCTGTTGCGTGCGTTCGTGCAAACCGCACCCGCCGCGCCGAGTCCGTCCCCCGCCGCGCTCGAGCCAGCGAGCACCGCCTCGAACTCGTGACCCGGCGCGCCGCCGGCGGACTCGTCCCGCCCTACGCCCCCACCTTCGTTTGCGCCGGGCTCGCGGCCGCGCACGCCTGACCGAGCATCCGCACCATCACGGCGGCCGAGGCGAGGTTCAGCGCGCCCGGCTCGCGGAGTTCGGCCAGGGCGGCGTCGAAGCGCCGCAGCGAAGGCAGGCGGCGGAGGAAGACGTCGAGTCCGAGGTTCGGTTCGAGCTCGAGCGCGGACACGTACGCCGCCGTCAGCCGTTGCTGTGTCTCCCGCAGGTCCAGGACCAAGCCCATGACGGCCATCTTCTCCCACACGCCGCCGGTCGGAAGCTGCGCCAGGGTGTCGCGCATCCAACCCAGCGAAAGCCGCTCGCCCAACGCGTAGAAGCGCGTGGCGGCGGCCTCCAGGTCGGAGCCGGTGCGGCGCGCGACTTCGATGACGCCCACGCTCGCCGGAAGGTACTCGAGGCTAGCGATCTCCGCCGACGTTCCTTCGTCGTGGCCCTCCTTCGCCAACCGCTTCACGCTGGCACGGAACCGTCGCCGCTCGGCTGCGGGCAGGAAACTCTCCAGGCCGCCGCGCAGCGTGCGCAGCGGCTCGCGGTACGTTCCGACCACCTGATCGAAGTCGCCGCCACCGATGTCGTTGAACAGCATCCAGCTCACCACGCCCTCGACCGCCCCCACCAGTTCCGTAAGGGCGTCGTAGGTCGCGGCGATCGGCACCGTCTTCTCCAGGCCCTCGACGTGCATGGCGAACGCGCGGGCGTCGAGCACCTCCAGGGCGATCAACGCCGCCCGCACGACGTCGATCGCGCCCGCGCCGTTGTCGCGCATGGCGCGGTGCACGAAGGCCATGCCCAGCAAGTCGACGAGGGTGTTGGTGATCACCGTCGCGGTGATCTCCCGCCGGAGAGGATGCGTCTCGATGGCCGCCGCCGCGCGCTCTTGGAGGGCGGTGGGGAAGTACTCGAACAGGTAGTGGCGCAAGTGCGCTTCGTCGGGCAGGTCCGTCTCGAGCAGGCGCCGGTAGAGGCCCATCTTGACGTAGGCCAACATGACCGAGAGCTCCGGACGCGTGAGGCCCTCTCCCGCGCGCCTGCGCTCGTCGAGCTGCTTCCGTGTCGGCAAGTACTCGACGCGAGGGTTGAGGCCCGAGCTCTCGACCAGGTACTCGAGCAACGACCCGTACAGCGCAAGGTCCGTCTTGCTGGCGCGCTCCGCCAGGCTCAGCGAGCGCGACTGATGCGCGTTGTGATGAAGCACCAGCCCGGCCACCTCGTCGGTCATGTCACGCAGGAGCCGGTTGCGCTGCGCTTCGCTCATCTCGCCCGACGTGACCATCGGCTGCAACAGGATCTTGATGTTCACCTCGTGGTCCGAGGTATCCACGCCCGCCGAGTTGTGGATCGCGTCGGTGTCGATGCGCCCACCGAGGCGCGCGTACTCGATGCGCGCCAGTTGCGTCAGGCCGAGGTTGCCGCCTTCGCCCACGATCTTGCAGCGCAGCTCGTTGGCGTCGACCCGCACGCCGTCGTTGGCGGAGTCACCTACCTCCGCGTGACGCTCCGTCGACGCCTTGACGTACGTGCCGATCCCGCCGTTCCACAGCAGGTCGACGGGCATCATCAGCACCGCCCGGATTAGGTCCTGACCACTCAACGCGTCCTCGTCCACGCCCAACAGGGCGCGCACCTCGGGACTCAGCTCGATGCGCTTGGCGGAGCGCTCGTACACCCCTCCACCCCGACTGATGAGCCCGGTGTCGTAGTCGGCCCAGGTCGAACGCGGCAGCTCGAACAGGCGCTTGCGCTCGGCGAAGCTCGCCTTCGGGTCGGGGTCGGGATCGAGGAAGACGTGCATGTGGTTGAACGCCGCCACCAAGCGGATGCGGTCGGTGTAGAGCAACCCGTTGCCGAAGACGTCGCCCGACATGTCGCCGATGCCCGCCACCGTGAACGGGTCCTCGAAGACGTCGACGCCCTCCTCGGCGAAGTGGCGCTTGACGCACTCCCAGGCGCCCCGAGCGGTGATGCCCATGCCCTTGTGGTCGTAGCCGGCGGAGCCCCCGGAAGCGAACGCGTCGCCGAGCCAGAATCCGTACTCGGCCGAGATGGCGTTGGCGGTATCGGAGAACGTTGCCGTGCCCTTGTCCGCCGCCACCACCAGGTACGGGTCCTCGCCGTCGTACACCAGCACGTTCTCGGGATGCGCCGCGACGCCGTCGACGAGGTTGTCGGTGAGGTCGAGCAACGCCCGGATGTACGTCTGGTACTGCTCGCGCACGTACTCCCGCAGCGCGTCCCGGCCGCTGGGGGCGTTCTTCACCACGAAGCCGCCCTTCGACCCGACCGGCACGATCACGGCGTTCTTCGTCATCTGGGTCTTCATCAGCCCGAGCACTTCCGTGCGGAAGTCGTCGGGGCGGTCCGACCAGCGGATCCCCCCGCGCGCGACCTTGCCGCCGCGAAGATGCGTGCCCTCGACGCCCCGCGCCATCACCGCGATCTCGTACATCGGCCGCGGCTCCGGCATGGTGCCGACGCGCGCGGACTCGAGCTTCAACGAGATGCGGTCGTGGCCGAGGAAGTAGTTGGTGCGAACGGTCGCTTCCATCAGGTCGAGCAACCCGCGCAAGACCTGGTCTTCGGCCAACGACGCGACCTCCCCGAGACCCTCCAGCACGCTCTGGCGGGCTGCGTCCACGGCCTCTGCGCGCTCCTCGACGCTGCCGCGCGCCGGGTCGAACTTCGTCTCGAAGAACGCCATCAGGCGCGCTGCGATGTCCGGGTGCGCCAACAGCGCCGAGTTCACGAACGACCGGCTCGTCACCAGGTTCAACTGCGCGTAGTACATCTGGTACGTGCGCAACAGCGCGACCTGGCGGACGTCGAGCTTGGCATCGAGCACCAGCCGGTTCAAGCGGTCGCTCTCGGCCTCGCCGGCCAGCAGCGCCTCCATCGCCTCCACCAGGCGCTGACGATCGGCGCGAACGTCGATGGCCTGCCCGCGGTGGTCCTGCACCCGGAACACGTCGATGCCCCGGCCCTCCCCTTCGACCGTCAGGTTGTACGGGTTCTGCTCGATGACCCGGAACCCGATGTTCTCCATCAGCGGCATCACGTCGGAGAGCGGCAGTCCGTGGCCGACGTGGTAGATGAGCAGCGTCGTGGCGGGTTCGCCCACCTCCTGGACCGGGTTGATCAAGTCGATGACATGGACACGTCCGTCGAGCCGCTCGAGGTTCGCGATGTCGCGAAGGGCTTGGTTCGGCGTGACGTGCGCCCGATAGCGGTCGTCGAACGCGTGCGCGTAGCGGTTCGCCAGGGCGCGCCCGGCGCGTTCACCGGAAGCCTCCAACAGCCGTTCACGCAACTCCTCCTGCCACGAACGCGCGAGCTGCACGATGGTGCGCTCGAGGTCCTTCACGTCGAGTTCGCCCGGGTCGATGTCGGTGGTGAAGAAGAAGTGGAAGCGCGCTTGGCTCTGGTCCTCTCCTAGTGCGAGCCGGTAGTCGACACGCGTGGCCGCCAGGCGCTCCTGCAAGAACGCTTGGATCGAGCGCCGCACGTCGGCGTTGAAGCTCTCACGCGGCATGATCACCATGGCCGCGATGCCGCGCTTGAGCGGATCCGAACGGAGGGTCAGGCGGGCGCCCCGCTCTTGTTCCAGGCGCAGGATGGTGCGGATGTCCTTGTGGATCTGTTCGGCGTCGGACCAGAAGAGGTCCTCCCGCGGCATCGAGTTGAACGCGGCCACGATGCCCTTGTAGTCGTGGGACCCGGGGATGGCCTGGTCGAGATCGAGGACCTGCCGCAGTTTGCGGCGCAGGATCGGGATCGCCTCCACCGAGGCGTTCTGCGCCTTGGTGGTGAACAGTCCGACGAAGCGCTGTTCACCGACCACCGCGCCGCCCTCGCCAAGCTTCTTGACACCGACGTAGTCCATCCGGCGGGCGCGGTGCACGGTGGCCTCCGCGTTGGTCTTGGTGACGATGAACAAGCGACCCCCGGTGACGCGCTCGCGTAGTTCGGTCGGTAGCTTGGAGAGCGGCACCGGCCGGCGGTACCCGCTGTCGTCGAGCTTGCGCAGGATGCCCAGACCGCTCTTCTCGTCGACCAGGAGGCTGGGTTCTCCGTCCACCTCGACGATGTCGTACTCGCGATAGCCGAGGAAGACGAAGTTGTCGTCGTCGAGCCAATCGATGAACGCCGCGTACTCCTCGAGCTCTTCCTTCGTGACGCCCATGCGTGCGGCCGCCGCGCCTTCGGCCAGGCGGTGGAGGTACGTCCCCATCGCGCCGGCGCGTTCGCGCAGGCGGGGGTAGTCGTCGGTGGCGAGCACGACGTCCCCGAGAACCAGCCGCATCGCGTTCTCGAGCCGCTCGAGCGCCACCTCGTCGTCGATGCGATCGAGGAAGAACATCTCGAACGCTTCCCGACCGGTGACGTCGTCGCCTTCGACGTCCAAGAGCTTCCCGTCCTCATCTCGCTGCACCGCCACGATCGGGTGCAGCTGGTGCACGAGTTCGTGCCCCCTGCGCCGGATCTCGGCCTGGACCGAGTCGACGATGAACGGCCGGTCACCGAGCGCCAACCGCACCACCGTGTACGGAGACTCCCAGCCATCGGCCGCGAAGTTCGGATGGAACACTTGCACCTGCATGGTCTCGTTGCGAAGCTCTGCCAAGAAGCGCAGGCCGTCGACGGCCATCGCGAACAGGCTCTCCGTGTCGAACGCCTCGAGGAAGCCCTCGTCGGCCTTGTCGAAGAGCGCGTCCGTGAAGCGCGTCAGCGCGCCGTTCGAACCGCCCTCATCCTCGGCCCGGGAGATCCGCTTCCGTACCAGTTCCATCGTCGCCGCCATCGCTATCGCTCCTCCCCGGGGCGCGCATGCGTGACGCGATCCGCCCGGAGTACTCGTCCTGGACCAACGATACCCCCTGCCCTGATGGGCCCGGAGGGTCGTTTGCACTTACGGCGCGCGTCACCGAAGCGCCGCGCGCATGCGTATACTGTCAAGCGATGACGTTCCTGCTCGCGGCCGCGTTGGTCGCGCTGGACCAGATCAGCAAGGCCTGGGTCGTTCGCAACCTCCCCATCGATGGCAGCGAGATTCCCCTCGTTCTCGGGTTCGGCATCACCCATACCCGGAACGGCGGCGCTGCGTTCGGGATGCTGCGGAACGTGAACCTGCACCTTGGCGGTTGGGTGCTCGATGGCACTCTCCTGCTCGGCGTGTTGTCCGCCTTCGTGTCGCTTGGCCTGATCGTGTTCGTCCTGCGCGAGGGCGCGCGCTTGAGCGTGTTCACCAAGTTGGCGCTGGGCTTGGTGCTCGCCGGCGCCGTCGGGAACATGATCGACCGGTTCCGCCTTCGGTACGTGATCGACTTCGTCCACTTCCAACTGGGGCGCTTCGACTTCCCGGTGTTCAACGTCGCCGACGCCTCCATCGTGGTCGGTGCGATCCTGTTGGTCATCGGCAGCCTGCTGGCCGACGCGGGATCCTCTGGCGCCTCCCGCAAGACCTACGGTCCTGCGCCGCGCGGGCACGTGCTGGAGGACGTCCCGGAGCTGCCGCCGCTGGGCGGACGGCCTCCGAGCGACCCGAGCGCCTAGCGCCGCGCCAGCAAGAACCGGGCGCGTCCGGTGAGGTCGCGCTCGACACGCACGTCGCGCCAACCGGCCAGACGCGACGCCAACCGTTCGACGTTGCGTGGATCGAGCTCGAGCGCGAGCAGCGCCCCCATGGGTAGCAACTGGCCCGCCTGCGCCACGAGTCGACGGGCGACCTCGAGTCCGTCCTCGCCGGCGAAGAGCGCCAAGCCGGGATCGGCGCGCACCTCGGGCGGAATGTGCTCGATGTCCGAGTCCGGCAAGTACGGCGGGTTCGACACCAGCGCGACGCAGCGGGCGGCTGCGGCGGCGACGTCAGCGTCGGCGAGCAGGTCCGAGCGCCGCCACTCGACCTCGAGCCCGAGCCGATGACCGTTCTCACGCGCGATGGCGAGGGCCTCCGACGACACGTCCGTGCCCCACACCTCCAGCTCGGCGCGCTCCG
>CAZOTV010000081.1:0-12360 GCA_964582795.1 uncultured bacterium
TTCGACCCACGGCGACCGGCGCCTTCACCCTTCGACCCACGGCGACCGGCGCCCTGCTCGTCGCCGCTGCCGCCCACACGTCGACCGGCGTCGTCTCGACGTCCGGCGGTTCGATCACGGCGCGGCGGCGGTTTGGGACCAGTACGGGAGCGCGACATCGCCCGTCATCATAGGCCGCTTCCCCCGGGTAGCATGAGCGCCATGCAGCAACAGATCGACACCGACGCGTTCCGCTCGCTCCTCGAGGAGATCGTCCCGTTCAACCGGGCGCTCGGGCTGATGCTGAAGGGCTTCGACGTGGGCGCAGGTCGGGTGACCGTCGAGCTTCCCCTGCGCGAGGAGCACATCGGCAACGTGGTGCGTCGCATGCCCCATGGCGGCGTGATCGCCGCGCTGATCGACGCGGCGGCCGGAGCAGCGGCGACGTTGGCGCTCGAGGACTTGGGCGACGCTCCGAACGTCGCCACCATCGACATGCGCGTCGACTACCTGCGGCCCGCTCGCGGGACCAACTTGCTGGCCAACGCCGAGGTCATGCGCAGCGGCCGCAGCGTGGTGGTGGTGCGCACGGACGTGCACGACGAGGACGGCACCCTCGTGGCGCTCGGATCGAGCGCCTTCGCCATCGGCCGCCGCGCCTAGGAGCGGACCCCGGTGGCGCTCGTGGTAGCTTCACGGCCATGACCGACCCGCTCTGGGAACGATACGCGGAGCTGCTGGTGGGGTACTGCACCACCGTGGCGCCTGGCGATCAGGTGATGCTCCAAGTCGACACTGCCGCGCTGCCGCTGGCTCGGGCGGTCACGCGTGCGGTGTTGCGCGCCGGCGGTGAGCCGCATCTGCGCCTCACGTACCCGGAGCAAGGGCTCGATCAGATCGCGCTGGCCACCGACGACCTCCTGGACAGCGAACCGACGGTGTTGCTCGAGGAGATGAAGCGCATGGACGTCTTCATCCGCGTCGCCGCGCCCGAGAACCTTCGCCTCCTCACCGACGTCGGACAGGAGCGGTTGGCGCGCATGGCCCGACGCATGCAACCGGTACAGCGGCAGCGGCTCGAACGCACCCGCTGGGTCACGACCCTGTTCCCCACCGCGGCCGCTGCGCAGGAAGCCGGCATGAGCACGGACGCGTACGAACGCTTCGTGTTCGGCGCCATGTTCCTGCTCGACGACGATCCCGCCGAAGCCTGGCGCGAACTCGGGCGGCGCCAACAGCGCTGGGCCGACCGGCTCTCTCGCGCAGACGTGCTGCACATCGAAGGCCCCGGCACCGACCTGCACTTGCGGGTCGGCGGCAGGAGCTGGATGAACTCGGACGGCAAACGCAACATGCCTTCGGGCGAAGTGTTCACCAGCCCGATCGAGGACAGCGCCCAGGGGACGATCACCTTCACGGTGCCGAGCAACGTCCAGGGCGCCGTGGTCGAGCACGTTCGACTGCGTTTCGATCGGGGCAAAGTCGTCGAGGCGACGGCTGCCCGCGGCCAGGAGCTCCTCGACGCGCGCCTCGCTACGGACCCGGGCGCGCGCTTCTTGGGCGAGATCGGGATCGGCACCAACCCCCACATCCGTCGCCCGACGTTCTCGACGCTGTACGACGAGAAGATCCTCGGCACCGTCCACCTGGCGTTGGGACGTTCCTACGTCGAGACCGGCGGCACCAACGACAGCGCGATCCACTGGGACCTCGTGTGCGACCTCCGGTCCGAAGGACGCGTGACGGCCGACGGCGAGACGATCCTCGAGAACGGCGCCCTGCGCGACTGACGGCCCCGCGCGCGACTGCTCAGCGCGCCGTCCACCCCAGGTCGATGGCCTGCACGCTTCCGGTGATGCCCCACGCCGCCTCGGAGGCGAGGTAGACCACCAGCGCCGCGACGTCTTCCGGCTCGAGCAGGCGCTTCACCGCGGCGTTCTCCAAGAGCACCTTCTCTTCGACCTCACCGGCCTCGATGCCGCGCGTGCGGGCCTGGTCGGCGATCTGCTTCTCGACCAGCGGCGTCCGCACGTACGCAGGCGCAACCACGTTGCAGGTGATGCCGTGCGGGCCACCTTCCAGAGCCGTGACCTTCGCGAGCCCGACGAGGCCGTGCTTGGCCGTCACGTAGCCGGCCTTGAACGGGCTGGCGACCGACGAGTGCGCGCTCCCCATGTGCACGATGCGCCCGCGGCCGCTCGCTGCCAACGCATCCCAGGCGTACTTGGTCAGGAGGAACGGCGCGGTCAGCATCACCGCGAGCATGCGGTTCCAGGTGGCTTCCGGGAACGACGGCAACGGGTCGATGTGCTGGAAGCCCGCGTTGCACACCAGGACGTCGAGCCTGCCGTGGGTCCGGAGGGCGCCGTCGACCGCGGCACTGCAGCCCCGTTCCGTCGCGAGATCCGCTGCCACGAACGAACCGTTCAGTTCCTCGGCGACGGCGCTACCGCCCACGCTGTCTACGTCGGTGAGCGTCACTCGGTAGCCGGCCGCCGAGAGCGCTCGGGCGCAGGCCCGCCCGATGCCGCTAGCGGCCCCGGTGACCAAGGCCGCGGGGCCCTCGTTGCCTACCGTCGTCGCGTTCGTCGTCACGCCCATCGCTCCTCCTTCGTGCTCACCCCGCAGGGCCGCATCGGCAGCCTCGATCGCCGCCTCCAGCGCTCGTAGCGCCCCTTGCCAAGGGCCTCGCGTGTGGTACACTCCGTACTCGCTGGCGCGTGCGCCGAAGTGGCGGAATCGGTAGACGCGCATGATTCAGGGTCATGTGTCCGCAAGGACGTGTGGGTTCAAGTCCCACCTTCGGCACCAGCCGGCAAACGGGGCCCCGCGGTCAAGCCGCGGGGCCCTCTCGTATCGCTTCCGGCTCGTGTCCGACACGCTCGACTCAAACGCCTTCCAGCTCCTCCAACGCACCGAGTTGCCGCAGCACGTCGACCACGGCCGTCAACATCGCCAACCGGTTGCGCCGCACGCGCTTGTCGTCGGCCATGACCAGGACCCCGTCGAGGAAGGCGTCGAGCGGCGCTTTGAGCGCGACGACATCGGCGACGGCGTCCTCGATGCCGGGCACGCCGGACGCCATCGGGCGCGCGAGGTCCCAGGCCGGCAGCCGGTCCGCCACGACGGCAAGAAGCGCCCGAGCGCCCGAGCGCGCCGCGGGCAAGGCCGCCAGCAACGGCGCCTCCTCGTCTTCCTGGAAGAGGTCTTCACGCACGCGGTCCTCGGGGAGCTCGGTCTCCAGGTCCACGTCTTGGGCGCGATCGCGAGCCAGTTCTTCGGCCTTGTCATGGCCGTCTGCCGCACCCTCTGCCCGCCCCCCGGATCGGTCGCTGGTCTGGCCCTCGGCTCGGCCCGCGCCCTTCCCGGCGCTCTCCCCCGCGCCCTTCCCGTCGGCGGTGGGTTCCGCCGCCTTGGCCAGGTTGGCCGCCCGCTTGTACAGCGCCATCAGGTCGGCGAAGTCAGGACGCTCCATCAAGGCGCGCAACAACGCCGCTCGCCGCGCCGCCCCGATGACCGTGGCGCTCCCACCGACGGCGGCGCGCACGACCTGGACCGACGCTCCGAGATCGGCGAGCGAGGACGCGACCCGGTCCCACAAGAACGCCGTCGCCTCGGCGATGACGTCGTCCTCGACCTGCACCGGACCGTCGCGGTAGGCCGCGGCCGCCGTCTCGACCAGCGTCATGAGCGGCACGTTCCAACCGTGCGCGGCGGCGACCCGCGCCACGGCCAACCCGTCGCGCCGTAATGCGAACGGGTCGGCGGAGCCCGACGGTCGCTTGCCGAGCGCGAAGAAACCGACGATCTTGTCGAGTCGGTCGGCGACGGACAACACCGCTCCGGCTTCCGAAGGGGGCACGTCGTCTGCGTGGCTGCGCGGCAGCACACCGCCAAGCAGCGCGTCGGCCGCCGCCGGCGACATGCCTTCGGCGAGGGCGTAGGCGCGCGCCATCACCCCTTCGAGCTCGGGGAACTCGTACACCATGTCGGTCGCCAAGTCCGCCCGGAAGACCGGCAGCGCCTGTTCGAGCGCCTCCGCCTCGGGGGGCTCGATCCTCAGGGCGTCCGCCAGTAGTCGCGCCGTCACCCCGACCCGGGCGATCTTGTCGGACATCGAGCCCAGGTCCTTCTGGAACGCGATTCCGGACAGACCCCAGGCGTGTTGAGCGAGGCTCTTGGCGCGATCGGCGTCCCAGAAGAAGCGCGCGTCGTACAAGCGGCCGCCCAGCACCTGCTCGTACCCCTTGCGCACCAGCGCAGCGTCCTCGACGCGGTTGTTCGACACTCCGACGAAGTGGCGCGCCAGCGCACCGGGCCCCTCCTCGCCGCCTGTACGGGTCGGGAAGAAGCGCTGATGCTTGATCATCACCGTCGCCAGCACCTCGTCGGGCAGCTCCAGGTAGCGCTCGTCGAACGCACCCAGGATCGGGAACGGCCACTCGACCAGGTTCGTCACCTCGTCGAGCAGCGCCTCGTCTTCGTACGGCACCAGGCCCGCGGCGGCCGCGGTCTCGCGCACTGCCTCGAGGGTCGTCGCGCGCCGTTCGCCTCGGTCGGCGATCACCCAATGCTGGCGCAACACCTCCGCGTAGACGCCGGGCGAGCGAACCTTCAGGGGCTGCGCAGCGAGGAAGCGGTGCCCCATCGTGGTGCGCCCCGAGCGCACGCCGGCGGCGTCGACCTCGATCACTTCGTCGTCGAGTAGGGCAAGGAGCCACGACACCGGGCGGAGGAACGGCGTGGGCTCGTCCGCCCAACGCATCTTGCGCGGCGCGGGAAGGTCGGTCACGATCTGCGCCAGTAGGCCCGGCAGCACGTCGGCGGCGGGAACGCCACCGCGCTTGACGCTCGCGTACACGTAGCTTCCCCGCTCGGTCTCACGCAGGGTGAGCGCGCCCACGTCGACCTCGTTGCCGGCAGCGAAGGCGTGCGCCGCCTTCGTGGGCGTGCCGTCCGCGGCGTACGCCACCGACGCAGGCGGCCCACGCCGCTCCTCCGTGCGCTCTGCGCTCTTCGCCGGCAGGCCTCCGGCGATCACGGCCAGCCGGCGCGGCGTGCCGAAGCGACGCACCTCCGCCGCAGGTAGGTCGGCCGCCTCCAGACGCTCCCGCAGCAGTGCCGCCAACGCCGCGCTACCTTCGTCGACGTACCAGCTCGGCAGTTCCTCGGTTCCGATCTCGAACAGAAGGTCGGCCATGTCAGGCGCCCTTCCCGGTGGGCTCGATCTCGCCGATACCAACCAGGTAGGTGCGGGCGCTGGCCTCGGCAAGGCGCCTCACGCGCTGCACGTACCCTTGCCGCTCGGTCTGCGACAACACGCCGCGTGCGTCGAGCAGGTTGAACGCGTGCGAGCACTTCAGCACGAACTCGTAGCCGGGGTAAAGGAGCCCCTTCTCCAGCAGCCGCCTCGCTTCGGCCTCGAAGCGGTCGAAGAGCAGGCGCTGCAGATCGGGGTCGCTCTCCTCGAAGTTGTAGCGGCTGTGCTGCTCCTCGAAGTCGCGCCGCAAGTCCCCGATGGAAACGCCCTCGGCCACCTCGACGTCGAAGCCGTGTCGGACGTCTTGCAGGTACATCGCCAGGCGCTCCATGCCGTAGGTCAGCTCCACCGACACCGGCTTGCAGTCGAACCCACCGACCTGCTGGAAGTAGGTGAACTGGGTGATCTCCATCCCGTCCATCCACACCTCCCAGCCGAGTCCCCAAGCGCCGAGCGTCGGCGACTCCCAGTTGTCCTCGACGAAACGGATGTCGTGCGCGGCAGGGTCGATGCCGAGCGCGTAGAGCGACTCGAGGTAGGTCTGTTGGACGTCGAGCGGTGACGGCTTCAAGACGACCTGGTATTGGTAGAAGTACTGGAAGCGATACGGGTTGTCCCCGTAGCGGCCGTCGGTCGGTCGGCGGCTCGGCGCCAAGCCCGCCACGCGCCACGGCGCAGGGCCCAACGCCCGCAGGAAGGTCGTCGGGTAGAAGGTGCCGGCGCCGACCTCGGTATCGTGCGGCGGCGTGATCACGCAGCCGCGGTCGGCCCAGAACCGATCGAGGGTGAAGACGAGATCTTGGAAGCGCATGCGTCCCCTCAAGGATGGTGGCGGTAGGAGGCTGCCCGGCGTGGACCCGACGACAAACGTAACGGACGCCCTAAGGGCCCTCGCGTCAGGCGGGTACTATATCACCATGCCTTGGCGGCGCCCTCCGCGCCTTTCCGAACGCTCGACCTCTCCATTCGCCCCCTGGGGCGGGAGGACGCCTTGAACAGGTACGACGACAGAGCACGGTTGGTGTTCCACTTCGCGCGCGAAGAGGGCAGCCGGTTGGGCCATGCGATGATCGGGCCCGAACACCTGCTGCTCGGCCTCATGCGCGAAGGCGGCACGGCCAGCAAGGTCCTGGTCGAGTTCGGCGCCGACCTCGACGCCTTCCGGCTCCAGGTCGAGGAGATGGTGGGTCGGGGCGACGGGTTGCCGAAGAACGAGGCCGCCGCGATCACCCCCCGCGCTCGCCGCGTGATGGAACTCGCCGGTTCCGAGGCGCGCAGCCTCGGATCCAACGTCATCGCCACCGAACACATCCTGCTCGGCATCATCCGCGAAGGCGACGGCGTCGCTTACCGCATCCTGCAGAACCTCACGCGCGACGTCGACACCGTGCGCTGGCGCATCCTCGCCGCGGCGGACCCGAAGAACCAAGCGGAGACCGTCAGCACGCCGTTCCTCGACGAGTACGCGCGCGACCTGACGCGCGAGGCGCGTGAAGGCAAACTCGATCCCGTCATCGGGCGCACCGAAGAGATCCGACGGGTCATCCAGATCCTGTCGCGCCGCACGAAGAACAACCCGGTGCTGATAGGCGAGCCCGGTGTCGGCAAGACCGCCATCGTCGAGGGGCTCGCCCAGGCGATCGTCGAGGGCCGCGTGCCGCCGAACCTCGCCAACGTGCGGGTGCTCTCCATCGACCTGAGCAACGTGGTGGCCGGAACGAAGTACCGCGGCGAGTTCGAGGAGCGTCTGCGCCAGATCATCGAGGAGCTGCGCAACGCTCGCGTGGTCGCGTTCATCGACGAGCTCCACACGCTCGTGGGCGCCGGTGGCGCGGAAGGCACGCTGGATGCGGCCAACATCCTCAAGCCGCCGCTCTCGCGCGGCGAGGTGCAGGTGATCGGCGCCACCACCACCGGCGAGTACCACCGCTACGTCGAGAAGGACGCCGCTCTCGAGCGGCGCTTCCAGCCCGTGATCGTGCTCGAGCCGTCTCCCGAGGAGTCGCTGGAGATCCTGGTGGGCCTGCGCGAGAAGTACGAGGCGCACCACGGCGTCGTCATCCCGCGCGAGATGCTGGAGATGGCCGTTCGTTTCGGCGAGCGCAGTCTGCCGGGCCGCAACTTCCCGGACAAGGCCATCGACCTCATCGACGAAGCGGCCGCCCGCACGCGCCTGAACAAGTCGCTCGGCTTCCCGGTCGTCGAGGAGCCCGACGGCACGCCGGTGGTAGGGCGCGAAGACCTCGAGGCCGTGGTCGACTCGTGGGGCGGGATCTACGTCGACGAACAGGACAACGAGAAGCTCGCCCACATCGAGGAGTACCTGAAGCGCGTGGTGGTCGGGCAGAACCGTGCCATCGCCGCGCTCGGCTCCGCCCTCCGCCGCGCCCGCGTCGGCTTGGGCGGCCGTACCCGCGTGGCGGCGTCGTTCCTCTTCGTCGGCCCCTCCGGTGTGGGCAAGACCTTCCTCGCGAAGCAGCTGGCGGTCGAACTCTTCGGCAGCGAGCGCGCGCTCGTGCGGCTCGACATGAGCGAGTTCCAGGAGTCCCACGCCATCAGCAAGCTCATCGGCGCTCCTCCCGGCTACGTCGGCCACGAACAGGGCGGCCGGCTCACGGAGGCCGTGAGGCGCCAACCGTTCAGTGTGGTGCTGCTCGACGAGATCGAGAAGGCGCACCCGGACATCTACAACACCTTCTTGCAGGTCCTCGACGACGGCCGCCTCACCGACGGCATGGGTCGCACGGTCGACTTCCGGCGCGTGATCCTCATCATGACCAGCAACACCGGCTTCAATCGCCCCTCCAGCATCGGTTTCCAGGAGGGCAGCGCGCAGGGCCCGGAGGTCCCGCTGAAGGGCCTGTTCAGCCCCGAGTTCCTCGACCGCCTCGACGAGGTCATCGTGTTCGAGTCGTTCGCCAAGGAAGACATCCTGGTCATCACCAACCAGATGCTCGAGGACATCCGGCGCGAACTCCAGGGGCGCGACATCCAGGTCACGTTCTCGAAGGAGGTCGCGGCGTTCCTGGTGGATCAGTTGCCGAGGGGCGAGAGCGCGCGTCCCCTGCGCGGCGTGATCCGCGAGAACATCGAAGACCCTCTCTCGCTCGAGATCCTCGAGCGCGGCTCCGCCGAGCCGCTGCTGGTGACCATCGAGGACGGACGCGCCGTCTTCGCCCGACCCGTTCCGCTGGTCTGAACCTCGCATGCCGATCTTGGGCCCCGGCCAAGCCTGGGCGGGGACGTCGGCCGCGTACCGTGGTTTGCCGATTCGCACACGACGAGCGCTCACGCCCCGCGGTAGGCTTGGCCGCATGAACCGCCTGAGCCGGGGATCGAGGCGCTGAGTGGCGCGCGTCGCGACGTCGTACGTCTGTCGCTCGTGCGGCGCCCGCAGCGCTGCCCCCATGGGCCGGTGCCCGCAGTGCGGCGCATGGGACAGCCTGGAGGCTGCGGTTCCCGAGCCGGACGCGCGCCGACCCGGTACGTCCTCTGGGCGCGCGGTGCGTCCCGTTGCGCTCGACGAGGTCTCCGACGCCGCCATGGTGCGCTACCCCACCGGCGACGAGGAAGTGGACCGTGTGCTCGGCGGTGGCTGGGTGGTCGGCTCCGCCGTGTTGCTGGCCGGCGAGCCCGGCATCGGGAAGTCGACGCTCCTCTTACAACTCGCGCGCCACGCCGGCCGCGCCGGCAAGGCGGTGCTGTACGTCGCGGGCGAGGAGTCGCTCGCCCAGGTCAGGCTTCGCGCGGACCGGCTCGCGTTGGGCGGCAGCATGGCCCTGACACGCGAGACCGACGCCCGAGCGCTGGCGGACTACCTGAGGGCCGAGGCGCCCGACCTCGTCATCGTCGACTCGATCCAGACCCTCGTGGCCGACGAAGGCGCCGTACCCGGCAGTCTCACGCAGGTGCGCGACGCCACCGCCCTCCTCGTCGAGGCCGCCAAGGCCGGCGGCAGCACGTTGGTCCTGATCGGCCATGTGACGAAGCAGGGCGCGATCGCGGGCCCCAAGGTCATCGAGCACGTGGTCGACGCCACCATCGCGCTCGAGTCCGCTGCCGGCCTGCGCGTGCTGCGCGCGATCAAGAACCGCTTCGGCCCGGCGGGCGAGGTAGGGGTCTTCGAGATGACGTCCGACGGGATGCAGGCGGTCCCCAACCCGAGTGAAGCGTTCTTGGCCGAACGCCCCCACGGGGTGCCGGGCTCCGTCGTGGTGGCTGCGCTCGAGGGACAACGGCCGCTGCTGCTCGAGGTCCAGGCGCTCGCTTCGAAGAGTCCGTATGCGTCTCCGCGCCGGGTGGTGCAGGGCCTCGACCCTCGCCGCGTGGACGTGGTGCTGGCCGTGCTCGAGCGACGACTCGACCTCCCGCTCGCCGCGCTCGACGTGTTCGTCAACGTCGCGGGCGGCTTGCGCCTCACCGATCCCGGCGCAGACCTCGCGGTGGCCGTGGCGGTCGTCTCCGCCGTCACCAACCGGCCCGTGCCGGAACGCACCGCTCTGGTCGGCGAGATCGGTCTGGCGGGCGAGGTGCGTTCGGTCTCGCAACTCGGGCGTCGTCTGGAGGAGGCCCGCCGTGCCGATCATCCACGGTTGGTGGGACCGGCGTCACGCGAGCTCGGGGACGGCGTGAGCACCTTGCGAGAAGCCCTCGACCGGATCTGGGAGCCAGGATGAGCAGCGCAGCGCAGCGCAAGCCTTCGCCGTCGGCTCGTCTCGGCGCCAGCATCGCCCGCGGCGTTCTCACGCTCGCCGGCGGCCTGATCGGGTACGGCTCGGCGCTCTTCCTGATCGACCGAAACGTCCTCGCCGGCCCCAACAACCTGCTGTACTTCACCATCCTTGGCGTGTTGCTGGCGTACCTGCTCTCCGGCGCGCCCGCTCGGCGCGCGGGGCGCCTGTGGGAGCGCTCGCTCGCCCGGCTCTCCCGCGTCCCACCCGAGGCCGTGCTGGCCGCCGGCGCGGGCGCCGCGCTCGGGCTCCTGCTCACGGTGCTGCTCAACAACGTCTTGGCAGACGTTCCCGGCTTCACCTGGTACTGGTCGCAGTTGATCGCGCTACTGCTGGTGGTGGGCTCGGCGGGGTTCTTCGTCGCGAACAGGCGCACGCTGCCGTTCCTGCGGTCCGTGACCGGCGTCGTCGACGAGTCCGATGCGCAGACGCGGGACAAGGTGATCGACACCTCCGCCATCATCGACGGCCGCATCGTCGACATCGCCGAGTCCCACTTCCTCGAGGGCACGCTGTTGATCCCCCACTTCGTGCTCACGGAGCTGCAGCGCATCGCCGACGCGGAAGACCCGTTGCGCCGTCAACGCGGTCGCCGCGGCCTCGAGGTCCTCGACTCCCTGGTCGAGAACGAACACGTCCGCACCGAGGTGGTGCACGACGACCCCCAGTCGGGTGTGCCGGTCGACGACAAGCTCGTGCGCCTGTGCCAGCAACGCGGCGCCGACCTGATCACCACCGACTACAACCTGAGCCGCGTTGCGGCCCTGCAGGGCGTGCGTGTGCTGAACGTGCACCAGCTCGCCAGCGCGGTGAAGGTCACCTACATGCCGGGTGAGCGCTTGTCGCTCGTCATCGTCAAGCCGGGTCGGGAGGCGGGCCAGGGGCTGGCCTACCTCGACGACGGGACCATGGTGGTGGTCGAAGACGCGTCCGAGATGGTGGGCAGGACCGTGCTGGCGGTGGTCACGTCGAGCCTTCAGACGAACATGGGGCGCATGATCTTCGCCCGTCCCGACTCGGGCGGCGAGGGAGCGTGAGGGAGTTTCCTTGACGCTTCCGCGATGCCCGGAATATGCTCGCAGACGCGAGGATCGCAGCGCCAGCGCGACACTCGGGGCCTTAGCTCAGCTGGGAGAGCGTTCGCTTTGCAAGCGAGATGTCGCCGGTTCGAGTCCGGCAGGCTCCACCATCACGGCGGCGCGCCGAACCCCTTGTCCGCATCGTGGCGCGTCCGCGGTGCCGACAAGGGGTTCGCGGTTCGGGAAGGCTGGATTGCGTAGATTTGGCCCATGCCGAACGCTCCCATCGTCTTACCTGGCGGGCCCGTCCTGCCGGGTAAGGCGCCCACCCGGTCCCGCCTGGCGAACCGGGACATTCGTCCCGAAAGGGGCCGGATTCGCGTTGTGATAGTCTGTGCCAGGTTTCCAAGCGGTGCCAAGCCGCGCCATATCGCGTTCCGTACGGGCTCCGTGGCCCGCCTTCACCGTGCGAGGAGGTCGATCTGAGCAGTATGAGCGTACTTGTGTCGTGGCCGTCCGCGGGCGGCCGCAATCCGTCCGACATTCGCCCTAGTACCTTCGAACGTGAAGGGCCGCGCGACGAGGTGCCCGCCTGATGCCCCAGTACTTCCCACCGAACTCGAACGCGTTCGTCACCTGGTCGATCTGGGGCGGCGGCGTCTTCGTGGTACTGCTCGTGGTCGCGTTGCCGTTCTACGCGCGTCTGAACAACAACGCCGTGGGCGTTCCCGTCGCCCAGCCGGTCGATTACCCTCACAACATTCACGTCGCTCAGGTCGGCCTCGACTGCCGGTACTGCCACACCACGGTGGAGACGTCGAACACCGCTTCGGTGCCTCCCACCGAGACATGCATGACCTGCCACTCGCAGTTGCGCGTCGCGACCCCGCAGGTGCAGGCCGTGGTGGACAGCTGGGACCAGGGTGTCCCGCTGGCCTGGAACCGGGTGCACGACCTGGCGGATTACGTGTATTTCGATCATAGTGCGCATGTGAACAACGGCGTCGGCTGCAGTACCTGCCATGGCCAGATCGACCAGATGCAGCAGATCTGGAAGAACGAGCCGATGACGATGGGTTGGTGCCTCGAGTGCCACCGTAGCCCGGAAACGTTCCTGCGCCCGCGAAGCGAGGTCTTCAACATGGCGTATGCCCCGCCCGCAGACCCGGAGGCGCAGGCCGCCCTGGGCGCCGAACTGGTCGCGGCGTATCACATCGACACCGACAAGCTCCCTCAGTGCTCGACGTGCCACCGATGAGCGAAGCCAAGATCGACATCTCCTCCATCCGCGAGCGCCTCGCCGGCGCCGAAGGGCCGGCGTACTGGCGGAGCCTCGACGAGATCGCCGACACGCAGGAGTTCCAGGAGTTCC
>CAZOTV010000082.1:0-5472 GCA_964582795.1 uncultured bacterium
GCTCCGATGCTCACGCAGGGGCGACCCGGCACGCATCACGTCGAGGGCATCGGGGTCGGGTTCGTGCCGCCGCTGCTCGAAGAGGGCGGCTACGACGAGGCGCGCGCGGTGGACGAGTCCGTCGCGCGAGATACCGCGCGTGCGCTGGCTCGGCGCGAAGGCATCTTCGCCGGCACGTCGAGCGGACTCAACGTGGCGGCTGCCATCGACCTCGCGCGCGAACTCGGGCCGGGGCACGCCGTCGTGACGGTGGCGGTGGACTCGGGGTTGAAGTACCTGGCGGGGGAGCTGTTCGGGTAAGGGCTTCGCGGCGGCACGATGGTTGCGAGCTGGGCGGCGCGGCGATCTGTGCGAGGCACGGTGGGTGGCGACGCGGGCGGCACGGTGGGCGGTGCGAGCAGCTATCCCTGCAAATTGAACGTCTAGTGTTCAATCTGCAAGGATGATTCCGCGAGTTGAGCGACGGCAACTGGTTGCCCATGAGTAGTGCCATCGATCTGCTACCGCCGGCTCGCTGCCGACCGTGCTGCGGCAGAGGCTGGCGGAAGCTTGACCCGACACGCGCACTCCGCTACGCTCTGGTCGGCCCGACCCGGTTCCCGGGGGCCGATGCCGCCCGACTCCACGGCGGTCGAGACGATGGAACGAGCGAACTGACGTCCCCCCACCCCCGAACGCAGCGCGCGCAATCGCGCGCGGTCGTTCCGGCGTGACGCCAACTTCCCGCTCGCACCCCCGTTTACACCCTGGAGTCCTCATGTCCATCCTGCAGTTCCTGGGCGTCGGCATCGACCTGCCCGACGGCCCCCTCTTCGACGACGTCGACTTGACCCTCGATCCCGGCATGCGCGTGGCGCTGGTCGGCGAGAACGGCGCCGGCAAGACCACGCTGATGCGCATCGCCGCCGGTGAGGTGGGTCCCGACCGGGGCACCGTGACGCTCCGCGGCCGCGCCGGTTGGCTTCCGCAGCACCTTCCTGACGCGCTCTCGGCGACGGACGTGCCAGGGTCGGGCGGCGAACGCCAACGGCGACGGCTCGAGGCGTTGTTCGCCGAGCGCCCCGACGTGCTGCTGCTCGACGAACCCACCCATCATCTCGACCTGGAGGCCGCCGCGTGGCTCGAGCAGCGGCTGCTGTCCAGCGACGTTCCGATCCTGTTCGTGTCGCACGACCGCGCGTTCCTCGATGCCGTCGCCACGCACGTCGGGTTCCTGGAGCGCGGGCGGTTCGTGTTGGAGACCGGCGGTTTCGAGGAAGCCACGGCGCGGCGCGATGCGGAGGACGCGGCGCGGGCCAGGAGGCACCGCTCGCAGACGCGCAAGCGCGCGGCGCTCGAGGCCGACTTCCATCGACAGCGTTCCCGCGCCCTGTCGGCAGGAACCTACGACCACCGAAAGGCCGACGGCCAGGCTGCCATCCTGGTGAAGAACAAGGCCGAGACGGTGTCGAACCGCCTGGCACGCCGGGCGAAGGCGATGCAGGCTCGGCTCCAACGCGAGGAGGTGATCGAGAAGCCGTGGGATGACCGTCGCAGGCTCGCGTTCGTGGCGACGCCCGCCACGCCGGGGCCCAGCGAGGTGATCACGGCGGAAAGCTTGGTGGTGCGGCGCGGCGGGAAGACGATCGTGGACGGGCTCGACCTCCACGTTCGCCGAGGAGACCGTATCGCGCTCGTCGGCCCGAACGGCTCGGGCAAGTCGACGCTGCTGGCGGTGCTACGAGGGGACCTCGCGCCCGACGAAGGCACGGTGCGCCACGGCGTGGGGTTGCAGATCGGCCTGGCGGACCAAGCGGCCGAGCCGTGGGGGAACGCGCGCACGGTGGGCGAGGTGCTGTTCGCCGTGAACCCGAACGTGAAGCACGGCGACGTCTGGCGCGTCACCGCGTCGGTGGGGGTGCCGTCGGCACCGGACCGGCCGCTGGACGAGCTCTCGGGTGGGGAGAAGCGCCGGCTCACGCTCGCGCGGATCGCCGTGGCGAACGGGCACCTGCTGGTGCTCGACGAGCCGACGCACCACCTGGACCTTCGTGCGGTGGAGGCGTTGGAGGAGCTGCTGGCCGGGTTCCCGGGCACGCTGCTGCTGGCCACCCACGACCGGCGGCTGGTGGAGCGGGTGGCCACGAAGGTTTGGCGCTTCGATGCCCAGCGCGGCCTAGACGCGGGTAGTGTCGTCTGACTCCGGCGCGATGACACCGCCGGATGCCGGCCCGTGCGCGCCGGCGGCCGCTTGCCTGCCGTTTGTCTGATTCCGCCTCCGAACGCCGGCGCGGTCCCGCCGCCCGTGGCCGCCGCGGCTTCGCCGAGATGTGTCGTTGGTGCGTGCTCGGGGCGTCGCGGGCGCTACCCTTCGGGTAGATGAAGCAGCACGACGACGCCGTTTCCGCGGAGCTCATCGCCTGGCTCCTCGAAGGTGACCCGGCCGTACGGTGGCAGGTGCACGCGTACCTGTTGGGCAGCGACGCCCGCACGGTCGCGGCCGAGCAAGCGCGTGTGGCTACGGAAGGCTGGGGCGCGCGCCTACTCGCGCTCCAGGACGCGAGCGGCAGATGGTCGGGCGCGCTCTACTCGCCGAAGTGGGTGTCGACGCACTACACCTTGTTGGAGCTGCGTCGCCTCGGCCTGGCGTCCGGGCACCCACAGGCGGTTCGCGCGGCGCGCGTGTTGCTCGACGCGGGGTTCCTACCCGACCACGGCATCGACTACTCGGCCACCTCCCGGCCGAACGCTCGGCGGCATGCCGAGACGTGCATCTCCGGGATGTGCCTGTCGATGTGCGCCTACTTCGGCCTGGAGGACGGGCGCGTGCATCTGCTTGCCGAACACATGCTCGGCCAACAGATGGCCGACGGTGGCTGGAACTGCCGCAGCTACCGAGGCGACACGCACAGCTCGTTCCACACCACGACGATGGCTTTGGAAGGGCTGCACGACTACGCCCTTCGCAACCCTGCCTCGGGCCTGCCCCTGGAAGAGGCGATGGCGAAAGGACGAGAGTTCCTGCTGCAGCACAGGTTGTACCGATCGCATCGCACCGGTGAGGTCGTGAGCGAAGCGATGACCCGTTTCCCGTTCCCGCCGAGGTGGCAGCACGACGTCCTGCGAGCGCTCGAGCACTTCGCGGCTGCGGACGCGCCGCGCGACGACCGCGCTGGTGACGCCATCGAACTGCTGCGCGCGAAGCGGGACCCGGATGGTCGCTGGCGCCAGTATCGAGGACCGTCGGGCCTGCTGCACTTCCCCATCGAGCAGGCGGGGAAGCCCAGCCGCATGAACACATGCAGAGCGCTGCGGGTGTTGCTGTGGTGGGAAGGCGCCGACTAGGGCTGCTGTCGGGCAGCGCGGCACTCGCGTCAGAAGACGGTGATCAACGCGACCGCGAGCAACGCGTAGACGCCGATGCCGGTCCAGTACTGACGCGGCTCATCGGCCCGGTGGAGGCGCTTCCCCCACGCCCGGTGACGCACGTACACATGGCCGCTGACGACCGACGCGACCACGTAGAGCGCGACCAGGACGCCGGTCAAGTCGAAGAACGAGTTCACGGCGCGAGTGTAGCGGGGCGGGGTGACGGTGGAGGCGCGAAATGTCGCAGGGACACGCGATCAGGCGCCGCCGATCCCGTGAAGCGGACAGGTTCTGGCCAGGTTGAGTCCTATCGTTCGAGCCCTAGGAGGTGCGACCGTGACGAACCCTGACAGCACGAGCCCCGCGAACACGAGCGCCGCAGCCACGAGCCCCACGAGCATTCCCTCGGAAGCGACCACTCTCGAGCGCCTGACCGAGCGCTTCGTGGAACGCTACCGCGAGATCCTCGAAGGCATCCCCGAGGGCGAGCCCACCTGGGTTACCAGCGGTGGCCGCGAAGGCGGGCTGTACGGCACCATCGCCGACCTCGACGCAGGGCAGGCCTCGCGCGACATCGCGGGCAGCAGCATCGCCGCCCACACCGAACACCTGCGCTGGGCCATCGACCTGGCCAACGGCTACTTCCGTGGCGTCGAGCCGCCGCTCGACTGGTCCCCGAGCTGGGCCGTGAAGACGGTCGACGACGCGGCATGGCGGAAGCTGCAGAGCGAAGTGCGGCGCGCCGGCGACGAGTTGTTGGGGCACATCACGACCAAGCACGGTTGGACGATCCCCGACATGGTGAACGGCGCGCTCGCCAGCTACGCGCACGCGGCGTACCACTTGGGAGCGATCCGGCAGATGAAGAAGATCGTGCGCGGCTGACGAAGGGCGCACCGCGCCGCACCGCGCCGCACGGCGTGCTACGTCGAAGGGCGCGTCGGTCGAAGTGCCTGTCGGAGTTCCTGCCGAAGCGCCATGGCGGCGTCGCCTACGCGGCGCCGCTCATGCGTGGCCCGCGCCCGCGGCCAACCGCGACGTGCGAGCGGACATCCCATCGAACACCGCCAACAGCTCAGGTGGGCCCTCCACGCGCACGCCCCACGGCATGCGCTGGAGGTGGAACGCGATCCAATCGAGGTCCTCGGCGCGGGTGCGCACCGTGAGCCGCACGCCTTCCTCGCCTGGCTCGAGCGCCACGGTCGTGAGCGGAACGAAACGGCTGGCGGTTTCCAGGTCGGTGTCGAGCACGGCGTGGCACAAGACGTCGCCATGCCCCGGCGCGAGCGCGATCGACCGGGCCACGTGCCGGAACGCGTCGAAGCCATCCGGCCGGTCGAAGGTGTCATCGGTGAGCATCACGTTGCGAACGCGATCGAGCCGGAACGTGCGCAGGTCGTTCCGCAGGTGGCAGTGTCCGACCATGTACCAGGGCCCGAGCCGGACCAGGCCGTACGGGTCGACGCGCCGTCGTGTGATGGCGTCGTTGCTTCGGTAGCCGATCTCGACGCGCACGTGCTTCCGCGCCGCCTCCGCCAGCGCGAAGATGTGCTCGCTCGGAACGGGCACGGCGGTGGTGGCCGGGTAGTTCGGCGCCAGCGCTTGCTGCAGCGCCTGCAGCCGTTCGCGCGTGCTGGACGAGAGCACCGTCTCCAGGCGCGCCAAGGCGCGGGCGGCAGCGCGTTCCAGGGTCGGGTCGCTGCCGTCGGCGGCCTGCTTCAACCCCACGACCAGGGCCAATAGCTCGTCGTCCGTGAACCGCAGGGCGGGCAGGAGCGTGCCGGCTTCGAGGCGAACCCCGCCGCCTCGGCCCGGACGGACGTCGACGAGGACGTCGAGGTCCTGCAGCCGAAGTAGGTCGCGCCGGATGGTGCGCTCGCTGACGCCGAGGCGCTCGGCCAGGTCGACGGTCGTGCGGCGCCCGCTTCCCTGGAGCGCTTCGACCAGGTCGAACAGGCGCTTGGGCAGGTTGCCGGACATGGAACCAGGCTATGGGAAACGCGGACAGGATGTTGCCGGGTTGGGCTGAGGGGATGCCGCGTCCCGCCAGCGGCCCGGGTCCCGCCAGCGGCCCGCGTTACGGCCGCGCCCCGCGTTACGGCCGCGGCCCGCGTTACGGCCGCG
>CAZOTV010000082.1:5572-12353 GCA_964582795.1 uncultured bacterium
CCCGCGTTACGCTGGGCCGCGATGCCTCCTAGGTTCCTGATCTATGGCGCCAACGGCTACGTGGGCGAGGCCGCGGCGCGCCTGGCCGTCGAGCAGGGTCTCGAACCCATCCTGGCCGGGCGGAACGAGACGGCCATCGCTGCCCTGGCGAAGGAACTCGGGCTCGAGCATCGGATCTGCGCGCTAGACGACGCGGCCGGCCTCGACCGAGCATTGAAGGACGTACCGCTGGTGCTCCACCTGGCCGGCCCGTACCAGACCACCGCCCGGCCGATGGTGGAGGCGTGCTTGCGCGCGGGTGCGCACTACCTCGACATCACCGGCGAGATCCCGGTGCTGGAGTGGCTGATAGGGCGCGACGAGGAGGCGAAGGCGAAGGGCGTGATGCTGCTGCCCGCGGTCGGGTTCGACGTACTGCCTACGGACTGCCTGGCGGCCCATCTGCAGCAGCGCTTGCCGACCGCGACGCGCCTCACGCTCGGGTTCCAGACCGTGGGGCCGGCGGGCTTGCCGCCCGGCACGCAGCGCACGGGAATCGAGTTGCTGCACCACGCCGACGTCGTGCGGCGCGGCGGGCGCCTTGTGACCCCCGAGCCCGGCGCGGCGACGCGGACGATGGACTTCGGGAACGGCCCGGTGCTTGCCACCCACATGAACTGGGGCGACGTGGTCACGGCGTACCACACCACCGGGATCCCCGACATCGCGGTCTACGTGGCCTTGTCTAGGCCGGCATGGCGTGCCCTGAAGTTGGCGAAGCGGCTAAAGCCGCTGTTCCGCTTCGCCCCCCTGCGAGCGCTCCTACAACTGGGCGTACGACCCGGGCCGACCGCCGAACGCCGCGCCGCCACCGTGACGCACGTGTGGGGCGAGGTGACGGACGACGAGGGGCGGGCCGCGACCGCCCGCCTGCACGGCCCGGAGGCGGGGCTGGTGTGGACGACGCGGGCGGCGCTCTCGGTGGTGCGTAGGGCGCTCGCCGGGGAGGTCGTGCCAGGATTCCAGACGCCGGCGGGAGCGTACGGCGCGGACTTGGTGCTGGAGAGTGAGGGCGTGACGCGGGAGGACGTGGGGTGATGCATCGAGGGGAGCCAGCCACAGTTCCTGGACGATCGGCGTTCCGCCGACTGGTGCTGCCTCAGCGCCATAGCACGTCGACGGGCGCTGCGTAGATGTCGTCCTCGGCGCGCAGAGAGTGTTGCCCGAGATGCAGAACGACGCCTACGTGAAAGCGCTCGCCCACCGCGGCGCGCAGCTTCCGCAACGCGCCGTAAGCTTCGTCCCCGACGCGTGTCGTCGCTTTGACTTCGACGGCGACGATCTTGCCATCGTCTCGCTCCAGGATCAGATCGATCTCGTCGCCATCATGTGTTCGCCAATGACCGACCGTGAAGGTCGCTTCGAGCCACGACACGTGCCGCAACAGCTCGTTCACCACGAACGTTTCAAGTAGGTGGCCAAGTTCCGTAAGGGCAGTCGCGTCGCGGTTGGCGAGCTTGTCCTCGCTCAGGCGCTGTAGGCGAGCTGCTACCCCGGAGTCCACCACGTGGATCTTCGGACTCTTCGTGGAACGTGACGTCAAGGTCTTCCCCCATGCGGGAAGTTGGTGCACCAAGAACAGCGCCTCCAGGACACGCACGTAGTCGCCCGCGGTATTGGCCTCGAGTCCAGCGGCCTGGCCCGCTTTGCTCACGTTGAGGACCTGTCCGGTTTGGCCGGCGAGGCGCTCCAATAGTCGCGGAAGCCGACTGGAGCGGTGCAGCTCCCGGACCTCACGAGCATCGCGCTCCAGCGTCAAGGCGAGATAGTCGTCGAACCAGCGATTGCGCGAAGCCGTCTTGGAGCGTGCCAGTGCCAGGGGGAAGCCTCCCCGCACGATGCGATGGATGTAGTCTCCGCGGGTCGTCTTCGAGGGAGATGCGGTCCTGAGTTCCTGCGGCCCGTTGAACAGCGTCGTGACGATGTTCGTGGCTCGGCCCTCGAGTTCGGCTTGGGTGAGGGGATGCGCGGTCAGGCGATGGAGCCTTCCCGTTAGCGACTGTGCGATCGTGGGCAGGGCGTCGTAGCGTGTCGAGCCCGTGAGTACGAACTGGCCGGGTGCGCTGCTCTGGTTGAGCTCTGCCTTGATGGCGTCGAGGATCGTCGGGACCTTCTGATACTCGTCGATCAGGACGGGCCTGTTGCCACTGGCGTATAAGCTCGGGTCGAGTCGTGCAGCGTCGCGGGTAGCGAGATCGTCCAGATCGACGACCGACACAGCGTTGGCGGTTGCGATCGCTCGCAATAGGGTCGACTTCCCAACGGAGCGTGGGCCCTGTAGAAGGAGTGCCGGCTCTTCGCGCAGGCGCTCTAGGACGAGACGTTCGAGCCTTCGGGCGAAGTGGCCTGGTCGTCCGGGCATGTGCGTATGGTATCACGTCATCGAAAAATCCGATGTGCCAAAATCGAAAAATCCGAGCACTCGGGAACGAAAGATCCGAGCGGATAGGGGTGAGGAATCCGAGCACGCGGAATCGAGACATCCGAGCATCCAAGATCGGAAGATCCGAAACACCACACTCGTTCGACCCAACGACGCGCTTCCCACCCACACCACCTCCACCTTCTGGCCGATGCCGCCCGGCAAGCACCAGTCCTAGAATCGCCGAGGAGGTGGTCATGTCTCGGCCCCTACTCGAAGCTACCGGCCTGCGGCGCCGCTACGGCGACGTTCAGGCCGTCAAGGACGTCTCCTTCACCATCCACGAGGGCGAGACGTACGGTCTGCTGGGCCCGAACGGCGCAGGCAAGACCACGTGCATCTCGATGGTCACCGGCGTGCTCAGGCGCGACGCGGGCGAGGTGCGCCTGGACGGCGTTCCGATCACCACCAGCGGCACGGCCGGGCGGGACGCCATCGGCCTGGTGCCGCAAGACCTCGCCCTCTACCCGGACCTGACGGCGAAGGAGAACCTGACGTTCTTCGGCCGCCTGTACGAGATGCACGGCGCGAACCTGAGGAGCCGCATCGACGAGGTGCTGGACGTGGTCGGGTTGGCCGACCGCTCGGGAGCGCTGGCGCGGACGTACTCGGGCGGCATGAAGCGGCGGCTGAACATCGCCATCGGACTGCTGCACCGGCCGAAGCTGCTCATCCTGGACGAACCCACCGTGGGCGTAGACCCGCAGTCGCGCAACGCCATCCTCGAGAGCGTCGAGCGGCTCTCGCACGAGGGCGTGGCGGTGCTCTACACGACGCACTACATGGAGGAAGCCGAGCGACTGTGCGACCGCGTCGGGATCATCGACGAGGGCGTACTGGTGGCCGAAGGCACCTGGCGCGAACTGGTGCAGTCGATCGGCGGCGAGGACGTCGTGCGGATCGGGGCCAGTGGGAACTTGGAGGCGGCCGCGGAAGCGGTTCGCGCGCTCGAGGGCGTCAAGGGCGTGCACCTCGAGAGCGAGGGGCTACAGGTGGTCGCGACGGGAGCGTCCCGGCTGCTACCTCGGCTGGTGCAAGCGGTGGACGCGCAAGGCGTGGACCTGACGCACGTCGAGGTGAAAGAGCCCGACCTCGAGTCGGTGTTCCTGCATCTGACGGGGAAAGCGCTCAGGGACTGACATGCGCGCCGCCCTACTGATGGCCGCCAACGACCTGCGCCAACGCTTCCGCGACCGCAGCCTGTTCATCTTCGGCATCATCGTGCCGTTCGGGCTGGCGTTCGTCTTCAGCCTGCTGCTCGGGCCGTTCACCGACGAGGGGCCCGTCGACATACGGCTGGGCTTCGTCGACGAGGACGTGTCACTCGTGTCGGCCGGCATGCGTACGGCGCTCACGGCCGCATCCGACGCCGGCGCCCTCTCGTGGCAGAGCGTCGACACCGTGGCCCTGGCGCGGGAACGCGTGGACGCCGGCGAGATCGGCGCGGCGATCGTGATCCCTGCGGGGTTCGGGAGCGCGGTGGCCGCGGGAGGAAGGCTGCGAGCGAACGCTTCCGACGCCGGCGCGGATCGCGGGGCCGACTTAGCTGCCGATGCCGATGCCGGCGAGACCGTTCCCGCCGCGGCCCAGATCACCGTGGTCGGCAGCCCCGACAGCGCCTTCTCGACGCTGGTGGCGGAGAGCGTCGCGTCGTCGTACGCCAGTCGCTTGCGCTCCGCTGCGTGGACGAACGCGGCGCTGGCCGACGCGGGTGAGGTCGCCATCCCCGCCGTGGTCTTCGCGCAGGTGGCGAGCGCCCCCGACGCGCTCACGCTGCGAGCAACGCCCACCTCGAGCCGGCAGCTGGACTTCACCACCTACTATGCCGTCGGCATGGCGGCCCTGTTCGTGTTCTTCACGGTGCAGTTGGGCGTCACGGGGTTGCTCGACGAGGAGCGCGACGGCACGTTGACGCGGTTGCTGGCCGCCCCCACGAGCCGATGGTCGGTCCTGGCGGGCAAGGTCCTGTCGAGCGTGACCATCGGCGTGGCTAGCATGGTGATCATGGCGCTGGCGAGCACCTGGCTGATGGGCGCGAACTGGGGCGACCCGCTCGGGGTGCTGCTGTTGATCGTCGCGCTCGTCGCGTCCGCCGCCGGCATCCTGATGCTGGTGGCCGGGCTCGCGCGCTCGGCCGAGGCCGCCGGGAACCTGCAAGCGGTCGTCGCCATCCTGCTGGGCAGCCTCGGCGGCGCCTTCTTCCAGATCCCGCAGCAGGAAGGCGCCCTGCAGTGGCTGCAGCGCGCCGCCCCGCACTACTGGTTCCTGCAGGGCATGGGGGACCTCGCGGGTGGAGGCGGCGTGGGCGCGCTGGGCGACGAACTGCTGGCCATCGCGGCGTTCGCACTGGTGGCGGGGGCCATCGGGTGGTTCGCCATGGGTCGGAGGCTGAACCGATGAAGGCCGGGTTCGTGGCGAAGATCCTGGCGATCGCCCGCGCGAACCTCACGCGGTTCCTGCGCGACCGGTCCAACTACTTCTTCGCCTTCTTGCTGCCGATCGGCCTGATCCTGGTATTGGGCTTGACGTTCGGCGAGGGTGGGGGTCCATCGCTTGGCGTGGTGGCGGGGGACGATCCGTTGTCGCAGCGCTTCGTGGACAGCTTGGAGGCCCGGCCAGGCGTGACGGTGCAACGGGTCGACGACGTGGAGGTGTTGCGCGAGCGCGTCGAGCGCGGCGGCCTGTCGGCGGGCGTGGTGGTACCGGAAGACCTTGCGGCGCGTCTGGCGGCCGGCGAGACCGTCGAGCTGGCGTTCTTCGCCAACGCCAGTGGTTTCGGGGCGCAACTCGAGTTCGTCGCGCGAACCGCGATGAGCGAGGTATCGGAGCGGGTGCGAGCGGCGTCGTACTTGGCGAGGCGCTCGTCGACGTCGTTGGAAGAAGCGCTCGCGCGCGTCGACGAAGCCGCCGCCGGCGGAACCGCCGTAGGGGTGATGCGCGAACGGGTAGGCGAGAGCATGTTCGGGGACACCGTCCAGACGTTCGACGTCGGCGCAGGCTCGCAACTGGTGGTGTTCGTGTTCCTGACGGGGCTCACCAGCGCGGCGGCGCTGTTCCAGAGCCGCAAGTTCGGGGTCAGCCGCCGCATGCTCGCGACGCCGACGTCGGCGCTGACGATCGTGTCGGGCGAGGCGCTGGGGCGCTTCGTGGTGTCGTTGTTCCAGGGGCTCTACATCATCGTCGTGACGATGCTGGCGTTCGGCGTCGACTGGGGGAACCCGCTGGCTGCCGGCGCGCTGTTGGTGGCGTTCGCCGCCGTCGCCGGCGGCGCCGCGATGCTGTTGGGTTCGGTGTTCGACACCGATCAGCAGGTGGGTGGCGTGTCCATCATGCTCGGGCTCGGACTGGCCTTGCTAGGCGGCGCCATGGTGCCCCTTGAACTGTTCGGCCCCGTCATGCGCCGCATCGCGTACTTCGTGCCGCACTCGTGGGCGGTGGACGGGTACGCCGTGCTGATGCGCCAAGACGGCGGGCTGGGCGACGTGCTGCCGCAACTCGGGATGTTGGTGGCGTTCGCGGTGGTGTTCTTCGGGGTGGCGGCGTGGTTGTTCCGGAGGAGGTTGGCGGAGGGGTGAGGGGTGGCGTCTCTCGACGCCGTTCGGCGTTCCAGCGTTGCCGGATCCTGGGTTCGGCGGTACCATCGCGGCCGTGAGCACCCAGCCCGAGTTCGTGACCCTGCCCGAGACGACCGTCGTGGGCCTCCGTGTCGAGTCGACGTTCCAAGAGCTGTTCCAGCAGGTCCCTGCCGCGTGGCGTTCGGCGTTCGCGCGCGAAGGCGAGTGCGGCGCGAGGCTCGGCGCGAGACTCGATGTCGGCTTCTGCGACTGCTCGCTCGGCGCGAAGGACGGCGTGTACACCGAGATCATCGGCGTGCGCACGACGGCGGATGCGGCGGTTCCGGCTGGCATGCAGAAGGTGACGCTGCCCGAGGCGCGCTACGCCACGCTCGAGCATCACGGGCCGCTGGCCGGCATCGCGGCGGCGTTCGGTGCGCTCGAGAGTTGGATCGCCGCGCAACCACCTAGCCCTGACGGACGAAGATGGGTGCACGACGGCGTGAAGCTCGATATCGGGTACATGCCGGACGGATCCGAGACGGCCGAGGGAGGGGCGGGGCACACGTTGTACGTGCGCGTGCGGCTGGCGGAGTAGGCGGGGGCAAGTGGCCCGACGTGCGCTCACCACGTTGACGACCCTTTGCCCAGACGCTAGACTTCGTAACGCTAGCGCGAGCGCTGGCGACATGGGCGGCTAGCTCAGCGGGAGAGCACTCGCTTCACACGCGAGGGGTCACAGGTTCAAATCCTGTGCCGCCCACCA
>CAZOTV010000083.1:0-12330 GCA_964582795.1 uncultured bacterium
CATGCCCCAGGGTAGCCGGGGATCTCTTCCGTCGGATGCGGTCCTGGCCGAAGCGCGGTGCCGTGATACAACTTAGGGTCGGTGGCGCCGACCCGCCGGGGCGCCCGGGGCCACCGCGTGACCGCGTCGCGGCGCGCCGCCCCCCGCGAGGCCTCGCTTGCTTCCAAAGGCGCCATCCCCGCGCCGAACGCACCGCACCGGGGACCCCTTCATGGACCAGACGGACGCCACCGAACGACTGAACAGCTCGAGCCTCGAGTACGTCGAGGAGATGTACCTGCGCTACCTTCAGGAGCCCACGTCGGTTCCCGAGCCGTGGCGCCGGTTCTTCGCCGAGCACCCCGCCAACGGACTGACCGACCGGCGCTCGCTCGGCCCGAGCTTCACGCCGAGGAGCCTTTTCAACCCACCCAGTGGAGCGTCGGCTGCGCAACTCGACGAAGTCGGCACGGCCGCTGCCGTGCTTCAGCAGAAGCTCGACCGCCTCGTGCGGAACTACCGCGTTCGCGGACACCGCTTGGCGGAACTCAGTCCGCTCGGGCGCGACCCGTTCGAGGCGCCGGAACTGGATACCGCGTTCTACGGACTGACCGAGTCGGACATGCACCGCCCCGTGCTTGGGAACGTCCTTGCCGGCGCGACCACCGTGGCGGAGGTCATCGACGGGCTGAAGGCCACGTACTGTCGGAGCATCGGCGCGCAGTTCATGCACATCGACAGCCTCGAGGTGCGCGTCTGGTTGCAGCGGCGCATGGAGTCCACGCGCAACCGACTGGCGCTGCCGCGTGCCAAGCAGTTGCGCATCCTCACGAAACTGACCGACGCCGTGATCTTCGAGGAGTTCCTCCAGAAGAAGTACGTCGGCGCCAAGAGCTTCTCGCTCGAGGGAAGCGAGACGCTCATCCCGCTGCTCGACCTCGCCATCGAGAAGGCCGGCACCCAGGGCGTCGAGGAGATCGTCCTGGGGATGGCGCACCGGGGCCGGCTGAACGTGCTGGCGAACATCCTCGGCAAGAACCCGCGCACCATCTTCCGCGAGTTCGAGGACAAGGACCCCGAGATGCACCTCGGCCGCGGCGACGTCAAGTACCACCTCGGGTACTCGAACGACTGGATCACCGAGGAGGGCAAGCGCATCCACTTGTCGCTCACCTTCAACCCGTCGCACCTCGAGTACGTCGACCCTGTGGTGCTCGGACGCGCCCGCGCCAAGCAGGACCGGCTCGGCGACACCAAGCGCGAGCGGGTGCTGCCGATCGTCATCCATGGCGACGCCGCCTTCATCGGCGAGGGCGTCGTTCAGGAGACGCTCAACATGAGCGGGCTGGTGGGGTACCGCGTCGGCGGCACGCTTCACATCGTCGTCAACAACCAGGTCGGCTTCACCACCGGACCGCGGCAGGGGCGGAGCACCACCTACGCCACCGACGTCGCCAAGATGCTTCAGGTCCCGATCTTCCACGTGAACGGCGAGGACCCCGAGGCCGTCGCGCAGGTGATCGAGCTCGCCATGGACTTCCGGCGCGAGTTCCGCCGCGACGTCGTGATCGACATGTACGCCTACCGGCGGCACGGCCACAACGAGTCCGACGAGCCGGCCTTCACGCAACCGGTGATGTACGGAAAGATCAAGCGTCGCCCGTCGGTGCGCGAGTCGTACCGTGACCACCTCCTCGACTTGGGCGAGGTGACGCGCGACGAAGCCGAGCGCATCGTCGACGAGCGGCGCCTGCACCTCGAACAGGAGCTGTCGGTGGCCCGTAGCGGCGAGTTCCAGCTGCAGTACTCGACCCTCGAGGGCGTCTGGCGGCCGTACCTCGGCGGCAACGACGAAGACGTACCCGACATGGACACGCACGTGGCCGAAGACGACGCCCGCGCGTGGCTCGAGAAGCTCACCGAGGTGCCGGAAGACTTCCATCTGAACTCGAAGATCCGGCGCGCGCTGCAGGCGCGCCTGGCGATGGCGAAAGGCGACGCGCCGCTCGACTGGGCGGCAGGGGAGGCCCTGGCGTTCGCCAGCTTGGTTTCGGGCGGCGCGAAGGTGCGTTTCACGGGCCAAGACACGGAGCGCGGCACCTTCAGTCACCGTCATGCGGTGTTCCACGACGCCGAGGACGGCCACGAGTACGTGCCGCTCGGAGCCATCGCCGCCAAGCCCAAGGCATTCGAGATCCACAACAGCCCGCTCTCCGAGGCTGCGGTGCTCGGCTTCGAGTACGGGTACAGCCTCGACACGCCCGACGGCCTGGTCCTCTGGGAAGCGCAGTTCGGCGACTTCGTCAACGCCGCGCAGGTCATCATCGACCAGTTCCTCGCCAGCGCGGAGGAGAAGTGGAAGCGGCTCTCGGGATTGGTGCTGCTGCTGCCGCACGGGTTCGAGGGTCAGGGTCCGGAGCACTCCAGCGCCCGTCTCGAGCGCTTCCTGCAGCTCTGCGCCGAGGACAACCTTCAGGTCGCGTACCCGACCACACCCGCCCAGTACTTCCACCTGCTGCGCCGCCAGTACGTGCGGCCGTACCGCAAGCCTTTGATCGTGATGACGCCCAAGAGCCTGCTCCGCCACCCGCGTGCCGTCAGCGACCTGAGCGAGGTGACGAACGGCCGCTTCCGGCGCGTGTTGCCCGACGACACGGTCGATCCGGCGGGCGTGCGAAGCGTGCTGCTGACAAGCGGCAAGACGTACTACGACCTCGTCTCGGCGCGCGAGGACAAGGGCCGCGACGACGTGGCCATCGTGCGCCTCGAGCAGCTGTACCCGCTCAGGATGGCGTCGATCGAGGCCGCTCTGGCCTCCTTCCCCGAGCAGGCGCCGGTCGTGTGGGTGCAAGAGGAGCCGGAGAACATGGGAGCGCTGCGGTTCCTGCGAGTACAGTGGGGCGATCGCCTGTTCGGACGCAGCCTGCGGTACGTCTCGCGCCCGGCGTCGGCCAGCCCGGCCACCGGCTCGGGAGCGGCGCATCGCTTGGAGCAGGCGGAGTTGATCCGCGACGCGTTCGACGAACAGACTTGAGGAACCGAGCACCGTGGCGTCCGCCGCGGTGGGAACGATGCGAGAACCAGGCGGCCACCCGCCGTCAGCAGGGGAGCGAGGAAGCATGGCCACAGACGTCAAGGTGCCCGCCGCGGGCGAGTCGATCACCGAGGTGTTCATCGGCACCTGGTTGAAGAAGGAGGGCGACGCCGTCCGCAAGGACGAGGCGTTGGTCGAGGTCGAGACGGACAAGGCGACGCTCGAGGTGCCGGCCCCCGTCGACGGCGTCGTGGTCGAGCTGCTGAAGAAGCAAGGCGAAAGCGCGGCCATCGGTGAGGTGATCGCGCGGATCGATGCCGAAGCGGCCGGCGCCAAGGAGGCCAGAGCCGAGGAGACAGGCGCAGCTGCCCAGGCCGCGCCCGAGGCTGGCAAGGAGCAGGAAGGCGCCGCCGCGGACGCAGGCGCCGAGGCGGAAGCCGCGAAGGGTGAAGGCGAGACGCCCACCGCCGAAGGCCGGAAGCCACCTTCCTCGGAGCGAGAAGCGGCCCCGGCGGGCAAGCCGGCCGGCGCGAAGCAGCCTGACGCAGTAGCGCGCGAGCGCGTACCGGCGACGACGGTGATGCCTGCGGCGCAGAGGATGCTCGACGAGCACGGTCTCAGCAGTGACGAGATCGGCGCTACCGGCCCAGGTGGGCGCCTGTTGAAGGAAGACGTGCAGCGCTACCTGGCCGAGCGGGAGCGCGCCGCTGCCGAACCGGAGAAGGAAGCACCGGGCGCGCTGGCTGCCGCCTCGGCGTACGAGCGCCAGGAGGAGACGGTGCCGATGAGCCTGCTCCGGCGCCGCATCGCCGAACGCCTCGTCGAAGCGCAGCAGACGGCTGCTCTGTTGACGACCTTCAACGAGGTCGACATGAGCGCAGTGCTGTCGCTTCGCAGCGAGTACAAGGGCGCGTTCGAGAAGCGCTACGGCATCCGCCTGGGCTTCATGTCGTTCTTCGTCAAGGCCGCCGTCGACGCCCTCAAGCTCATCCCGCAGCTCAACGCCGAGATCCGTGGCACCGACATCGTCTACAAGAACTTCTACGACATCGGCGTCGCGGTCTCGACCCCGAAGGGCCTCGTCGTTCCGGTCGTCCGCAACGCCGAGCGCCTCTCGTTCGCCGAGGTGGAACAGACCATCGCCGACTTCGGCCAGCGGGCGTCGCAGAACAAGATCACACCCGACGAGCTGCAGGGCGGAACGTTCACGATCAGCAACGGAGGCGTGTTCGGATCGCTGCTCTCCACGCCGATCGTGAACCCGCCTCAGTCGGGCGTGCTGGGGATGCACACGATCCAGGAGCGGCCGGTGGCGTCGGGGGGCGAGGTGGTGATCCGCCCGATGATGTACCTCGCACTCACGTACGACCACCGCATCGTCGACGGACGCGAGGCGGTGACGTTCTTGAAGCGCATCAAAGACGCCATCGAGAACCCGGCACGCATGCTGATCGAGGTCTGACGTGAGCGCCACCAAGCAGCACGACATCGTCATCGTCGGGGCCGGTCCCGGCGGCTACGTCGCCGCCATCCGCGGCGCCCAGCTCGGCTTCGACGTCGCCGTGGTCGAGAAGGAGCCTGCGCTCGGCGGCACCTGCGTCCGCGTCGGCTGCATCCCCAGCAAGGCGTTGCTCGAGTCGAGCTTCCTGTACGCCGAGGCGCGCGAGCGCTTCGCCGAGCACGGCGTCGTGGCCGAGAAGATCGCCCTCGATCTGGAGGCGATGCAGGCGCGCCGCGCCAAGGTCGTGAAGCAGAACACCGATGGCGTGGCGTTCCTGTTCAAGAAGAACAAGATCACCCGCTATCACGGAACCGGCCGTCTGAGCGGCGACCGCCAGGTCACCGTCGAAGGCCCCGAAGTCGAAGGGGGCGCGCTCGACCTCGTCGCGGAGCACGTCGTGCTGGCGACGGGCTCGGTGGTCGCCACGTTGCCGGGCGTCGAACTCGACGACGAGGTGGTCGTGAGCAGCACCGAAGCGCTCACCTGGGAGCAGGTGCCGGAGAGCCTCGTCGTGATCGGCGCAGGCTACATCGGGCTCGAGCTCGGCTCGGTCTGGGCGCGTCTGGGCTCCAAGGTGACCGTGCTCGAGTACCTCGACCGGATCTTGCCGGGCATGGACGGCGAGACGGCCAAGGAAGCCTTGAAGGTGTTCCGACGCCAAGGCATCGAGTTCCGCCTCGGCGCCCGCGTCGAAGGCGTCGACATCAGCGGCAAGGGCGCCAAGCGCCGCGCCACGGTGCGTGTCGCGGACGGCGACGCGGTCGAGGCGGAACGCGTGCTCGTGGCGGTGGGACGCAAGCCCGCGACGGCGGGCCTCGGCCTCGAGGAAGCCGGGGTCGTGTTGGACGATCGCGGCAGGGTGAAGGTGGACGAACGGTTCCGCACCAGTGCCAGTGGCGTCTACGCCATCGGCGACCTGGTGCCCGGCCCGATGCTGGCGCACAAGGCCGAGGAGGATGGCGTCGCGTTGATGGAGATGCTCGCGGGGCAGCCGGCCGGCGTGCACTACGACCTGGTCCCGGGCGTGGTCTACACCGAGCCGGAGATCGCCACCGTCGGGAAGACCGAGGAGGAGCTGAACGACCGAGGCGTGCCGTTCCGCAAAGGCGTGTTCCCGTTCATGGCCAACGGCCGCGCACGGGCGCTCGGTCACACCGAGGGACGTGTGAAGATCCTGGCGCACCAGGACACCGACCGCATCCTCGGCGTCCACGTCATCGGGCCTCGCGCCGGCGACCTCATCGCCGAGGCGGTGGCCGCGATGGCGTTCGGCGCCAGCAGCGAAGACCTCGCGCGGACCGTCCACGCCCACCCGACGCTGGCGGAAGTCGTCAAGGAGGCCGCGCTGGCGGTCGACGGCAGGGCGCTGCACGTCTGACCCAGGTTCCATGGGCATCGTTCCGTCGGTCACGCGTCCTTGGCGCCTGGTGGGTCGGTGGTAGACTCGCTCGATGAGCGCCGAGCCACAGATGAACCGAGTCGCGCGCCCCGCATGGACCCCCGCCGCGGACGCGGCGCAGGCGCGCGCCACGCCCCACGAGGCGGGCCTGGCCGACCTGACCGACCTGCCGCTGCGTGACCCGGCCATGGAGCCGGTAGCTGCGAAGGTCCTGGCCGGGGAACGACTCGACGAGAACGACGGGATGGTGCTCTACCGCACCCATGACGTGCCGGCGCTCATGCGCCTTGCCGACCTGGTGAGGCGGCGCAAGGTGGGCGCGAAGGCGTACTACGTGCACTCGCTGCGTCTATCGCAGACGAACGTGTGCTATGTCGGCTGCACGTTCTGCGGGTTCCAGCGCAAGCTCGGTGAGGACGGCGTATGGGACTACGACCTCGAGGACGTCTGGGCGTACGTCGACCAGTACTGGCACCCCGACCTCACCGAGATCCACATCTCCTCGGGACATCACCCCAAACGAGACTGGCAGTACTACCTGGACTTGGTGCGCGGCTTGACCGAGCGCTACCCCGGCGCCCAGGTCAAGGCGTGGACGGCTGCCGAGATCCATCACTTCACGCGGATCACGCGCCCCCGCAAGAGCTATCGCGAAGTGTTGCAGGAGCTCAAGGACGCCGGCCTGGTGGCGCTGCCGGGCGGCGGCGCCGAGATCTTCGCCGAGCGGGTGCGCAAGAAGATCGCGCGCGCCAAGGTGACGGCCGAAGGGTGGCTCGAGGTGCACCGCACCGCGCACGAACTCGGTCTCCCCACCAACGCCACCATGCTCTACGGCCACATCGAGACGCTTCAGGAGCGCCTGGATCACATGATCCGCCTGCGGACCCAACAGGACGAGTCCGGCGGTTTCCTGTCGTTCATCCCGTTGGCATTCCAACCCGACAACAACCCGCTCGCGAAGGAACTGGGAACGCGCTTCACCACCGGTCTCGACGACCTGCGCAACCTGGCCGTCGCGCGCTTGATGCTCGACAACTTCCCCCACGTCAAGGGGTACTGGATCATGATCACGCCGGAGCTGACCCAGGTCGCGCTGTCGGCGGGCGTGTCGGACATCGACGGCACCATCAAGGACGAACGCATCGCGCACGCATCCGGCGCGGTGACCGAGAAGGGCATGACCGAGGAGGAACTAGTCCAGCTGATCCGCACCGCCGGGCGGGTTCCCGTACTGCGCGACGCCCTCTACCGCGAACTGAAGGTGGTCGGGAACTGAACGTGGACGAGGACGCTCGAACGGCCCACGTCGAACCTTCCGGCCTCGGCGTCACGGCCCAGCGCCGCGTCGAGCGGCTCGGGATCGTCTCGTACACGAACGTTGCCCCGCTTCACTGGCGGCTGCGGCCGTGGACGTCCGACGCCGGCGCGGTCGAGTTCGTGCGCGGCGTGCCCACCGAGCTGAACGCCGCGTTGCTGGCGGGGGACATCGACCTGACGTTGATCTCCTCGATCGAGTTCGTGCGGCACCGCCGCGAGCTCCGGGCCCTGCCCGACTTCTCGATCGCGACGCTGGGACCCGTGTACAGCGTGATGCTGTTCCACTGGCGGCCCTGGCAGGAGCTCGCGGGTCGCCGCATCGCCGTCACCACCGACTCCGCCACCAGCGTGGCGCTCTTGCAGGTCCTACTTGGGCAAGACGGCATCGAGGCCGAGCTGGTGCCCATGCCGTCGGACCTCGACGCGATGCTCGACGCATGTGACGCCGCTTTGCTGATCGGCGACGCCGCGCTGCGCGAGGGCGTGGCGCACAGGGCTGTCGGCCAAGACCGGCGCCGGCCACTCGTCACGGACCTCGGTGAGGCGTGGTACCGCGTCACGCGGCTGCCGTTCACGTTCGCGGTGTGGGCGTCGCGTGCCGACCGGAGGCCGTCCGATCGCCTGGTGTCGGAGTTCCGCGCGGCCCGCGAAGAGGGCCTCGGGCGCCTTGCCGACGTCGCGCGTGAGGAGGCGCACCGCCTAGGGCTTCCGCACGAGGTGGTGCAGCGCTACCTGGCGAACTTCCGGTACTACCTCGAACTACCAGACCGCGACGGGCTCCTGGCGTTCGCGCGCCGTAGTGAGCCGGGCTTCGGCGAGGACGAGCTGCGCTACTGGGACCTGTAGCGTGCCCCGATGAGTAGAGCCGACGATGTCCCGGCGGGTGCCGAACCCCTCGCACCCGCGCTCGACGCTCGAAGCGCGTTGGCCGCCGTTGCGTTGTTCCAGGACGTGCCGGAAGCGTTGCTCGACCGCTTGGCGGTGGAGGCTCGGCGCGTCTCGTTCGCGGCGGAGCAGGTGATCTTCCTCGAAGGCGAAATGTGCTCGGGGCTGTACGTCGTGGCGTCCGGCTGGCTCAAAGTCACCAAGATCTCGGCCGCGGGCCGCGAACAGGTGCTGCGGGACGTGGGTCCGGGCGAGGTGCTGCAGGAGATCGGGATCTTGCTCGAGACGCCGAACCCCGCCAGCCTGGTGGCGCTCGAACCCGGGACGCTCTGGCTGTTGCCGCGTGCTGCCATCGTGCAGTTCACGCGCAGCGAGACGAGCCTCGCGTGGCCGCTTCTACAGAACCTGGCGAAGCGGTTGCTGTCTACCGTCGCGTTGGTGGAGTCGTTGTCACTGCGCACGCTCGAGGCGCGCGTCGCCCGGTTCTTGCTCGAAGGGGCCGAGGGCGACGTGTTCGAGCGCCGCAAGTGGGCCACGCAGGCCGAACTCGCTGCTCGCCTTGGCACCGTTCCCGACGTGCTCCACCGGGTCCTGCGCGCGTTGACGGACGCCGGTCTGATCCGTGTCGAGAGGCAGCGCGTGCACCTGCTCGACCGCGACGGACTCGAGGAGCGCGCCAGGCTGGCGTGAGCACGCGCGAACCGACCAGGTCGGAAGCGCCGACGAAGACCGAAGAACCGAGGAGTCCCGAAGAACCGACAAAGGTCGAAGAACCGGCGCACCTCGTGGGCCTAGGGTGACGGCAACGCGCTCCCTTTCGCGCGTCACCCAGGAGGTGTTCCCATGGTCCGACGAATCTTGACCTTCACCCTCGCCCTCGGCCTCATCGCCGGTTTCGGCCTGGCGCAGGCGCCGCAGTTCCCAGAACCTGCACCGATGGCCGCGCAGCCCTCGCCCGACGAGCTTCGCGTGGCGATCCTCGAGGTGCAGACGAGCCTGTGCTCGAGCATCCAGTACGCCGCGCAGACGCTCATGCAGACGGGTACCCTGTCCGGCGCGATCCCTGTCGTGATCGAGATGACCGGGATGCAGCCGGCCGAGATCGAACTGAAAGAGCAGGCCGTCTGCAAGAGCGACCCGTCGACGTTGACGCTCGAGCAACTTCGTGCCAACAACCGGGTCGCGGTCTGGTTGCTCGAGGTGCACATGGCGGCGCTGCAACAGGTGACGACCCCTTGAGCCCGGAGCTCGGCGGGCAAGGTCGCCGTCAATCCTCCGCGTCCGGTTCCTCCAGTCGGATCCATGCCGTCACGCGCTTCGATGCGTCGCGTAACTGCGCTAGGTCCTGACTACTCAAACGGGGTTCGGCCGAGGCGAGCAGGCGCCGTACTTCGCGCGCTGCGGCGCGACGCAGTCCTTCGTGCGCCGTGCTCGCCTCGAGCCTGCGCAAGGTGGATGCCAGGTGCGTAGCGACCTGAAGGTCGCCCGCGCCGTAGCCGCGGATGGCGCCGAAGACGCGTTCGGCCGTTCCTGACAAGTCGAACTCGGGCGCCACGACCCGCAGGTCTCCGTCGTCGTCGCGCCAAGTGGACGGCGGCGGCGCTCTGCGCGAAAGGAGATCCAGGCCCTCCGCCAGGCGATCGATGGCGTCGATGGCCGTGAACGGGTCGTTGATGCCGGGCGAGAGCGCGCGCAACGCGACCTCGAGCAGTTGGTCGAAGAGGAAGCCCGGATCCTGTTGGTGCGTGCGGATGCGGCCGAACACCAGGTTCGTCGGGATGCGGTCGCGCACCGCGTCCGCCGCCGATTCCGGCTGCACGTCGGCGAGCGGACCGCCGCGCATGACGTAGGCGCCGGGGCGGTGATGCAGTCGGATGCGGGCTCCTGCCTCCTTCGCCAAGCGCGCCAGCCCGGCGCCGTCGATGGCTTGGAGGTACCCGGTGTGTTCCGAGCGGACGGTGATCACGTCGGCATCGAAACCGGCGAGGTCATCGCCGACCTGGTCCGGCTCGCGCGCCGCCTCGTCGGCATCCTTGGCGTCCGTCAGTGGCGGATACGACGCAACGCGGGCCGCCAACAGCCGGCTGACCCGCGCCATCACGTTCCCGACCTGGATGCTCTCGGCGACGTGGTGGATGAAGTAGATCAACACGAACAGGCTCGCCATCGTGAGCACGAACGCGGCCGCGAGGGAGATCTGCGGCACGAACCCCGGGTCGGCGACGGCGCCGTTCGCGAGCTCGTCCGCGCTCGGTAAGTCGGGGCTACGGATGGACCGGAGCACCGTCAGGCAGTAGACGTAGGTCGCCAAGAACACGCCGAGCACCGTCTGGTTGCCACGGTCGCGCATGAAGTTCCCCACCAGGCGCGGGCCGAACTGCTGCGCGGCCATCGGCAGCGCCACCATGGTCAGCGAGAACACGAGACCGGTGACGGTGATCAGCGAGCCCGCTACCGACCCGAGCAGCGTCCTGGCGCCGTCGGCCTGCACGCGGCTGCCGAGCAGCGGGATGCCGTCGAGCACGGACGAAGACGTGACGGTGTCGAGCCGCAAGGTGACCATGGCCAGCACGATGGCCGATAGCGTCATCAAGGTGGGCACGAACCAGTAGCTCGACCCCAACCGGTCGAGGAGGGTCGCCATCCTGGTCGTCACGCGGCGCTCACTTTCAGGTCACGCATCATCGCCCCGTTCCCGGCCCGTTCCGGACCACGCGGTGCGCCAACGTGGCCACGACCGTCGCTCACAGCACGTAACGCGTCAGGTCTTCGTCCTCCACGATGTCCGCCAGCTTGCGGCGCACCATCGCCTCGTCGATGACGACGGTGCCGAGGTGCGTGCCGAACGCCACGTCCTCCAGCACCGTCTCGAGCACGGTGTGAAGCCTACGGGCGCCGATGTCCTCCACCTCGCGGTTGACCTGCTCGGCGAACTGCGCGAGCGCCACGATGCCGGATTCGTCGAAGCGCAAGTGGGTGCCGTCGACCGCCAGTAGGTCGGTGTACTGCTTGGTGAGCGCGTACTGCGGTTGCGTCAGGATGCGCTGGAAGTCCGAGGCGTCGAGCTCCTCGAGTTCGACGCGGATCGGGAATCGCCCCTGCAGTTCGGGGATCAGGTCGGACGGCTTGGCGTCGGAGAACGCTCCCGCCGCGATGAACAACACGTGGTCGGTGCGGACGGGACCGTAGCGGGTGGTGACCTGCGTTCCCTCCACGATCGGCAACAGGTCGCGCTGCACCCCCTCGCCCGAGACGTCGCCGGACGTCCGGTCGTTGCCCGCGATCTTGTCGAGCTCGTCGATGAAGACGATGCCCATGTTCTCAGCGCGGTCGACCGCCTCGCGCGTCACCTCGTCGTGGTCGATCAAGCGGTCGGCCTCCTCGTTCTCGAGGATGCGGCGCGCGTCGCGCACGCTCGCCTTGCGGCGGACCTTCTTCTCGGGCATGAACTTCTTGAACATGTCCTGCAGGTTGAGACCGGCTTCTTCCATCCCCGGCATGGGCATGCCAACCGGCGGCTCGTCCTTGACCTCGATCTCCACCGTGCGATCGTCGAGCTCGCCGGCGCGCAACAGCGCCCGCATCCGCTCGCGTCCCTCGCCGCTGCCTCCCGGAAGCAGGGCGTCCAAGAGGCGCCCCTCGGCCACCTCGCGGGCGCGTCCCATGACGGCTTCCTTCTTCTCCTCCTCGACCATCACGGCGGCGGCGCGCACCAGGTCGCGGACGATCGAGTCAACGTCGCGGCCGACGTACCCGACTTCCGTGAACTTCGTCGCCTCGACCTTCAGGAACGGCGCCCCGGCGAGCTTCGCAAGGCGCCGCGCGATCTCGGTCTTGCCGACACCGGTCGGCCCGATCATCAAGATGTTCTTCGGCGTGACCTCGGCCTGGACCTCGTAGGGAAGGCGTCGCCGGCGGTAGTGGTTGCGAAGCGCCACCGCGACGCTACGTTTCGCCTTGCTCTGGCCGATGATGTGCCGGTCCAGTTCCTCCACGATCTGGACCGGGGTGAGGTCGGTGGTGTGCTCCACCAGGTCGGTGGTCGTCATGCGTCCCTTCCGTTCGCGTCGTCGCGATCGTCGTGCTCCTGCTGGCCACGGCCGCCTCGGCCCGTGGCCTCACCCGTGGCCGCACCCGTGATGGAGCCTGTGGCGGAGCCCGTATCCGTGCCCTCGGGCCCGCCTTCGGCCGCACCGTCGGCGTCGGTGTCCGCGG
>CAZOTV010000084.1:0-12207 GCA_964582795.1 uncultured bacterium
TGCAGGTCGCCGCCGCGGGCGGTGGTGATGAGCTTCTCCACGTACGGCTGGAGGTTCTTGGCCTTCGAGATGGTGGTCTTGATGCGGCCGTGCCGAAGCAGCGCCGTCGCCTGGCTGCGCGCCAGGGCGGTGCGGTGACTGCTGGACCGGCTGAGTTTGCGGCCGCGCGAAAGGTGTCGCATGCGTTACTCCTTCAGCTTCAATCCGCGCGCCGCGAGGCGCTCCTTGATCTCTTCGAGCGACTTCTCACCCACGCCGCCGACTTTCTTGAGGTCCCGCTCGGACAGCGCCAGCAGGGCGTTGACCGAGTCGATGCCTTCTTCCTGCAGCGAGTGCAGGACACGGCTGGAGAGATCGAGGCTCTCGAGGCTCATGACGACTTGCTCGGCTGCCGGCTCCGCCTCCTCCACCGGTTTGGTGGGGATGGTGAGCACCGGGACCTTCTCCTCGCTCTCGTCGAGCCCTTCGCCGCTGAACACCATGAGCTGCGTGCGCAGCGTGTCGACGGCCTGGTCGAGCGCGCTTCGCGGGTCGACGCTGCCGTCGGTCCAGACGCGCAGGGTGAGGCGGTCGAGGTCGGTCTTCTGCCCGACGCGGGTGTCCTCGACGCGGTAGGCAACGCGGCGCACGGGCGTGAAGAGGGCGTCGACGGGGATCGAGTTGATGCGGTCTTTGGTGCCGTGGATTTCGGCGGGCACGTACCCCACGCCGCGCTCGACACGCACCTCCATGACCAGCTTGCCGCCCTTGGCCAACGTGGCGATGTGGAGGTCCGGGTTCACGACCTCGGCGTTGGACGGGACGTCGAACGAGGACGCCGTGACCTCGCCGGTGCTCTCCGCCCGCAGCGTGAGGGTGACGGGATCGTCATCGTGCATCTTCACGACCAGGTCCTTGAGGTTGAGGATGATCTGCATCACGTCCTCTTTGACCCCATCGATGGTCGAGAACTCATGCAGGACGTCCTCGATGTAGACGCTGGTGACCGCCGTGCCCGGGATGGACGACAGCAGGATGCGGCGCAGCGGGTTGCCGAGCGTGACGCCGTACCCGCGCGGTAGGGGCTCCACCACGAACTCGCCGTAGCGATCCGTGGCCTTGGCTTTGAATTCTGGGATGATCTGCACCGGTACCTCCTCGGTAGCGACTTAGGAGCGTTCGCCGCTCAGCGAGAGTAGTACTCGATGACCTGGAGCTCGTTGACGGGCACCATGATGTCCTCGCGCGCTGGGCGGTGCAAGAACTTGCCCTTCATGGCTTCGGCATCGAACTCGAGCCACGGGCTGAGCTTGCCGCGCCTGCGCTCCTCGAGGTTCTGGTGGATGATGGGGTTCTTCTTGGCGCGCGCGGCCACCTCGACGGCGTCACCGGGGCTCACGCGGTACGACGGCACGTCGACGCGTTTGCCGTTCACCAGGATGTGCCCATGCGCGACGAACTGCCGCGCCTGGCGCCGGGTGTAGGCGATGCCGAGACGGTAGACGACGTTGTCGAGCCGCGACTCGAGCAGTTGCAGGAACACCGCTCCGGTGGCGCCCTCGGCCTTCGACGCCTCGTCGAAGAGGTTGCGGAACTGCTTCTCGCTCATGTTGTACAGGAAGCGCAGCTTCTGCTTCTCGCGCAGACGCACCCCGTAGTCGCTCGGCTTGCGCCGGCGGCGCTGGCCGTGCTGGCCGGGCGGGTATGGGTGCCGCTCCATGTAGCGCTGCACCTTCGGCGTCTCGGCGAGGTTCACGCCCTCACGTCGGCTGATCTTGACGACCGGTCCTCTGTATCGACCCATGGTTCTCCTTCGCCCCGGTCAAGGGGCGCGAAATCGAAGGCTCAGGAGCCCTTCCGCTTGCGCGGACGGCAACCGTTGTGCGGGCTTGGGGTGTCGTCGATGATGGTGCGGACGTTCACCCCGGTGGCCTGGATGGAGCGGATGGCCTGCTCCCGGCCGGAGCCGGTGCCGCGGATGATGATGTCCACCTGCGAGACGCCCATGTTCTGGGCCTTGCGGGTGGCGTCTGCGGCAGCCAACTGCGCTGCGTACGGCGTGCCCTTCTTCGAGCCCTTGTAACCGATCGAGCCGGACGAGGACCAGGCGACGGTGTTGCCGTCCATGTCGGTGATGGTGACGATGGTGTTGTTGTACGAAGCGTGGATGAACGCCTTGCCTTCGGTGAGGCTGCGCTTGACCCGCTTCTTGGTGGTCTTGGTGGGTTTGGCCATGTGCGCTCGTCCTTACTTCTTCGGGGCCTTCTTCTTGCCGGCCACGGTGCGGCGAGGACCCTTGCGGGTACGCGCGTTGGTCTTGGTGGATTGCCCGCGCACCGGCAGACCGCGGCGATGACGCAGCCCGCGGTAGCAGCCGATGTCCATCAGGCGCTTGATGTTGAGCTGCACCTCGCGGCGCAGGTCGCCCTCGACCTTGTAGTCGTGGTCGACGGTCTCGCGAAGACGCGCGACCTCGGTCTCGGTCAGGTCCTTCACGCGCGTGCTCGGATCCACCTCGGCCTTGGCCAGGATGTCCTTGGCGCGGCTCCAGCCGATGCCGTAGATGTACGGCAGTGCGGCCTCGATGCGCTTCTCACGCGGAAGGTCGACACCTGCGATTCGTGCCATGGTTTATCCCTGCCTCTGCTTGTGCGTCGGGTTGACCGAGCAGATGACGTACACCCGGCCGTGCCGGCGGATGACCTTGCACTTGTCGCACATGGGTTTCACGGATGCCCGGACTTTCATGCCTCAACTCCTACTTGCGGTAGACGATGCGACCCTTCTCCGGGTCGTACGTGCTGATCTCCACGACGACGCGATCGCCGGGAAGGATGCGGATGTAATGGCGGCGCATCTTGCCCCCTACGTGAGCAAGAATCTCGGGTCCCGCGTCCAACTGGACCAGAAAGGTCGTGTTGGGGCGAGCTTCCAGGACCACGCCTTCGGTGCGGATCGTGTCTTGCGTCGTCTCTTCTTGGCGTTGCTCGCGTGGCTTCCTGGGTGGACCCGAACGTCTACGCGCCATGCACACCTCCTCCGGCGACGGCCACGGACGTACTGCCGCGGACCTCGCCACCTGCCGTGAGCACCCATGGGCCTTCTTCCGTGATGGCCACGGTGTGCTCGAAATGTGCCGCTAGGCACCCGTTCTCGGTGGAAGCCGTCCAGCCGTCGTCGGCGATCACGACGCGAGCGCGCCTCTGAGCCACCATGGGCTCGATCGCCAGGACGAGGCCGGGACGGAGAACGGGACCGGTTCCGGCACGACCGAAGTTGGGCACTTCCGGTCCTTCGTGGAACTCCCGGCCGATGCCGTGACCCACGAACTCCCGAACGACCCAGAACCCTGCCTGCTCGACGACGCCCTGAATGGCCGCGGAAACGTCGCCAAGCCGGCTGCCTGCCTGCGCCGCCTCGATGCCGGCGGTCAACGACCGCTCGGTGGCGTCGAGAAGACGCTTGGCTTCGACGGAGACGTTCCCGACCGCGTACGTACGCGCCAGGTCGGCGGCGTACCCGCGGTAGAACGTCCCGATGTCGATCGAAACGATGTCGCCGTCTTCGAGCCGTCGATCGTCGGGGATCCCGTGAACGACCACCTCGTTGACGGACGTGCAGAGCGAGGCAGGAAAGCCGTTGTAGCCCTTGAAAGCAGGCTTCCCGCCGCGCGAGATGATAGCATCCTCGGCTACTGCGTTCAACTCCGTGGTGGACACGCCCGGCGCGATGTGCCGCTCGACGGCCTCGAGCGCTTCGCGGTTGATGACCGCGGCGGCCGCCATGACGTCGAGCTCGCTCTTGCGCTTGAGGATCATGCGCCCACCTCGTCCAGCTTGGCCTGGACGCGATCGAAGACCTCGTCCATGCTGCCGACGCCGTCGACGGAATGTAGCTTGCCTTGAACGCGGTAGTAGTCGAGCAACGGCCGCGTCTGCTGCATGTAGACATGCATGCGGGTGCGGATCGTCTCCTCGTTGTCGTCGCTACGGCCTTCCTCGCCCGCGCGGCGCACCAGGCGCCGAACGAGCTCGTCCGAACCGACCACCAGCTCGACGACCGCGTCGATGGGCGCGCCGAACTCGGCCAGTAGCGCATCGAGCGCTTCTGCTTGCACGGTCGTGCGGGGGAAACCGTCGAGCAGCACCCGCACGGGCGCCATCTTCTCCAGCTCGCCCCTGACCATCCCGACGATCACGTCGTCGGGCACGAGCACGCCCTCGTCCATCAAGCGCTTCGCGCGCTTGCCGAGTTCGGTGCCGTCACGAACGTTCGCCCGAAGCATGTCGCCGGTGGAGAGCTTCGTGAGCCCCCGCGCCTCGGCCAACATGGACGCCTGCGTGCCCTTGCCGGCTCCCGGCGGGCCCATCAACAGGACGACTTCGGTGGTTTGGTCGTTCACTTAGAAGCGCCTCCCGCGGCCGCGGATCCGACCCTTGCTGACGAAGCCCTCGTAGTGGCGCATCATCAACTGCGACTCGAGCTGCCGCAGGGTGTCGAGCGCGACGCCGACCATGATCAACAGGCCGGTGCCGGAGAACACGAACGAGAGTTGCGACGTGCCCGTGATCCAGGCGAACGTCTGAGGCAGCGCGTTGACGGCGCCGAGGAAGAGCGCGCCCCACAGCGTGATGCGGTTGGTGATGCGGGTCAGGTGCTCGGTGGTGGGCTGCCCAGGGCGGACGCCCGGCACGAAGCCGCCGTACTCGCGAAGGTTCTCGCTGATCCGGCGCGGGTCGAACGAGATCTGCGTGTAGAAGTACGTGAAGCCGACGATCAGCAGCGTGCTGGTGACCAGCCCTTGCCACTGCGCCGGGTTGAACCATGACCCGATCGCCTGCAGCCAGCCGATCTCCGGGAAGGCCCCGATGAGCGTCTGCGGCAGGATCAGGATGGCGACCGCGAAGATGATCGGGATCACGCCGGCGGCGTTCAGGCGCAACGGGATGTAGGTCGTCTGACCGCCCATCACCTTGCGCCCCACCACCTTGCGGGCGTACTGGACCGGGATGCGCCGCTCGGCCTGCTGCACCAGTACCATGCCGGCGATCGCCACGATCAAGAGCACGAGGTAGAACACCAGCCCGAACACGTTCGCCTCACCCGTGCCGATCAGGGCGAACTGCTGCCCCAACGCGTTCGGGAACGCCGCCACGATGCCGGCGTAGATGATCAGCGAGATGCCGTTGCCGATGCCGTACTCGGTGATCTTCTCGCCCAGCCACATCACCACCGTGATCCCGGCGATCTGGGTGACCAGGACGACGAACCAGAAGAACGGCCCGTTGGTCCAACCGACCTTCAGCGCGCCGCTCGGCCCGAGCAGAGCGATGGCGAGGAAGAGCGCCTGGACCGCGCCCAGCGCCGTGGCGCCGAGGCGGGTGTACTGCGTGATCTTGCGCCGACCCTCTTCGCCCTCCTTCGAGAGACGCTCGAGGGGCGGGTACGTGCTGGTCAGGAGCTGGATGATGATGCTGGCGGTGATGTACGGGATCACCCCGAGCGCGGCGATCGAGAACGTCTCGAAGTTCCCGCCCGAGATGAAGTTCAGAAGCGAGAAGATGTCGCCCTGACCGAAGGCGCCCGCCTGCAACGCGTCGATGTCCACCCCCGGCGTGGGGATGTGGACCATCAAGCGGTAGACGGCGAGCAGCCCGATGGTGACGAGCAGCTTGGCCCGCAAGTCCGGGATGACCAGAGCATTGCGAAAGGCCTGCAGCATGCTTACGCTCCCTCTGCCGTCGTGGGTTCGTCCTCGACGCCCGCGTTCTCGGGCAGGACGACCTTGCCGCCGGCAGCGGCTACGGCCTCGACGGCGACGCGTGATGCGGCGTCGACCGTGATGGTGAGCTTCTTGACCTCGAGCGCGCCGTCGGCGAGCAGCTTGACCGGATGGTCGGCACGCCGCACCAGGCCGGCGCTCGCCAGCCTCACGGCGTCGATGGCGTCACCTTCGGCGAAGCCGTTCAGGTCGCGCAGGTTCACGACCTGCAGCGGGTCTTTCTTGCGGTTGAAGCCGCGCTTCGGGAGCCGCATGATCAGCCGCGAGCGGCCGCCTTCCCAGCCGGCGCCCTGGCTGAACCCGGAGCGGCTGGACTGGCCCTTCTGACCGCGGCCCGCGGTCTTGCCGCGGCCGCTGCCGAGGCCGCGACCGAGGCGCTTGCGGCTCTTCTTCGAGCCCGGAGCGGGCTTGAGTTCGTTGAGTTTCACTTCTTCTCCTGCCCTTCGACCTCGAGCAAGTACGAGACCTTGCCGATCATCCCGCGCGTGCTGTCGTTGTCGACGACCTCGCGCGCGTCACCGATCTTGCGTAGGCCCAACGCGTGCACGGTGGCGCGCTGGTCCTTCGGGATGCCGATCAGGCTGCGCTTCAGCGTGACCTTCATTCCGCCGTCTCCCGCTCCCGCTTCGACTCGTCGAAGGTCTTGAGTTGCTTCAGTCCCTCGATGACGGCGTACGCGACGTTGGTCTGGTTGCGCGAGCCGAGTTCCTTGGTGAGCAGGTTGCTGTATCCGGCGAGTTCGACGATGGCGCGCGGCACGCTGCCTGCGATGACGCCGGTGCCCGCGCCCGCAGGCTTGAGCATCACGCGGCTGGTGCCGTGCTCGCCCATCACCTCGTGGGGGATGGTGCCAGGCTCCTCGATCGGCACGTCGATCAGGTTGCGACGCGCGACGTACTGGCCCTTCTGCACCGCCACGGGCACTTCCCGCGCCTTGCCGAGGCCGACGCCGACGCGACCGTTGCGGTCGCCGATGACGACCATCGCGCCGAAGCGGAAGCGGCGGCCGCCCTTGTAGGTCTTGGCCGTGCGGCGGATGAAGATGACCTTGTCTTCGAAGTCGGTATCAGCCATCAGAACTCGAGGCCTCCTTCACGGGCCCCTTCGGCCAGGGCCTTGACGCGACCGTGGTACTTGAACGAACCGCGGTCGAACACCACACGCGTGACGCCGGCGGCCCGGGCGCGCTCGGCGAGCGCCTTGCCCACGGCCTTGGCCTGCTCGGTCTTGTTGCCGGACAAGCCCAACTCCTTGCTGCTGGCGGCGGCCACGGTGTGACCCTTGTTGTCGTCGATGACTTGCGCGTAGATGTGCCGCGCGCTGCGGAACACGGACAGGCGCAGACGGCCCGTCTCCACCGGCCGGCGCAGACGACGGCGGGTGCGGTTGGCGCGACGTTCCTTGCGAACGAGGATGTTCATGCTCATGCGTATCTACCCCAACCTCAGCGCGCCGCAGCCTTGCCGGGCTTGAGACGGACGTGCTCGCCGGCGTACCGGACGCCTTTGCCGTGGTACGAGTCCGGCGGACGCAGGGCGCGGATGTTCGCCGCCACCTGGCCGACGAGCTGCTTGTCGATGCCACTCACGGTGATCCTCGTCGGCTCCGTCGCTTGAACGGTGACGCCGGCGGGAGGCTCGAGGGTGACCGGGTGCGAGTACCCGAGCGCGAGTTCCAGCGCGTTGCCCTTGTTCTGGCAGCGGAAGCCGACGCCATGGATCTCGAGCTTCTTCTCGAAGCCGCTGGTGACGCCTTCCACCGCGTTCGCGATGAGCGACCGCGCCAGACCGTGCTGCGCCCGGTCGTTGCGATGATCGCTGGGGCGCGACACCGTCAGGGTGCCGTCTTCCTCGCGCACGTCGAGGCGCGCGTCGATGGTGACCTCGAGCTTGCCCTTCGGTCCTTCCACCTTGACGACGTTGCCTTCGACGGTAGCCTTGACGCCCTTCGGCAACGGGATGGGCGATCTACCGATGCGCGACATCACCACACCTCGCAGACGATCTCGCCGCCGATGTTGCCGCGGCGCGCCTCGCGGTCGGCCATCAGGCCGCGCGAGGTCGAGATGACGGCGACACCCAGGCCCCCGCGCACGACGGGCACGTGCTGTGCTTTGGCGTACGCGCGGCGGCCCGGCGTCGAGACGCGCTGGATCGAGTGGATGATGGGGGCGCGCTTCGGCCCGTACTTCAGGCCGATGCGGAGGTGGGGCTTGCCTTCCTTGTCGACCTCGTCGACCGACTTCAGGTAGCCCTCCTTCACCAACACCTCGGCCAGCGCCTTCTTGAACTTGCTCGACGGCACGTCGACGCTCGCCTCGGCGATGGCCACGGCGTTGCGGATGCGCGTGAGCATGTCAGCAATGGGATCCGTCTGCATTTACCTTCCTCCATGGGGGCGGTTTCCGCGCGTGCGCGCCGACCTGTTCCCCGCCAGTACCGCTTCTCGCTTGGGCGCTCGCGTAGCGGCGCTTACCAACTCGACTTCACGACGCCGGGCAGGTAGCCCTTGTGCGCCATCTCGCGCATGCAGATCCGGCACAGGCCGAAGTCGCGCAGGTACGCGCGGGAACGTCCGCACCGGCTGCAGCGGTTGATCTGACGCGATTGGAACTTCGGCTTACGTTCGCCTTTCGCGATCTGAGCCTTGGTGGCCACGTAGTCCTCCTTACTTCCTGAACGGCATGCCGAGGAGCTCGAGCAGGCTGCGCGCTTCCTCGTCCGTCTTGGCGCTGGTGACGATGGTGATGTCCATGCCACGGGTGGCGTCGACTTGGTCGTAGCTGATCTCGGGGAACACCATCTGTTCCTTCACGCCCAAGCTGTAGTTGCCGCGGCCGTCGAAGCTGTTGCTGGGCACGCCGCGGAAGTCGCGCACGCGCGGCAACGCCACGTTCACCAGGCGGTCCAAGAACGCCCACATGCGGACGCCACGGAGCGTCACCCGCAAGCCGACCGGCATGCCGGCGCGGATCTTGAAGTTCGACACCGACTTCTTGGCGCGCGTCACGGCCGGGCGCTGCAAGGTGATCTGGGCGAGTTCCTTCGATGCCTTCTCCAGCACCTTGGAGTCCTCGCGCGCTTCTCCGAGGCCCATGTTCACCACGATCTTCTGCAGGCGTGGGATGGCCATCGGGTTGTCGTACGCGTGACGCTCTACCAGCTGCGACTGGATCGCGGCGTAGCGCTTCTTGATGGGAAGTTCAACCTTTTCCATGGTCCTCGTCTCGGTGCTCACGCTTCACGGCCTCAGTCGTCGAGCGTGGTGCCGCTCTTGCGGGCGACGCGCACCTTGCGTCCGCCGTCCGCGAACTGGTAACCGATGCGGGTCGGCTTGCCGCTCTGCGGGTCGAGCAGTTGCACGTTGCTCAGGTGGATCGGCGCTTCTTGCTCCACGAAGCCGCCGCGCGGGTTCTCTTGGGTCGGACGCTGCGCTTTGCGGATGACGTTCACGTTCTTCACCAGAACGCGACTCTTCTCGCGCAGGACGGCCAGGACCTCGCCTTCGGCACCTTTGTGCTTGCCAGCGATGACCCGGACGTTGTCGCCCTTCCGGATGCGGGTCTTGGGGGCGGACATGACTAGAGCACCTCCGGCGCCAGCGACACGATGCGCATGAACTTCTTCTCGCGCAACTCACGCGCCACCGGCCCGAACACGCGCGTGCCGCGCGGCTCGTTCTGGGGGTTGAGGATGACGGCAGCGTTCGAGTCGAAGCGGATGGAGGAGCCGTCCTTGCGGTTGACTTCCTTCCGCGTCCGCACGATGACGGCCTTCACCACGTCGCCCTTCTTGATCTGGGCGTGCGGGATGGCGTCCTTCACGGCCGCGACGATCACGTCACCCACGGAGCCGACGAACTGCTGGCCGGTGCCGAGCACGCGGATGCACTGGATCTGGCGCGCGCCCGAGTTGTCGGCCACATCGAGGTAGGTTTCCTGCTGGATCATGGCTTCATCGACTCCCGAGGCCTACGCGCGCGCTTTCTCGACGAGGCGCGAAACGACGAAGCGCTTCCGCCGGCTGATCGGCCGGCTGGCGGTGATCTCCACGACGTCGCCGACGTGGAACGCGTTCTCCTCGTCATGCGCGAGGTAGCGCTTCGAAACGGTGACGACCTTGCCGTAGAGCGGATGCTTGAAGCGCCGCTCGACGTTGACCGTCACGGTCTTGTCGGCCTTGTCGCTGATGACACGGCCTTGCATGATCTTCTTCATCGGGCACCCTCTGCCTTCTCACGGGCGACGGTCAGGAGGCGCGCGATCTCGCGCTTGGCCGCGCGGATGCGACGTGGGTTCGACGCGTGTCCGACGGCCGCTTGGATCCGAAGGTCCAGCAGCTCCTGACGACGCTTGTCGACCTCGCCCTCGATCTCGTCCGCAGTCATGTTGCGGATCTCATTGGGCTTCATCGTAGATCTCCCGCTTGACCATCTTGGTCTTGATGGGCAGCTTGTGCGCGGCCAGGCGGAACGCCTCCTTGGCCTGCTCCTCGGTCACGTTGGCGACCTCGAACAGCACGCGCCCCGGCTTGACGACCGAGACCCAGTACTCCACCGCGCCCTTGCCCTTACCCATGCGCACTTCCTGCGGCTTCTTGGTGACGGGCTTGTCGGGGAAGATCCGGATGTAGATCTTGCCACCGCGGCGGAAGTAGCGGCTCATGCTGACGCGGCACGCCTCGATCTGGTTCGACTTGATCCAGGCGGGCTCCAACGCGACGAGTCCGTAGTCGCCGAAGGCGACGTAGTCTCCGCCCTTGGTGGCGCCCGTCATGCGGCCGCGCATCTGCTTGCGGTACTTGACGCGTTTGGGAAGAAGCATCAGGAACGCTCCTTGCGGGCACGCGGACGCGCGTCGCGGCCGCCGGGGCCGGGCTTGCCGGCGCCGTCACGACGGCGCGCTTGCGGGCGACGACGGCGCTTCTTGTCGTCTTCCTGCTTCGGGCGCGGCAGGACCGCGGCGCGGCGCTGGCGGTCCCCGACGATCTCGCCGTGGAAGACCCACGCCTTGACGCCGATCACGCCGTACGTGGTGCTGGCGCGAGCCGTGCCGTAGTCGATGTCGGCCCTGAGCGTCTGCAGCGGCACACGGCCGTCGGAGTACCACTCGGGACGGGCCTGCTCGGCGCCGCCGAGGCGGCCGGAGCAGCGGACCTTCACGCCGCGCGCGCCGGACTCCATGGTGCGCTGCACCGCCTGCTTCATGGCGCGCCGGAACGCGAAGCGCCGCTCGAGCTGCTCGGCGATGCGCAGCGCCACCAGCGTGGCGTTGGTGTTCGGGTTCGGCACTTCCTGCACGTTGACCGCGATCGTGCCGGGGATCTCCTCACCCAACTTCGCGCGCAGCGACTTGATGGACTCGCCGCCGCGCCCGATGACGACGCCGGGCTTGGCCGTGTGGATGGTGACGTTGATGTTGTGGGCGGCGCGCTCGATGTCGATGCGAGAGATGCCGGAGTGCCCGACGTCTTTCTGCACGACCTCGCGGATGCGCTCGTCCTCGGTCAGGAGACGCGGGTACTCCTTCGGCGAGGCGTACCAGTGCGCGGAAGGCACCTTGTTCACGCCGAGCCGGAACCCGATCGGGTTGATCTTATTTCCCACTGCGTTCCTCCAGGGTGATCGAGATGTGGCACGTGCGCTTGCGCATGAGGTCGGCACGACCCCGCGCACGCGGCAGGTAGCGCTTCAGCGTCGGCCCGTCCGACACCTCGATCGCCTTGACGAAGAGGCTGTCTTCGAACATGTCGTGGTTGTTGACAGCGTTCGCCTTCGCGCTCTGCAGAAGCTTCAGCATCGGCCCGGCGGAGCGCTTGTCGGTGAAGCGCAAGATGTCCTCCGCCGCCCGCACGTCCTTGCCGCGGATGAGGTCCGCGACGAGACGCGTCTTCTGCGGCGTGACGCGAAGCATGCGCAGCGAAGCCTTGGCCTGCGGCATGCTCACTCCTTCCGCCCGCCGGAGTGGCCACGGAAGGTGCGCGTGGGCGAGAACTCGCCCAGCTTGTGACCGACCATGGTCTCCTGCACGAACACGGGCACGTGCTGACGGCCGTTGTACACACCGATGGTGTGACCGACCATCTCCGGGACGATGGTGGAGCGCCTGCTCCACGTCTTGATCACGCGCCGGTCGCCGGAGGCGTTGGCGGCGTCGATCTTCTTAAGCAGGTGGCCGTCGACGAACGGCCCTTTCTTCATGCTCCGCGCCATGGCTCAGCTCCCCTTCCGGCGTCGAACGATGAAGCGGCTCGAGCCCTTCCGCTTGTTGCGCGTCTTGTAGCCCTTGGCCTGCTGGCCCCATGGGCTGACGGGCGGGCGACCGCTGGTGCTCCGGCCTTCCCCACCGCCGTGCGGGTGGTCGACCGGGTTCATGGCGCGACCGCGTTGGTGCGGCTTGCGCCCCATCCAGCGCTTGCGGCCCGCCTTGCCGATGACGATGTTCTTGT
>CAZOTV010000085.1:0-4559 GCA_964582795.1 uncultured bacterium
GCATCGTGGAGACGTTCACCGCCATGCGCACGGGCATCAGCCCCTGACGTTGCCAGGCACGCTGTTGCAGTGCGCTCTCGCGCAGCATCCAGTGGCCGATCGGCGAGATCAACCCCGCCTCCTCGGCGACCGGGACGAACTCGCCGGGCGACACCAGGCCGAGTTCGGGGCTGCGCCACCGAAGCAGCGCCTCGAAGCCCGTGAGCGACCCGTCGGACAGTCGCACCTGCGGCTGGTACGCGACTTCGAGCTGGCTCTCCTGCACCGCCCGGCGCAGTTGCCGCTCGAGCTCGAGGCGGCGCGAGAGGCGCGTGCGCACCTCGATGGTGGAGAAGTGGTAGGCGTTCTTGCCGCCTTCCTTGACCTGGTACATGGCGGCGTCCGCGCTGTGCAGCAGAGACTCGACATCGTGGCCGTCTCGCGGGTACATGCTGATGCCGATGCTGGCGGAGACTTGCACGTCGCGGCCGTCGATGTTGAACGGCGAGCTCAGCTCGCGTACCAGGCCGCGCGCCACGGCAGCCGCGGAAGCTTCCTGGACCACGCCCCTGAGCGCGACGGTGAACTCGTCGCCACCGATCCGGCCGATCAGGTCTTGCCCGCGCACGTTCTCGCGCAGCACACGGCCCACCTCACGCAGGAGCTTGTCGCCGGTGTCGTGGCCGTAGGTGTCGTTCACGAACTTGAAGCGGTCGAGGTCGACGAACAACATCGCCAGCCCCTCGTTCGCCTCGCCTGCTCGCTCCAGCTCTGCCGCGAGGCGCTCCTCGAACGCCGGGCGGGTGTACGCCCCGGTGAGTGTGTCGATCTGCGCGCGCTCGGACAGTGCGCGCTCATGCTTCAGCGTGCGGTACAGACGCTGCAGCCAACCCACGGCCAGGCCCGTGCCGCCGTACGCGAGGACCTCGAAGATCGCGTCGGCGCGCACCATCTCGACGAGCGCGAAGCTGGCGCCGATGTGGGATGGGCTCAGCGCGGCGATCAGTACGAAGCCGGCGATCCCGCCCGCGACGCCAGCGAGGATGCCCCAGAACCAGCCGCCGACGGCGACGGCCACGAGCCCCAGCAGTTGGACGTGCGATCCGAGCCGCTCGTACAACCACTCGTAGGCCGCCAGGTACGCGAACCAGGTCGCCAGGGGTGCGAGTCGTGCGAGCCACTTGATCATCGTGCAACCACGGTAGGGGCAGTGCGGTTACGGAACTCTTACGTGCCGACGTGAAACAGCTCACGCCGCGCGCCCGAAACGGATAGCATGGGCGCGTCTCCAAGCGCAGTCGGGGCCCTTGGCTGGGGGCGGGTCCCAGATGGCCGGGAGCGCCGACATGACGTCGGCCCGACCCTCGAGCGCCATCCTTGGAGGGGTCGTACCTGCGCGCGGGCGTGCGCTCGCGCAGCACCGAGGAGGACAAGCATGAAGTGGACGGCACGTCTCGCACTCTCCGTCGCCATCGCCATGGCGCTGTTCGCGTCGGCGGCCTCGGCCCAGACCCTCACCATGGCCATGAGCGCGCAACCCGACACGCTCGACCCCCAGGTCACGTCCGCCACCGCGGCCTTCCAGGTCGGCAAGTCGATCTACGACACGCTGGTGGAGGTCGACCGCGATGGCAACATCGTGCCCGCGCTGGCGTCGTCCTACGCCGCCAGCATGGACGGGCTGGCGTACACCTTCACCCTGGTCGAGACCACCTTCCACGACGGGACGGCGCTCGACAGCGGCGACGTGGCCGCCACCCTTGCTCGCATCATGGACGAGGCCACGGCGTCGCCGAAGCGCAACGAGTACGGTGCCATCGCCGCGGTCGAGACTCCGGATGCGCGCACCGTGGTGCTGCAGCTGGCCCAGCCCACCCCGTCGCTGCTCGCCACCCTCGCCTCGGGTTGGAGCGCCATCCTTCCGTCGGAGAAGCTCGCCGCCGGCCATGACTTCGGCAACGAGCCGGTGGGAACGGGCCCGTTCTCGTTGACGTCGTGGGTGCGCGACAACGCCATCACCCTGACGCGCAACGACGCCTACTACCAAGGCGCTCCGGCCATGGAAGAGGTCGTGATCCGTTTCGTGAACGACAGCGCGGTGCAACTGCAGGGCCTGATCACCGGCGAGTTCGACGTGGTCGACACCATCGCGGCGGCCGACCAGCCGGTCGTCGAGGCGGACCCGGCGCTCACGCTGGTGCGCGAACCGTCCGGCCTGGTGCTGGTCGCGGCGTTGAACACGCGCCGCCCCTACCTTAACGACCCCCGCGTCCGGCGCGCGCTCAACCTGGCCGTCGACAAGGAGATCGTCCTGGAAGTGGCGTACGGCGGCGGAACGCCGGTCGGCACGTTCATGGAAGCCGGCAGCCCGTGGTACCCCTCCGCCGTCGAGGCGTTCCCGTACGACCCGGAGACGGCCCGCGCGCTGCTCGCCGATGCCGGCGTGCCGGAAGGCTGGACGCTCGACATGGCGCTGCCGCAGCCCTACGAGGCCCACATCCAGGCCGGTCAGATCGTGCAGGACTTCTTACAGGACGTCGGCGTGAACGCCGAGATCCGCATCGTCGAGTGGGGCGTGTGGCTGTCCGAGATCTACGGCGGCCCGCGTGACTTCGACATCACCGTCGTGGGGCACACCGGCAAGCTCGACCCCAGTGGACGCGTCGGCGGGTACGGCGTCGAGTCCACCAACTACACCGGTTATGCCAACGAAGACGTGGCGGGCTGGATCGCCACCGCTGCCTCCGAAGCGAACCACACCAGGCGCGCCTCGCTCTACGCGCAAGCCCTGACGCGCATGCACGACGAAGCCCCGTTCATCTACTTCGGCACGGCGAACCGCACGCACGCTCGCAAGGCGAACCTGCAGGGCTTCTGGATGACGCCCCTGCTCGATTCCTTCGACTTCCGCAGCGCGCACTTCGAGTGACGCTCCGGCGGGGCGGCGGCAGGTCCGCCGCCCCGCCATCTCTCGGACCGGTCTTCCTTGTCTCGCTACCTGCTGATCCAGACCGTCAGCTTCGTGCTCACCCTGTGGGTCGTGTTGACCCTGGTGTTCTTGGCGGTGCGCGCGCTTCCCGGCGACGCCGCCACCATCATGGGCGGCATCGACGCGTCCCAGGAAGACGTCGCGGCGATGCGGGAAGAACTCGGTCTGGCCCGGTCGTTGGGACGTCAGTACGTCGACTTCATGGGCGGTCTGGCCCAGGGTGATCTCGGCGCGTCCCTGCGGGAGCGGCGTCCCGTGGCCCGCGTCCTTCTTGACCGCCTGCCCGTGACGCTCGCGCTGGCGGGCATGGCGTTCTTGTTGTCGATCCTCATCGGCGTCGGCCTCGGAGTACCGGCCGGCCTTCGGCCTGGAGGCACGCTCGATCGCGTCACGCTCGGCTTCACCACGGTAGCGTTGGCGCTGCCCGAGTTCTGGTTCGGCTTCCTGTTGATCCTGCTCTTCGCGGTGCAGCTCGGCTGGTTCCCGGTCCTGGGTCTCCCGCCGCAGGGGCTCACGTGGGCGGCGTCTTGGCACCTGCTGCTGCCCGCCATCACGCTCGCCATCCCCCGCGCCGCGCAACTGGCGCGCCTGACGCGGGCCCGCGTCCTCGAGGAGCGCCGCGCCGATTACGTCCGCACCGCCCGAAGCAAGGGCCTGACCGGCGGCGCGGTCGGTCGTCACATCGCCGCGAACGCGCTGCCCGGCGTGCTACCGCTGCTGGCGCTCGAACTCGGCGGCCTGCTCACCGGCACCATCGTGGTGGAACAGGTGTTCGGCCTCCCGGGCCTGGGCGCCACCATCCTCGGCGCCATCAGCGCGCGGGACTACCCCGTCGTGCAAGGCGTGACCATCCTCGCCGTCACCATCTACGTCGGCGTCAACTGGCTCGCCGACGTCACCCACTTGCTGGCCGATCCGCGGTTGAGGGCGTCGTGACGCGCGCGCGCATCGGGATCGTGTTGTTCCTGGCGATGGCGGCGTCGGCGATCTTCGCGCCGCAACTGGGTCGCTACGACCCGCTCGAACCCGACTACCGCGCGCGCTACGCGCCCATCAGCTCCGAGCATCCGCTCGGAACCGACGGCCTCGGACGCGACGTGCTGGCGCGGTCGCTGGCGGGGGGCCGCGTCTCGCTCGTGATCGCCCTCTCCGCCACGCTCATCACCATCCTCGTCGGCGGCACGCTTGGCGTCGTCGCCGCCGGTGTCGGCGGCACGCTCGACACGGTGCTGTCGCGCCTGTTCGACGCGCTGCTGGCGTTCCCCGGCTTCCTGCTCATCCTGCTGGTGGTGGCCATCCTCGGCGGCGGGTCCGCCCAGACCGTCATGGCCATGGGCATCGCGGGTTCCCCCGTGTACTTCCGCCTGGCGCGGGCCTACACCCGCTCCGAGCTGCGCTCCGAGTACGTCTTGGCGGCGCGGGCGCTGGGCGCGGCGCGCGGTCGTCAACTGCTGCGCCACGCGCTCCCGAACTTCGCGGGAAGCATCCTGGTGCAAGCGGCCAGCACGGCCGCGACCTTCCTGTTGGTGGAAGCGTCGCTGAGTTACCTGGGTCTCGGCGTCGCCTTGCCGACGCCGAGCTGGGGCAACGT
>CAZOTV010000085.1:4659-8013 GCA_964582795.1 uncultured bacterium
GCACGCCGTACCGGGCACGCACAACCGCGCAACCCCGACCGCGCACGCCGGACCGGCGCACGCCAGACCGGGGCACGCCAGACCTAGGCACGCCAGAACTGGGCACGCCAGACACGCCGACCTCGACATTCCATGCCTCGCTCACCAGCCCTGCACCCGCGCCGATCCGGTCAGCGGGGATATCATGCTGGTGCGCGCGGCCCCGGAACCTTCCGGCCGCCTCGGTCGTTCGAGCGAGCGGCCCCCTCGCGCGCGCGGCGAGCCGGCGGCGACGCCGGCCCCGAACCTCGGCAGCCGCCGATCAGGAGCGACTCTCATGTGGATGTGGACCCTCGACGACCGACTCGTGAACATGAACTTGGTGGAGAGCGTGGAGTTGCTCGAGGTGTACCCCGACGACGCCGACCAGGCCCAGGTGGAAGCCGGCGCGTTGGAGGCCGAGTACTTCGAGCTCGTGGCGGTGCTCGGCTCCGGCCAGGAGACGCTCCTGTTCGACAGTGAGGACGCCGAGCAGGCCTACCTCGCGTACGACCTGCTGGCGAAACTGCTGGCGCGTGGCAGCACCGTCGACGGCGCGCCCATCACCGAACCGATCTCGATGTTCGACCTGCTCGACAAGGAACGCTCGACGCACAACTGAGCCGGGCGGACCCGTCTACGCGAGGACGATCGACGCGTCGCGCCGGCCGGCCCCCGCTCCGCGCTCGTCAGGTACGGCCCGCCCGAGCACCTCTCCGATCACGGTCGTCCGCGGGAACCACTCGCGCACCACGTCCAGCACCCCGTCCGCGGCCTCCGGCGCGACGCTGAGCAGCAGCCCGCCGCTCGTCTGCGGGTCCACCAGCGTCCACCAGGTCACGTCGTCGAGCGCTTCCCGGCCCTGGACGCAGGCCTGCACGTAACGCGTGTTGCTGGTGTGCGCCTTGGTGAGGATGCCGCGCCGCAGCGTGTCGCGCGCCCCAGCCAACACCGGCACGCAGGCCGGGTCGATGCGGAGCCGTACGGCCGAGCCCTCCGCTACGTGCTTCGCATGCCCGAGGATGCCGAAGCCGGTCACGTCGGTGGCGGCGTGCACGGCAGCGTGGAGGTCATCGGGGAGATCCAGATGGTTCACCTGCCGCATCGAGGCGATCGCTTCGGCCATGTCGGCGTCGTCGATCTCGCCGTTCTTGAGCGCGCCCGCGAGGGTGCCGGTGCCGACCGCCTTCGTCAGGATCAGCGCGTCGCCCGGGCGCGCGCCTTGGTTCGTCCACAGGCGATCCGGGTGCACGAAACCGGTCACGCTGAAGCCGAGCTTGAGCGTGTCGTCTTCGATCGAGTGCCCGCCCACCAGTGCGGCGCCGGCGCCCTCGATGACCTCGACCGCGCCGCGCATCAGCGCGCCGAGCACCTCCAGTGGGAGGGTGTCGAGCGGGTACGCGAGGATGGTCAGAGCCGTGCTCGGCGTCGCGCCCATCGCGAAGACGTCGGACAGGGCGTTGGCTGCGGCCACGGCGCCGAAGTCGGCCGGGTCGTCGAGGATGGGCGTGAAGAAGTCGAGCGTCTGCACCGCCACCAGGTCCGGCCGAACGCGCCAGACGGCGGCGTCATCGAGCAGGTCGGTGCCCACGAGCAGGTCGGGGTGGCTCGGCCGCGGCAGCGTACGCAGCAAGTCGGTCAGCGTCCCGGCACCGATCTTCGCGGCGCAGCCGCCCTTCTTCACGGTCCGCGTGAGACGCACCGCGCCCTCGAGCGCGCGCTCGCCGGCATGCTCGGGTGCGGACTCTCGCCCAAGCTCACCCGGCCGCTCCACTCCTGACTCGTCCGCGCTCACGGCGCCCCTCGCTCGGTTCGCGTCAGCCATGCCCGTACGTCCTCCTCGTCACCGCGGAACGCCACCGGCCGTCCGTGCTTGGCCAGGGCCTTGCGGTACAGCACGTCGTAGTACTCCTCGAGTAGCGTCGTGATCCAGCCCGTATGCGCTTCCGGGTCGTGCCACGCCTCTTCGTCCTCGGCGAGAGCCGCGATGCGCGTCAGCACCTCGTCGGTCCGTTGGCCGCCCAGCCGCCTGCGAAGCCGGCCCGTATCCGCGAGAAGCCGCTCGGCCGTAGGCGCTACGCCGTGCCGCCGGGTGGCGTCTTGCACGTACTCCCGATACGAGTAGGAAACGCGCGCCGCCAACGACGCTTCGAGCACCACCACCGGGGCGGCGCGCATGGCCGCGAGCAACGGGCCCGGCAACGTTCGCCTGCCCACGTACCGCGACTCGTCTTCGACGACCAAGCGCTGCGCAGGACTGAGGATCACCTGGGCCGCGACGGCGTTCTCGAACGTCTGTTGGCTGGGCTGTGGTTCGTCGATGGCGCCGAACGCGCTGCCGCGGTGCCGCGCCTCGCCTTCGAGATCGAGCACCTGCAGGTCTCCGCCAGCCGGCAAGGCGCGCAGCAGGCGCGTCTTGCCGCTGCCCGTCAGGCCGGTCAGCACCACCAGGCGCTTGCGCGCCAGGGCCCGAGGGAGCCGCTCCAGGAGGTCGGCGCGTAGCGCCTTGTAGCCACCGTCCACGCGCGCCACGTCGTCACGGCCGATGAACTCCACCACCAGCTTGCTTCGCATGCCGCCGCGCCAGCAGGTCACCGCGGTCGGGCCCCGGTTCGCGACCGTGCGCCACGCCTCCGTTCTGCGCTCCAGATCGGGCCCGACGAGCTCGTACCCGAGCGCAACGGCGGCGTCCGGGCCGCCCTCCTTGTAGCGGATGCCCACCTGCCGGCGCTCCTCGTCGGTCATCAGCGGCAGCGCGTGCGCGAACGGCAGCGCACCGCGCGCCACCTCGATCGGGGCGCGGGCGTCGATGAGCTGACGGGCGGGGGTGCCCGCGCCGTCCGGGAAGAGCGCGCGGGGCGAAACGAGCATCGTGGCCTAGGATACGCCCTGCGCTACGCGGCGAAGGCGAAGCCCCGCGACGCGGCTCCGGCGTCGTCCGGCGTCGTCGCCGCCCCGCGCGCCGCCTCGTGACCCCGTCACGGCACCGCGTCCAGCAGCGCCTGGGCTGCCTCGATCTCGTCTTCGGAGACGGTGTGCGCCATGCCGCGGTAGATGCGCGTCTCGACGGAGCCGCCCATCGTTCCGAGCACGCGTGCCGTCTCGTGCACACGCTCCACCGGGATGTGCGGGTCGACGTCGCTGCAGCCGAGGAACACCGGCGTTCCCTCGAGGTCGCCCGGGTAGTCTCGCGGCGTGCCTTCCGGACCGATGAGACCGCCCGACAAGGCCACCAGACCCCCGTATCGCCTCGGGTTGCGCGCTACGTACTCGCTGGCCAAGCAGGCGCCCTGCGAGAACCCGAGCAGGACGAGGCGCTCAGGGGGAACGCCATGC
>CAZOTV010000085.1:8113-11994 GCA_964582795.1 uncultured bacterium
GCAGGCGCCCTGCGAGAACCCGAGCAGGACGAGGCGCTCAGGGGGAACGCCATGCGTCGCGGCCTTCGCCACGGCGGCATCGAGCGCGGCCAGGGCGGAGGTGAGCCACGGTTCGTTCGACGCCAGCGGCGCCAAGAACGAGTACGGGTACCAGCTCGCACGGCGAGCACGAGGCGCGATCAAGGCGAAGCGTTCGCGTCCGATGGCGCGGGCAAGACCGAACATGTCCTCGGCGCTACCCCCTCGACCGTGCACGAGGATCATCGCGGGGCCCGCCTCCGTAAGCGAGCGTCCGGCCAGGAGCGGCGGCACGCTCTCATGCATGCCACCGCGAACGTCTTCACGCACCTCGTCGCGCCCACCGCCGCCGTTACCTTCGCTTCCGGCAGGAGCGGCGTCGCCCCGTTCGGGACCGTCGGTCATGGCGCCCCCTTCCTTCACGCCAGCATCGCACGTTGGCGGCGTCGGAGGACTTCCGGCGCTCCGGCAACGCCGAACGCCAAGGTCTCTACGAGACGCTCGTGATGCTCGCGACGCTGCCGTTGGCGGGCCACCAGGAGGGGCTGGAGACGGGCGACGCCGCCACTCAAGCCACCTACCAGGCGCTGGCCGGCGACCTGCTCACGACGCTGTTCGAGGTGTCACCCGACGACCTGACGTTCACGGCAACCGGCGTGATCTTGGGTCGTTGACGCCTCCCTCACCCACCAAGGTACCGCCGTAGCCCATCGCGCGGGAGATCGCGTTCGCGGTCTCGATCACCATGCGCCCGAGGACTGAGACCTGCTGACGGGCCACCCGGAACCGGGGCCCCCCGGTGCTGACGCCGGCGATCACGGCTCCCGCGTCGTCGTAGATCGGCGCGCCGACGGCGAGCGCCGACTCGTCGAACTCGCCCTCGCTGATCGAGTACCCGCGGGCGCGAGTCGTCTCGAGGTCGGCCCGAAGTGCGTTCACGTCGACGATGGTGAGGTTCGTGTAGCGTGGCAGGCTGGGCAGCCGCGCGAGGTACTGCTCGCGCTGAGCGGCCGGCAGGAACGCCAGGATCGCCTTCGGCACGGCGCCCGCATGGAGCATCCCGGCCTGGCCCACGCTCAACATCAGCCGCACCATCGACGCGCTCTCCCGGTAGTCGACGCAGATCACCTGGTCACCGGCGAGGGCGCCCAAGTTCACGCTCTCGCCGCTTCGCTCGGCGAGCTCGTCCAGATAGGGGGTGGCAACGGCCACCAGAGACGAGCTCCGGCCCACCGTGCTGGCGGCGCCGAGCACGTTGACCACCTTCGTGAGTCCGAACCGTCCGTCGCTGCCGACGGCGAGGAACCCGACGGACTCCAGCGTCTTCAGGGAGCGGTACAGCTGGTTCTTCTCGAAGTGCGTCGCTTGCACCAGTTCCGCCAACGAGTACCGGAACGGCGGCTTGCCGAACGACAACAAGACCTGCAGCGTGCGTTGCGCGGAGTGGATGACGTACTGGTTACTCACGGGCGCTCCCCAAACGGGACTCCGGAGGGCGCCGCGGCGATCGGCGACGCTCGGCCCGCGTCGGTATCGTACGTATCATACTGCGATATCGGGTCGCGATGCGATACGGCGGACGCATGCGAAAGGCCCCGGCGGTCGGTCGTCTCCTCATATCTCGTCGAGTGTCCTCTCGCCCGCACCGAGCGCGCTCGAGATCGCCCGAGCCGCTTCCACGACCAGGGCGCCGAGCCGCGGAAGGTCGTCGACGCCCACCCGGAACGCGGGGCCGCCGGTGCTCACGCCGCCCACGACACTGCCCGCCCCGTCGAAGATCGGCGCGCCGACCCCGCGCGCCGCGGCGTCGTAGATGCCATCGTCGATGCCGTACCCGCGCTCTCTGGCGGCCGTGAGTTCGGCGCGGAGCCGCTCTCCTTCGAGTGCGTTGCCGTGAGGCGTCGGCGGTGGTGGAAGGTCGGCCAGGTACGCTTCGCGCCTCCCCTCGTCCAGGAACGCCAGCATCGCCCTGGGAGCGGCCGCCGAATGCAAGGGAACGGTCCGCCCCACCATCGAGCCGATGCGCACCAGGTGCGCGCTCTTCCGTTGGTCCACGCATACGGCGTGATCACCGGCCAACACGTACAGGTTGACGTGCTCCCCGGACTGCCCTGCCAACCTGTCGAGGTGCGGGGTGGCGACGGTCACCAGCGACAACGTGCGGGCGCCCGAGGCCGCTCCCACGAGGCCGTTCACGACCCCGGTCAGGTAGAACCGCCCGCCTTCGTCCATGGCCAGGTACCCCGCGGCCTCGAGCGTCTTGAGCGAGCGGTAGAGCTGGTTCTTCTCGAAGTGCGCGTCGCGGTGGAGCTCCGCCAGCGAGAAGCGATGTGGCGGTTTGCCGAACGACAACAGGACCTGAAGCGTGCGCGAAGCGGACCGGATGACGTAGGCGTTGCCCATGCTGCACTCCTCGTCCACGGATTCTCGCATCTCGCAACCGACGACGTGGCGATGGCCCCAGTCGTAGCATGGTGCTCGTCGCGCCGCGCTCATGCCGCGCCCATGCCGCCCCCACGCCGCACCCGAAGGGCCGCGCCTCGAGGAGTCTCCATGACCACCCCATCCCCCGTCATCGTTCCCAGCGAAGTACGGCACGAGCGCGTCGAACGCGTGGACGCCGACGCCGTCGTCATCAACCTGTTCCGTGGCGTGACCACGCCCGGTGGCGCCACCGGCGCGATCGACCAGGCCCTCGACGGCGCGATCGGCGAGCTGATCCGAGGGGGCGACGTCAAGGGCGAACTCGGTGAAGTGGCGGTGATCTACCCGCGTGGCGCCGTGCCGGCACGCAGGGTGCTCGTCGTGGGCCTAGGGTCGACGGAGGAGTTCGGGCTCGAGCAGGTGCGGCGCGCTTCCGCCGCAGCAGCCTCGAAGGCGCGCGAACTCGGTGCGCGCACGCTGGCGACGATCGTCCACGGCGCGGGCATCGGAGGCCTGGACGTGTCCGAGGCCGCGCAAGCCACGCTCGAAGGCGCCCTCTTGGCCAGCTACCGCTTCGCGAGCGCGAAGAGAGGCGCGGCCGATGCTCCGCGCCTCGAGCGCATCGCGGTCGTCGAGGCAGGCGAAGACCACATCGCCGCCGTGCGCGAGGGCGTCCGCGCCGCCCAGGCGATCGCGAGGGGCGTGGCGCGGGCCCGCGACCTCGTGAACCGGCCACCCAACGTCGCCAACCCCGCGCATCTCGCCCAAGCCGCGCGCGACATCGCGGCCGATGGCGGCTTGCGAGTCCACGTCGGCGACCGCGTGTGGGCCGCGCGCCACCGGATGTTCGCGTTCTTGGCCGTGGCGGAGGGCTCCGCGAACGAACCCGCCTTCGTGGAGCTCGAGCACAACGCGGGTCGCGACGACCTACCGGCGATCGTACTGGTGGGCAAGGGCGTCACGTTCGACTCCGGCGGGCTGTCGCTCAAGACGCGTGACGGGATGATGACGATGAAGTCGGACATGGCGGGCGCCGCCGCCGTGTTGGGGGCGATGCAGGCGGTGGCCGAACTCGACCTGCCGTTGCGTGTCGTCGGCCTCTGCCCGTGTGTCGAGAACATGCCGGACGGCCAGTCGTATCGCCCGGGCGACGTCGTGACCGCCGGCGACGGAACCAGCATCGAGGTGCTCAACACCGACGCCGAAGGCCGCCTCGCCTTGGCCGACGCGCTCGCCTACGCCAAGACCTTCGCGCCCGCAGCCGTCGTCGACATCGCGACCCTGACCGGCGCGAGCGTCACCGCTCTAGGCTCGGGCGTGTCTTCGTCGTTGTTCGCCACCGACCCCACCCTCCGCGCGCGCCTCGAGACGGCGGCGGAGGCGAGCGGTGAACGCGTGTGGCCCATGCCGTTGTTCGAGGAGTACCGCAAGACGATCGA
>CAZOTV010000086.1:0-11983 GCA_964582795.1 uncultured bacterium
GGGACCGACGCTCGGCCAAACGAAAGAAACCCGTCAGGGACGGGTCTTTCTCTGGTCGGGGTGGCCGGATCTGAACCGACGACCACTCGACCCTCAGGCAGCCACCGAGATTCCCGTCCTGTCCGGTGATTCTGCTGGATGCGTCCGCATCGGGACTCGCACGTCATCGGCTTGCCGCCGGAGTTCGCCTGATAGGCCTGGTTACGGAGGGCCAGGGACGGTGCGACACAACGCGAGACCCAACAGGGCACACCTGCGGGTCCCGACCGCGAGGCGCCGGGGAGCGACGCAGCTTGGCCACCGCCAACGCGAGTTTCTCCTGTCTCTTCGTATCCGCTGAGTCAGGTGAGACGATCGTGCACGGCTCGGCTTCACCGCACGACCCGTTAACGTAGCCGGATCCGGCCCTCTCCCACCACCTCGGTGCTCAGCAACTCGAGCCGGGTCGGCCACTCCCCAGGCGCGAGCGGGGCGGCATCGAAGAGCGCTGGCGTCCCTCGTCCACCAATCGCCCATGGCAGCAGCTCAACGTCGATCTCGTCGACCAACCCTTGCCGCAACAAAGCGCCACCCAACCGGCCGCCACCGGTGCTGACCACTGTCTCGACACCCACAACTTCGCGAAGCAGTTCGAGGGCACGCCGCAGCGCCACCCGACGCTCTCCCACCACCAGATAGGGGATCCTGCGTTGGCGCAGCAGTTCAAGGTGGGCGGCTGGCGCCGCCAGCGAGGTCAGCACCATGCTGTGCCAGCCCGCCCACGCAGCGTCCGGCCACTCGGTGAACTGCAGGTCCACCACCCCGGCACCGTCCACGACGGCAAACCAGCGCCGCCCCAATACGCTCACCACGTCGTCGGGCAGGAAGTGTTCGCCCTCTGTCACCGGGCCAGGCTCGACACCCTGGATCTCTCCCGCCACTGGATTGAGGAACGAGCCGCTGCCTTCGAGGAAGAGTTGTGGGTCATGCGTAGCACGCGCCCACGCGTACGGGTCCGGCAGGTCTGCCGTCATGGCGGCCCAGCGCTTGTCACCCGCCATCAGGTTCGATCCGGGAGCGAGCGTGAGCCGACCATCGATGGACGCTACGTTGTGCACGACCACACGAGCCCTCATGCCCCCATCATGGTGCATCGCCACTAGAGGTATGGGAGACGTTGGCCTGAGACTGACCGTAACGCAGTGTCGCCAGCGCGGAGGGTTCGCCCTGCGTGCAGAACTGCAGGCCAGCCACTGCTCGACTGACAGTGCAACAGACGGTGAACACCTGCCAACACCTGTCGGTTGAGGTTGCCGAGGACTGGGCGCAGCGGCACGTCGCCGTTCTCGAGGCAGCGTCGAAGCGCGAAGTACCCCCGGCGAACCGACCCTCGGAAGGTCGAGACGCAACGGTGACACGACTCAGGGCACTACCGGGCGGAATCGGGCGCGGGCCAAAAGAGAAGAAACCCGTCAGGGGACGGGCTTCTCTCTGGTCGGGGTGGCCGGATTTGAACCGACGACCACTTGACCCCCAGAACGGGTAGACCCGCGTTTACGTCCTGCACGGCGCAGACATCATGTCTTGCCTAAGGACGGTCACTTGACGTGCGACCACGTAACCCCGCGAACAAGCTTGTTGACTGCGTTCATTGCGAGCCCATACTCAGCAGCCAGGTGACGTTGCGAGACGCCTCCCTCCCTGTAACTTCGGCGAATCCAGGCGACATCTGCCTCTGTCAGCTTCGCTCTCCCGTGACCAGTCCCACGGGCAATTCGGCCCTTTTCATCTCGGTCCCGGGCATTGTCGGCGTGTGTGCCGAGGAACAGGTGGTCTGGCCGGACACACGACGGGTTGTCGCATCTGTGGCAGACGACGAGACCCACTGGAATTGGGCCCCTAGACATCTCCCATGCCACTCGGCTTGCAACGCGAGTGCGCCCGTTCTGACTGAAGAGTCCGTATCCGTCGCGGTTACGGTACGCGGTCCACCACCAACACCCTTGGCCCTTGGCGACCTTTGACCAGAATCGTTCGTCGGCTGACGTTCGCGGCATTGCGGTACCTCCTAGAGGGGAGTGAGAGTGGACGTAAATGAAGCGGTGCAAGACTTCTTGATGGAGCAGAGGCTCCGAGGCAACAGCCCCAGAACTGTCGAGTTCTACGAAGGGGTACTTGGGCGGTTCGTCGAGGTCACAGGTGTTCGGCAGCTAAGCGAGCTCAGGCGAGGGACTGTGGTTCGATGGAGGATTGGTCTGCTCACGTCCGGCACGAAGCCTGTAACGGTTCGCTCGTATGAGCGCGGCTTACGGGCGTGGTGCACCTGGCTAGCAAGACAGCGTCTACTCGACGGGAGTCCGTTTGAGGACGTACCCAAGGTCAAGGTGCCCGAGGGCCAGGAGTTCGTAACCTTCTCGGGCTCTGACGTTCGGCAGATGATGGCTGTTGCGTCGAGAAAGGGGAGACCGAACCAGTTGCGGAACCAGGCGATGCTTGCTCTGCTGCTGGACACCGGAGTGCGGGCCGGGGAACTGGCAAGTGTTGAGCTGCACGGCGTGCGATGGGAGGAGCGGGCGATTAGTGTTTGCGGAAAGACTGGACACAGGTCGGTGCCGGCAAAGGAAAGCCTTAGGTTCCTGCGTCGCTACATCAGTAGGGAACGGCAGTCGTCGGATGGCGTTGAAGGGGTCTTTACCGGCAGGAGCGGGCAACAACTCACAGGGCGAGATGTCACAGTGATTGTTCGGCGAATCGCATTGGAAGCGAATGTACGGGCAACGAAGCTTGGACCCCACACTTTCAGGCACACCTTTGCATTGGAATACCTGCGGTCTGGCGGAGACATCTTCAGCCTCATGCGCATTCTCGGGCATAGCAACCTGAAGACCACTGAGCAGTACGTTAGGTGGTTAACCGGGGACGTGGCTGCACGACATGCTCACCACTCACCAGCTAGTAAGTGGCTTCGCTGAGCCCGCATTCAACCGAGACGACGTCCAGCTATCGTTGTGGTAACCGGCGCTCAAACTTGGGTCCGGTCGACATTGGCCCCGCAAAGTCGCATTGAAACGCTCGAACGACCCAATTGCCGTAAGAGCTGAACGCACAGGGCCCTGGCGTCTGACGCACGCGACCGCGTCAAGATGGGTTCCCAGCGTCGGGCTCGTTGAGGCCGCTTAGTTGACGTCTGTTAGGGTTCTGATTGACCACTCGACAAGCCAAGCTCAACGAGGCCCCGTATGGCCGCACCCTGTCTCGATGACAACAGGTTGATGGCGCTGTCGAACGTACTCGGCGGCCACGCAGCATCAACATCTCCCTGCCGCTGGTCTCCGGTCGCTTTACCTACTGCTTCCGGGGCGTCAATTGGGGCTACCAAGACAGACTATGGACGACCTAAGTTGTGGCGTCGGGTACGCTGCGAGTGCTGGCCTAGGCAAAGTGATTACTCGTGATGTCAGTTATCGCCAACACAGTGCGATTCTGTGAGCCCCGAAATGGCGTCTGTCCCAGGAATATGCGAATACGTCGGCGGACGAATGCTTCGCATGTCCAATAGATGAGTCAGTTCGGGGGGGACAAGAGTCCCTTACGACACTACGGGTAGTGGGCATGATGCGGCCACCGGGGGGTACGTGCACATCTGGAACGGTGGGATTGTCGGGCAGCGCTATCGGGCAGGTTCCGGTAGGTGCGGAAGTCGTCAAGGGTCGGAGTGACGGCCGCTGTCTCCTGTTCACAGGGCTCCCGGTGGTCGACCATTCTCGAGGGGGCGCATTCGGCAAATGGCTGTGGGGGAACCACGGAAGGCAGCCGACCGGGGCCGACGTCACGTTGGCGGAACCGATGCGCGCCGCCGCTTGTCAATTGTCAAGCAGGACTAACCTTACTAATAGGTAGTATTAGCCGAGCGTGCTAATTGAACTATTGAGGCCAGAAACACCACCATTGTGACTATGTGAGCGGACCCACTTGAGATAACTGCAATCAGAGTTGCGCAAGTGGCGCATTGGCGTTACCGGACATGTGGGGGTAGTGACGTTACCGGCTGTGTAGTCTCGATTTGGAATGATGAACCAATGTAGTCTCGCCAGACGCTAGTAGCACGCAAATGGCCAAAAGTAAGTGAGCATTGGCATTCAGTTTCAATCTGGTAAGTGACCCACATGGGTGCTCTTGTGTGCGGCTCTAAACTCAACCAGCGAGTTAGTGCCAGCGCACTCTTAGGCCGGTTTCAGGGGGAAGTCTGACGTCACAAGGTAAGACCTTGCACTCGGCGACGGACTTCGTACCGCGTAGGTCCATGCTTCGACGACGCAGATATTGGAAGTAGGAACCGGACTAAGGACATGACTCCGGTGGCGTAGGGCCCTTTGGTCGTAACCAGTTGCAAAGGGGGGGTTGTTGGAAGGAAGATGAAGCAATAGTCTTTACTAAGGGGTGCGACGTGCCTTCCATGTGCCCCCTTTGCGTTCAGGACGTGATTCATTAGTTGGAAGCTGTTGGAACGCCTTCCAGCGGCCTTACGAGACGCAGCTCGCGTGTGTTGAAGAGTGCCGGTTGCGCGACAATCTGCTCTGAGTCAATGGCTCGCCTGATTGCCGGCTTGAGTCGGTTGCTAGCTGCCCTACGGGTTACTCCAAGGCGTTCGGCACCGTGCAAGAAGAGACGCGACTCTAGGCACTTGCCTCCGCACTCTCGGAGGTACTCGAGCACGATGTCGTCTGGCGAGACCTTAGACCTAGGAGATGCCTTTTTGCTGGAAGCTTCATCCCCGATGTACACTCTGAACTTCGATGTTGCAGGCTCGGTTGAAGGCTCGAATGTCAGACCGCCGTCGCGCGTGATTTTGCGCAGCTCCACACCGGCCCTCGAGATGCCGTAGTTCTCCTTGACCGCCCTCGCCTTCACCGCTTCGTTTCCGAGGGGCCTGAGCAGGTAGACGGCACGGGCCAAGTGCTGCACGTACCGGTTTCCGCCAATCGTGGGTTCGACGTTACCCGCCTGGGTTGACGAGATGTGGTGAAGCACAAGAACAGCACGGGTGCCAGCTGATAGTCGCCGAAGGACCCGGTGAGCCGAGTCGACGTGCTCGGCCTTTGTTGAGTCCCCACCAAAGGCTCCTTGCCAACCGTCGACGATTACGATTGCGGGCTCGAGTTGCTGAAGGTCTGCCAAGACAGCGTCCTCAACGTTGAAGAGGGTCTCACCTGTTGCCCCAAACGCACAGAGGTGGATTGACTCGGCGATGTCTCGCCCTGGGATACCGAGTGCGCGAGCTGTCGCTCTCAGTCGGGTGGCTACTTCTGGTTCGCGGTTCTCGAAGTCCAGAATGACAATGCGACCCGCACAAACGGACCCTCCGAGGAAGTCACGCCCAGAGGCGATGCTTACTGCCAGCTGGTATGCCAGCCAGCTCTTGCCGATTCCGCCATCACCGTACCAAACTGAGACTTCACCTATTGGCACGGTAATCGGGCCATCTACCAGGAAGCGAGCGGTGTCCTCATCGACGTCGGCGACCGTTTCGAGCGGCCGTAGCACACGAAGGTTCGGAATGTTTGTGCCTACGGGTCCGGCGATACTCGAGCTTGGGTGAGAGGCAAACCCGACCATCAGCGAGTGCCTGCCTCGAATGGCGTCTGCTCATATTGCTCTAGCTTTTCACGAGAGACTCGCCAGCTTCCTGTACCACCAATCTGGAATGCCGGAAGGCGACCCTCCCTGGCCATTGACCAAACTGTCTGGTAGCTGACCGCATACCTCTCAGCGACCTCCTTCAACGTCATGAACTTTCGTGTAGAGTCGTCCATTCCAACCTCCGGTTTGCGCCGTGGCGCGGGTTCTTGACTGAGAGCATCGTTTGCGGACGGCAATCCAGTGGACCGGTCGACCCGAGGCTGACGACGGCTACTGGGGGGACGCCTCAGTACGCGCTTCTAGAAGGGCGCACGAGATTTGCGTCTTGGTTCACTGCGGGTGGGGATTGCGGGTGCGACTCGCGAAGGGCGATGCTGGAGGGCAACTGCCTGGCGCGAGCGCAAAAGAAGCCGGCCCCAAACAGGGGCCGGTTATGTTCTCAGTCTATTGCAATTATACCACATTTTCATCGTTTTGTCAAGTGGTAGCAGCGGACTTCGTGCCTCGGGAACACGAACATACCCTAGTCGGCGGGCTTTTTTCTCTTTCACCTATAGAGGCCGCTTCATTGTCCAGTGGGGGGGTTCGTTTTTCGAGGTGGGGGTTTGGCCATGCCGTTGGCGGACCACAAGGTCTCCAATGCACGCGCCGCGATTCCCGCAAAGCCTCTCCAGGTCGCGGCATCACCTGCTACCCTGCGCGTTGAGAGCCACTGGGAGGCAGCGCCATCGCGCAGCGATAGGTGCGTGTGCCCGACCCCTGCTACAACTCCTCCTAGGCCATCCTACGGGGTTACTGCTCAGTGCGTGCTCGTGCAGTACCGCTCATATACCCGCCGCACTTGAACTGGATTCCATGCCTTGCCGTTGCGTGTGCGTTGTCCGGCGCTGTTCAGCCTTTCCGCGATTGCCCTGTAGCTCTGACCAGAGTCGCGCAGGGCGCAGATGTGGTCAAGGACGATACCCCGGTAGTAGGAAGCAGCTGAAGATTGGCGGGCATTTACACCCTTCTGCTGCACGCCCGGCGCAAAGCCGCTCGGGTTTCCGAGCTTCACACCTCGACGCTTCGCAGCAGTCAACGCGGCCTTCGTGCGCTCACTTATCAGCTCCGCCTCTCTTTGGGCGACCGCAGCAAGAATGTGTACCGTGAAACTGTCCGCTTCGGGCATGTCGCACGCAACGAAGCGGACGCCAGACTCCATGAGGCCGGTAAGGAAGTGGACGTTTCTCGCTAGTCGGTCGAGCTTGGCGATGACGAGGGTTGCCGCGTGAGCCCGACAGAGCTCCAGCGCCTCCTCAAGCTGCGGCCTTGTGCGCTTCGCCGTGCCGGTCTCAACCTCAGTAAAAGCCCCGACAAGATTGAGCCCGTCCGCAGCAACCCTTTCGTCTACAGCGGCCATTTGCGCCTCGAGACCGAGACCCGACTTTCCCTGCCGCTTGGTGGACACCCTGTAGTAGGCAACCGCGTTCTGGGCCATGACTGCATTGTAACACATCAGAAACGTTCGATTGTGAAGTGTTACGCGGGCTAAGCTCGTGCCCATTGCTTCACGGCTTTGAATCAGGTTGACGTTGGCTCGGCGTGGGCTCGTCTGCTATGACGTCTTCAGCACGGCACGGGCTCGCAGGTGAGCAGACGCCGGCTGGGGGAGGAAGTGGCATGACACCAGATGCTCTTCGTGCAGCGTCAAACCACGTCTTCTACGAGGTGGCCATGTTCAGGCTGGCGGCCGCCTGGCTTGCTAGTGACGCTCTTTGTGGCCCACTGCATGACGCGGTCCTCGAGGCGTTTGTATTGCACTTCAGGAACCTCTACGTCTTCTACTATCAGCGGATAGACAGTGTGCGCATTCGAACGGCAGCAGCTGCACTGGGCTCCGGGTTCGAGAAGCAAGCCGTGCCGGCCTATCGACCTGGAAGCGATATCTGCGCCGCCGACTTCTGCGCGAGCGCAGAGACTTGGCAAAGAGTCGTGATTCAGCCAAGCACGATGCTAGTGGCTGACTACATCCGGGCAAAGAAGCACGTGCTGCACATCACGGTGGACCGTATTCGGCAGGTTCCGGACGGTACACAGCAGCAACCGCTCCTAGACGAGAAGCGATGGGCAGTTGGTCGGACATATAGAGAAATGAGTTGGCTCGGCGCGACATGGTTAACTCACGCCCGACCAGAACTTCTTGACGATGAGAGCAAGTTCTATAAGTTAGCCGTTCCGTTCGAGAGTCTCGTCAACCTGGATGTAGAGGAGTGGCAGCAAAGCGGGGGACAACGTGACCATCTTCACGGATTCGATGATGTAGTGAGCTAATCGACCGTTGCCGCTCCGTGACTGCCGAGCCGCTGGGAACAAGACGGGCAGCCGATTGCGCAAATTGCGGCACGCCACGAGTGACGTTCGACTGTTGTGCCTTCTTCTACTACTGTCGTCGCTGTAACGTGCACTTCATCAACTGCGGCTCCATTGAGTTTGATGAGCAGGTGATGCAATCGCCAAGCGCAGCCACGCGCGTCAGGCTGCCGCGCTGCTGGCAGGCAACTAGCGTTAGGCAAGCTGTAGCGCGGTCCAGCGGCAGTCAACGTCGCGGCAACTGGTTGAGCGCAGCTTTCAGAGCCAGGGCGCGAATCATGTCCTCGACGTAATCCTCGACCTCACTAGGAACGACCGCTGCGTTTGTGTATCCAAGAACCGCATAACGGAAGGGCCGCTCAGGAATTCCCGCCGAAGGCACCTCCATGAACGTGGTCGTCTCCAGATGGAAGGCGACTGGGAAGTCATCGCCTACGGTCCAAACTGAAGTCTCCACGGACATCCTGGTAATGTCATAGTCCGTGCCGCACAGTGGCAAGAAGCTGAGGTCACTCCTATGTCGGAGCATCGCGATATCCATCAGAGACTGGGCAGATACGCCAAGTCGCTCTGCCGTTCCTTGTAGATAGAAGTAGAATTCTACGCAGTCGGCAAACACGAGGGCGGCGTCGGCAGACGCTTGGAAGTAGTAGTCAAAGCCTTCATAGCCAAAGGCCTTCACCGCATCGCTGCCTGTGCTGCCGAGCCCGCGAGCAGCCCCCAAGAGACTCACGCCGTGTTCTTTCATGTACTCGAGGTAATCGAGTCTTGTCTGTGCACTCACAAGGGACATGGTGCCGAGTACCCACAGAGTAGCAACGACAAGCGCCCGCCGCACATGAACAAGTTAGCACAAGACATGAGCAAGGCGGAGTGTCATCTGGCGAGTGCCGAAGCTGCCCCAGTAGAAGTTCAACCTGCCCAGGCTATGCTGGACCCTGCGGAGGTTGGCGGAGCGGGCGCAGGGTGTTCCTGGTAACTGACGGTGTGAACCGGGATAAGGCGCGCTACCGGCTGAATGCAACGCCACAGGCGCATGCAAACTCTGACGGAAGGGCATGGCGGAAGGTGTACGGGCCAACCCTAGGTACCTTCAACTTCACTTGGCGTGCAAACCGCGACAGCTTGCTAGTAGGGCACGAGCATTAGCGCCTCAGGAAGCGCTCGAGGCGCTCAAGTAGAGCGCTTGTATCGGCTGTCTCACACTCCCAGACGACTAGCGTTGACCAACCCATTGACCGGAGCTCGTGAAGAGTCCTCCTATCTCGTAGCTGGTTCTTCCGTAGCTTAGGTAGCCAGTAGTCACGTCTTGTGCTTGGGACGCGTCGGCCCCGCTTACATGCATGATGGTGCCAGAAGCAACCATGGACAAGGATGACCTTGCGCCGGCCGGGGAAGACGATGTCCGGCTTTCCAGGAAGGTCCTTCCTGTGCAGGCGGAAGCGATATCCTTGGGCATGTAGTAGCTTCCGCACCGTCATCTCAGTGCGAGTGTTCTGGCTGCGAACGGCTCGCATCGTCCGGCTACGCTGGTTATCGACAGCGGCCGTCGCGGATTGGGCGGGCCCGGTCACTTCAGTTCAATTCGTAAGCTCGGGTCCGTCTCGTGGTTGGTTACGACGTCGTTATAGGTCTCGAGCAGGTCCCGGACGGTCTCCTGGCGGAGATGTTGACTGAACTCGCTCCACTCGTAGACGTTCAGCGACACGAACTGCTCGACGTCAAATATGTCGATTCTCTCTTCGATTCCGGCGGCTTCAGCAGCCTGCCGTGCCGCCTCGAGGCGGCTACGTATGGTGACGACTACCGGCCTGCGACCTTGAGCTAGGTTTTGCCTGCAGCGTTCCATGACCGCATCTCCGGGATAGGTCGTAACGTGGACGGCGCTGTCGTTGAGCTCGAAGTCACCTTGCCTGGAACCCGGTGCGTCTGCAGTCGAGAAGCTGTGATGCTCGATGGTAAGGTCCTTCGCGCCCCGTGTGGCGATTTCCAGCTTTGCACCAACAAGATGCTGGAGGACAGCTCCCACAACCTGCATGCCGCCACCTTGCCTCTGGCGCTCCTCGGCAAGTCGCAGCACCTCTCGAACGAATGCGCTTAGGCCAAGAGACGGGTCAAGATTTAGCTCGAAGGGTTGGGAGTCGAAGAAGTCCTGGATTCGGGCGACCCAGAAACGCTCAGCGACGATTAGCAACTCGTCTGTTAGGCCGAATTTGTCGTCTATCTCCTGGAGGAGTTGGACGTAGGTCCGCATTGCGTCCATGCTGCCACGGCTCGTGCGCCCACCTTCACTTGCCAGTCGCCGGTGGACGCCATAGTCAGCCAGTATCCGGGCTACTGCAGTTCCCGACAGACCGCTTACCTGGCCCCCTTTCTTCGTCAGGAGTGCGTCTGGGTCTTGGGGAAGCCCGCTCCTGCGTACCTTCCTTGTGATGACCAGACCCACCGATAGGCCGTTCTTACGGCGGAACTCGGAGTTCTCGTCATACAGCTTCCGTAAGTGCTCTTCGACTGCTTCTGTGGTCATGATGCGCGATTGTAAGTCACGGCGTCCGTCGAACTGACTTCACCAGAGTCTAGAACTGGTTCGAACAGATTCCGGGCAAGGTGGCTGACGACCGGTACTACGACACCGTCGCCCACTAGGTGGTAGGCGGCGTTGTAGTTCTGCGGAAGGCAGTATGAGTCAGGCAGCCCCATCAGCCGAGCGCCTTCTCGAGGCGACAGGAGCCTCGAGCGCACCTTATCTGCCTCCACCAGGATAATCGTCTGGCGACTGGAACCTCCGGCCGGCGTTCGGAGGCAGCCCGCGATGCCGTCGAAGCGCACTTCTGCGCGTTGCTGCCTCTCGCCCCGTAGGTCCTTTCGAGTCCTTCTGTACAGTGTGCCTACCTTCAAGCTTGAGTTGGCTTTGGCGTCGTGTACCTTCTGGACGTTTACTTCGCTCATCAAGCTCAGCAGGTACTGCGTTTCTTCTGAAGAGTGCCACTTGACGTCTTCGGGCTCGAGTTCAATGAGGTCTGAGAGGTTCACAGGGGCCTCGTGTGGGCGTGGCAGGTCCCACCAAAGCCAGCGGTCGGCAGCGGACCGTGGCAGGTCTTTAACGGCCTCTCTGATTGCTTTTGGGTGCCAGGTCGGATGCGGCTCGCCCCGAAGCGCTTTTGATGGGACGCGTTGACTCTCATGCACTCCAACGATGAACAGCCTCAGCCGTGACTGAGGCACAAAGTGGGCCGCGTCGATAAGCATTGCACCATAGCGGTAGCCGAGCTCGGAGAATGCCGACGCGATGGCAGCGAAGTCCTTACCGCCGTGTGAGCGGACCGCCCCATACACGTTTTCTAGTGCGACGATGCGAGGGGGGCGGCCATCGGCCGCTAGGGCTTCGATGTGCCGCCAGAAAGGCCAAAATGTCCCGCTTCGCTCGCCGCTAAGGCCCTTACCATTGCCGGCCAGTGAGAGGTCCTGGCAGGGGAAAGATGCCCAGGCAAGGTCTGCTCTTCCAGGAAGTTGCTCTAGGCTGACGTTGGCGACATCGTCTACTACCAGCGCTGCGCCACCCCAGTTTCTTGTGTATGTATCGGCTTTCTTGGCGTCAAAGTCGTTAGCGAAGAGCGCCTTCCAGCTAGGGCCAAGCCCAGCTCGAACCATCCCTCCGCCGGCGAAGAACTCGTAGAAAGTTGGCATCCTTGCTTCCACTCCTGGCGCGTGCTTCTGATGCGAGCAGTGACGATAACGCCTTGCCGTTGAAAGCCTACCAGTAACGTTCGAGATGCAGAGTTTCCGGGCGTATGCATGGGGCCCCTGGCCGTCAGCGCCCCCACCGCCATTGAGGTAACGCTTTGCCCCCCATACACCTTGCGGTGCCGGGGGGCGTTTCGCGTCCACGAAGAGCACTAGACACGTCGAGAGGTGCTCACTCGTGATAACCTGCGCTTGCGTCTAGGACGCAATTCGCGTTGGTCGGGGTGGCCGGATTTGAACCGACGACCACTTGACCCCCAGTCAAGTGCGC
>CAZOTV010000087.1:0-9172 GCA_964582795.1 uncultured bacterium
GCCCAATAGCCTTGCGCGAGCGCGGCGCCGGAGCCGAGGGCGGCGACGGCGATCAGGGTGACCAGAAACTTGCGCATGCAAACCCTCCAAACCGATCTGAGAAGACCTGGACGTTCTCCTCGCCTGCCCGGTTATAACACGCCCCTTTGGGAGCGGCAAGTAGGGGTTTTCACACATTTGCGATGGTTATCGTGTTTTCAGCAGGTCAGTCGACCGAGAACCCGAACCGTTCGCGCCTGCGCCGCTCCGCGTCTCGGGGCTGAGGCGTCGCGCGATTGCACAGTGGTAGCGCTCCGTCGTGGCGCTCCTTGTACTCGGCCAGGAGCCGTGCTTCATCGGCCATCGGCACCCGGCTGTACTCGGAACGCCAGTACACGGCGCGAGCCGCGACGCATCCGCCTGCCGCGAGGTGTTGTCGGATGCGGTTGGGAACGTCTCGAGCGGACTGCCCGATGTACAGCACGCGTTTCTCCGCGTCGGCGAGTTCGTACACGCCGGGCATCGCCTCGCGCCCGCGCGGCGCGGGCAGCCGCTCGATCTTCCTCCAGCGCGCGGCGATCGGCACGATCAGGCCGGGTCGCGGCTCGACACGGTCGATGCGAGGGATGGGCGGTCCCGACGGCGCTGCCCCGGCCCGGCGCTCACGGCTCGTACCCCAACTCGCGTAGCGCTTCGCGGTCCTCGCGCCAGTCGCGCCGCACGACCACCTCGAGTTCGAGGAAGATGCGGTGCTGCAAGAAGACCTCGAGTTGCTTCCGGGCCATCTTGCCGATCTCCTTGATCATGGCGCCGCCCTTGCCGATGACGATCCGTCTGTGGTTCGCCTTCTCGACCCAGATCTCGGCGGTGATCACGTGCGGGCGCTCCCCCTCGGCGTCCTGCCAGTCGACGACCTGCACGGCGACGGCGTACGGTAGCTCCTCGCGCAGGTGGATCATCGCGGCCTCGCGGATGAGTTCCGATGCCCACTGCTCGCGCGTCTGATCCGAACGGATGTCGCTAGGGAAGAAGAACGGCGCCTCCAGCAAGCGTTCCATCAGGTCGTCGCGCAAGGCGTAGACGGCTTTGGGATCGTTCAACGCCGACATGGCGATGGCGCGCTCGGCCTGAGGCGCGAGGTCCTTGTAGAGCTGCAGCGCTTCGTCGGGATACTTCGCGGCGTCGACCTTGTTCCCGACGACGATGATCGGCGTCTCGGGCGGCAGGTTGCCCAGCAGGCGCGCGACGTCCTTGTCTTCGGCGCCGGGTGGGCGCCGCAGGTCGACGACCCACAGCACCGCGTCGACGTCGATCACCGCGTCGCGCACTTCGCGGTGCATGGCGTGGTCGAGCGCGCTCTTGCCACCACGGTGGAATCCTGGCGTGTCGACGAACACCAGTTGACGCTCCTCGTGGGTGTAGATCCCCCGCACGCCACGTCGCGTGGTCTGCGGCTTGGGCGTGATGGGCGCGACCTTCACGCCCAGCATCGTGTTGAGAAGGGTCGACTTGCCGACGTTGGGCTTGCCGACGATGGCGACGAAGCCGGATCGCGTGGGGAGCGCAGCTGCGTCGTCGGCGCGGCCGTCAGCGGCTTCGTCCAGGCCGTCGTTGGCGTCGCTTGGGATCCCACGGTCGTCGGTCGGGTTCGGGCGGTCGGTCACCGGTGGTTCCTCTCGAGGCGAGGGCGTTCTCGCCATCATGCTAGCGGCTCGCCGGCGTCATGCGCTGCAGCGCAGATGCCCGACGCGCAGGGGGATCGGCCCTTCGTCCGCAAGGGGGCCGTGCTTCGGCGCCCCGGAGCGGTCGTGACCCAGCGTTCGAGTCCGGCGAGGGGGCCGAACGGGAACGCGCCGGACTGGCCGCCCGGCGCGCTTCCTGCTGCGTTCGTTTTGGTTGCGGGGGCAGGATTTGAACCTGCGACCTTCGGGTTATGAGCCCGACGAGCTACCAGACTGCTCCACCCCGCGTCGTCGCAGACGCAAAAGTAAGTATAGGCGTGGAGCCGGAAGCGTGTCAAGCAACGACGTGGCGGAGGTGGGGGGTCAACCGATGTCGCCTGCCAGGATCAATGGTTCGGGCGCGGCCGTCTCGGCGACTGCCACCGCCCCCTCGAGCAGACTCGTTGCGACGTCGAGTCCTTTCCCGCCACGGTGGAGGACGGTCGCGATGGCGTCGCCGCGAGAGACGGGGGTTCCGATCTTCGCATGCAGGACCACGCCCACGCCGGGGTCGATCGCGTCTCCCTTGCGGCTGCGGCCGCCACCGAGCGCGCCGACCGCTCGGCCGATGGAGAGCGCGTCCAAGCGGCTCACCACGCCGCTCTCGTGCGCGAGGAGGCGCCAACTGTCGGGTGCTCGTTCCAGGCGGCCGATGGCGCCCGGGTCGCCGCCTTGCGCCGAGATCCAGCGCTCGAACCGCTCGTGAGCGCGCCCGGAGGTCACTGCGCTTCGCAGCTCGGCGCGACTCGCAGGTAACCCTGACGCGTCCAGCACGCGCTCGGCCAACGTCAGGCACAGCTCGAGCAGGTCGTCGGGCCCCTCGCCGCGCAGGCAGGCCGCCGCCTCTTCGACCTCGACGGCGTTGCCGACCGCGTGACCGAGGGGCTCGGCCATGTTGGTCAGGACGGCGCGCACCTCGCGGCCCGCGTGCTCGCCGATCGACACCATGGTCCTGGCGAGGGCGCGGGCATCCTCGAGCGTCTTCATGAAGGCCCCACTGCCGACCTTCACGTCGAGCACGATGGCGTGAGCGCCACCCGCCAGCTTCTTGCTCATGACGCTGCTGGCGATGAGCGGCAGCGACGCGACCGTGCCGGTGGCGTCGCGCAGGCCGTACATCATGCCGTCGGCGGGCGCCAGGTCCTTCGATTGGCCCGTGACGACGACCCCGATGTCGCGTGCTTGGCGCAGGAAGGCCTCCTCGTCGAGCTCGGTGCGGAAGCCGGGGATGCTCTCGAGCTTGTCGATGGTGCCGCCGGTATGCCCCAGACCCCGGCCGCTCATCTTCGCGACGGTGCCCCCCATCACGGCCAGCAAGGGAGCGAGGACCAGTGTGGTCTTGTCACCGACGCCACCGGTCGAGTGCTTGTCGACGGTATGGGGGAGCCCGGACAGGTCGAGCACGTCGCCGGAGCGCGCCATGGCCATGGTCAGCCACGCCGTCTCGCGCTCCGTCATGCCCTGGAAGCAGACCGCCATCAGCCAGGCGGACATCTGGTAATCGGGAACGTCGCCGGCGACGAAGCCGTGCACCAAGGCGCCCAGGTCGGCCTCGGTGTGCTCCTGGCCCGCGCGCTTGGCAAGGATCGCGTCGACGACGCGGAACGCTTCACTCATGCGTCCATGCTAGTACGCGACCATGCCGGCGCGCCCGCGTCCGGAACGACCTCGGCGGCCTGCGTCCGGAACGACCTCGGCGGCCTGCGTCCGGAACGACCCGGACGGCCCGCATCCGGCATGGTGCCGTGGGCCTTCGTCCGCAACGACGTCGTCCGGACCGTCCCGCGTTGCCTACGACGTGCGGCTCGCGCCGGCGATGCGGAGCGCTTCTGCCGCCTCGTTCCAGTCGAGCACCTCGTCCGCGCGTTCGAGCGTGCGCTCGTGCCCCTTGCCTGCCAACACCACCACGTCCCCGGGCCGCGCGCGCTCGATGGCGAGGGCGATGGCCGCGCGCCGGTCGGGAACCAGCACGAAGCGCTCGCCTTCCCGTGCGCCGACGGCGCGCGCTCCGTCTGCGATGGCGGCGAGGATCGCGTCGGTCGGTTCGGAGCGACTGTCCTCTTCGGTGAAGACCGCGAAGTCCGCGTGGCGAACCGCGACGGCGCCGATGGGCGCGCGCTTGCCCGGGTCGCGTTCGCCGGCGGCTCCGACGACCACGATCACCCGCCTTCCACCCGGTTCGCCCTCGGCGGGCCGCACCGCGGCCAGCGCCTTCTCGAGCGCCGGCGCCGTGTGCGCGAAGTCGACGACGATGGAGAGCGGCGCGGCTTGCACCACCTGCATCCTGCCCGGCACGCCGGGGAACGTCGCCAGACGCGCCAAAGCTCGGTCGATCGCGACACCCTCCAGGCGGGCCGCAGCAACGGCCGCCGCTGCGTTCCAGGCGTTGTAGACCCCGACCATCGGCAGGGTCGCGGTGTACTCGGTTCCCTCGATCGCCAGCTGCAGCGCCAAGGCGCCCTGACGCTGTTCGACCGATGCGAGGCGAACGGCCGCGTCCGGGTGCGCGCCGTACGTCACGACGCGTTCGGCCGCGGGCAGGAGATCCGACGTCGTTGTTTCCGTGCCGACGACGCCGGCCAAGGTCGCGAAGTCCGGTTCGTCGCGGTTCAGGACCGCGCGCGGCGCGCGCCGCATGAGCGTGGCCTTGGCTTCGCGGTAGGCCTCGAACGTGCCGTGATGGTCCAGGTGCTCGGGGGAGAGGTTGGTCCAGGTCGCCAGGGCGTAGCGCACGGCATCGAGCCGATGAAGCGCGAAGCCGTGCGAGCTCGACTCGAGTACGACGTGGCTCGCCCCTCCGTCGCGGAACCGCGCCAGGAACGACTGCACCTCCGGCGCCTCGGGTGTCGTGAAGTGCCCCTCCGGCGCGAAGGTCTCGTCGCCCAGACGGATGCCCGCGGTGCTCAGCAGGCCGGTGCGGTAGGTCTCGGAGAGCAGCCAATGCAGCAGGTAGCTGGTGGTGGTCTTGCCGTCCGTGCCCGTCACCCCGAGGACGCGCAGCGCCTCGCTCGGATGGCCGGCCACCGCGGCGGCCAGGTGCGGCAACGCGCGGCGGGCGTCCGGCACCCGGACGTACGGGACCCCGAGCGCCCCGAGCATCGGCGCATCCAGTCGATCCTCGGCCGGTTCGCGTGCGTCCTTCTCTCCGATCACTGCGATGGCGCCGCGCCGCACGGCCTCGGAAGCGAGCGCATGCGCGTCGAACCGCGCTCCGACGCGCGCCACGAACAGCGAGCCGGGGCGCACGCGGGTGTGGTCCTGCACGACGTCGACGACGTCCGGATCGGCGGCGAGGGCCGCCGCCTCGCCGAGGAGCGCCGGCACCCGGCGCCGCACGTCCGCCAAGACGTCCGAGAGGCGCACGGCAGCGACCCTACCCGACGACCGGCCGCGTCAGGCCGTGGCGTTCGAGCAGGTCGAGCACGCGCCGCAAGTCGGGCTCGTGGTTGACGAAGTCGAGGTCGTCCGCGGGTACCACCACGACCGGCGAGAGGTCGTAGTCTTCGATCCATCGTTCGTAGAGCGCGCCCAGCCGCTCCAAGTACGCGTCCTCGATGTCGGCTTCGTACGCGCGCCCGCGTTGCCGGATGTGCCGCCTCAGCGTGGGTAGGCTCGCGCGCAGGTAGATGAGCAGGTCCGGCGGCCGCAGCGCCGCCGTCACGGCTTCGTACAGCGTTCGGTAGCTGCCGTGGTCACGGGTGTCCATCACGCCGTCTTCGTGCAGCACGCGCGCGAAGATGGCGGCGTCCTCGTAGACGGTGCGGTCTTGGATCACGCGGCGGCCCGGGTTCACTTCGCGCAGGTGCTGACGCAGGCGCGTGGCGAGGAAGAAGATCTGCGAGTGGAAGGCGTAGCGCGCCATGTCGCGGTAGAAGTCCTCGAGGTACGGGTTCTCGTCCACGGCCTCGTACACCGGCGACAGGTAGTACCGCTGCGACAGGATCCGCGTGAGGCTCGACTTCCCGGCACCGATGTTGCCCGCCACGGCCACGTACATGCCGCCCTGGTCGCTCCTGCCGCCGCTCGCATCCGTCGCGCTCGCGCTCATGCCGCGCGCGCCTGCGACAAGATCTCGGCCGTGAGCGCAGCGCGCGCGTCGGCGTCGGCCACGAAGTCGAGCGTCGCGGCTTCGACCACACGCACCGGGTACCGGACGCGCGCGAAGTAGTCGTCGTACGCCCTGCCGATCCGCTCGAGGTAGGCGGCGCCCAAGTTCGCCTCGAAGTCGCGTCCGCGCTTGGCGATCCGTTCCAGCAAGAGCCCAGGCTCGGCCCGCAGGTACACCACCAGGTCCGGGTCGGGCAGACGCGACCTGAGCTGCTCGAACAGCCCGCGGTAGAGCTCGAACTCGTCGCCCGAGAGGTTGAGCGAGGCGAACAGGAAGGTCTTGTCGAACAGGTAGTCGGCGACCGTGTGCCGGTGGAACAGCCCATCCTGGGCGAGGTCGCTGTGCTGACGGAAGCGCGAGAGCAGGAAGAACGTCTCCGTCTGGAACGCGTAGCGCGCCGGGTCGCGGTAGAAGTCGGCCAGGAACGGGTTCTCCTCCACGACTTCCAACAGCAGTCTGGCGCGCACCTCCTCGGCGAGGTAGCGCGCGAGGCTCGTCTTCCCGACGCCGATCGGTCCTTCAACGACGATGGTGGCCATGGCGTTGCGCGAGCATACCGCGCCCCCGGTGGCTGGGGGCCGGCGCGGCGAGCATGCCGCAGCGAGCGGGCGTGTCGCGCAACGACCGGGCGCGAACCCGCTCCCAGAGGGGCTCTGGGGCTGTGCTACAATCCCGATGACTGATGGAAGACAACCCGCCTGATCGATTGCGACGCTTCCTGCGCGTCGCCCCCGTACTGATCCTCGTTCCAACCCTGAGCCTGGTGCTTGCCCAGCCGACCGATGCCGGAGGTCCCGCCGTGGGTCTCGGCCAGGTCGCGCTGCTCGTCGTGCTATTGATCCTGTCCGGCTTCATGTCCGGCTCGGAGACGGCGCTCACTGCCATCGGCGAGTGGAAGATCCGGCAGTTGCGCGAGGAGGGTCTCGACCCGACCGGTGCGTTCGCCCTGCTGGAACGCAACCCGACGCGCTTCATCACCACCCTCCTCATCGGCAACAACCTGGTGAACATCGCCGCCACCGCCCTCGTGACCCAGATGAGCATCCAACTCTCGCGCACGCAGGGCTTCTCGGAGAGCGCGGCCGTGGGGTACGCCACGGCCCTCATGACGCTGCTGGTGCTGGTCTTCGGCGAGATCACGCCGAAGTCGATCGCCGTGCACCACTCCGTCGGGTTCTCCCGCGCGGTCATCCGCCCGGTCTACGTCCTCTCGATCGTGCTGTACCCGATCGGCCTCGCGTTCACCTGGATCACCGGTCAGGTGCTGCGCGTGTTCCGCCTCGAGCCGACCAACGCGGCGCTCATGTCCGAGAACGAGTTGCGCCTGATGCTGCGCAGCGCCGAGGAGTCCGGCGTGATCGAGGCGCAAGAGCAGGCCATGATCCGCGGCGTGATCGACCTCGAGGAGACGGTCGTGCGCGAGGTCATGACGCCACGCGTCGACGTGATCGCGATCGGCGAGGACGCGCCCTTGATGGAACTGCTCAAACTCGTCACGGAGCACGGGTACAGCCGGCTTCCCGTCTACTCCGAGACGATCGACAACATCCGCGGCGTGGTCTACGCCCGCGACCTGTTGCCCTACCTCGGGCGTCCCGAAGCGCTCGAAGGCACCCGCGTCGCGGACCTGATGACGTCGGTGCAGTACGTGCCCGAGACGCTGTCCATCCTCAACCTGCTGCGCGACATGCGCATCCGCAAGAACCACATGGCGGTGGTCGTTGACGAGTTCGGCGGCACCTCCGGCGTGGTCACGCTGGAGGACATCATCGAGGAGATCACCGGCGAGATCTACGACGAGACCGACGAAGACGAGGAAGAGGACGTCGTCGCGCTCAGTGACGGCAACTACCGAGCCCAGGGGGCGGCGCATCTCGAGGCGGTAGCGGCTGCCCTCCGCGTCACCTTCGACGACGACGGCGACTACGACACGCTCGCAGGCTTCCTGATCGACGAGCTCGGCCACATCCCGCAGGCGGGCGAGACGGTCGTGTGGCAAGGAGTGACGTTCACGGTGGAGCAGGCGGACGAACGCCGGGTCATCACCGTGCTGGCGGCCCCGGGTGACGCGACATCCGAAGCCGGCGGAGCGGTCGACCAGGCGGAGGCCACCTGACGCAGGGGGATCGGCCACCGCGCTCGTGTCCGTCCCCGGGTGGTGCGCGCTCGAGTCGCTTCCGGTTCGGCCGCGCGACCTGCGTCGTTCAGCCGCGGTAGGCTCGCTCCACCCGCGCCCCCACGCCCGTGAGCAGCTCGTAGGACACCGTGCCGATGGCGCGGGCGAGGCTCTCTGCGTCAGGCCCAGGTGGACCCCACAGCGTCACCTCGTCGCCGGGCGAAACGTCCAAGTCGCCGACGTCGACCATGATCTGGTCCATGCACACGCGCCCCACGACCGGCCGGCGCTCGCCCCCAAGCGAGACCCAGGCCTTCTGACTCAACGACCGGGCGTACCCGTCGGCGTAGCCGATCCGCACGGTGGCGATCGTCGTGTCGCGCGGCGCGCGCCAGAGGTTGCCGTACGACACGCTGGTGCCGGTGTCGACACGCTTGACGAAGGTCACCGGAGCGACCAGGCGCATGGCGGGCCGTAGGTCCGGCTCGAGCGCCGCCACCACGTCACTCGAGTGGTAGCCGTAGAGGCAGATGCCGGGCCGCACCATGTCGAACGCAGCCTCCGGGTAGGCGTAGATGGCGGCGGAGTTGGCTGCGTGGCGTAGCGGAGGCGTCAGCCCGGCCGCGTCCAAGGAGTCGAGCGCGCTTCGGAACGCTTCGATCTGGCCGAGGGTGTAGGCGCGGTCCTCGTCGTCGGACGCCGCGAAGTGGGTCCAGACCCCTTCGAGCGTCCAGCCCGGGCGGCGGTCGATGGCTCTCGCGAGACCGGCGGCCTCCCGCCCCGGCCGGCCCAGCCTGCCCATGCCGGTGTCGACCTTGAGGTGCAGCTTGAGCGTCGCGGGGAGGTCGGACCGGGCGTAGGCGTCGAGGGACGCGTCGTCGGTAGCCGTCAGTGCCACGCCGGCGTCGACCAGTCGGGCCACCGTGGCGGGGTCGCGCACCGGACTCAGCAGGAGCACGCCGCCCCGGATGCCGGCTTCTCGAAGCGTCGTCGCCTCGGCCGGCGTGGCGACTCCGAAGTACGCCACGCCCGCCGCCTCCAGCGCTCGCGCCACCGGGACGAGACCGTGACCGTACGCGTCGGCCTTCACGGCGGCGAGGATCTTCGTGTCGGCCGCGACGCGGCCCCGGACCCGTGCCAGGTTGTGGCGGATGGCGGCAAGGTCGACGTGCGCGACGGGCGTCTCGGGCATGGCGCGAGTCTACCTGTCGCCGTCCGCGCGTGCGCGCAAGGATGCGCGTGCGCGCA
>CAZOTV010000087.1:9272-11899 GCA_964582795.1 uncultured bacterium
CGTGCGCGCGAAGCGCTCAGCGGGTCCAGCTGGTGCGTCGCTCGACCGACTTGGCGACGCTGGAGGCCATCAACGTCAGCACGATGTACAGCAGCGCCACGGTGTTGAACGGCGGGAAGACCTCGAAGTTGGCCGCCTGGAACTCCCGCGCCCGCTGGGTGATGTCGCGCACCGAAAGCACCGAGAGCAGCGACGTGTCCTTCAGCATGGCGATGAACTCGTTACCGAGCGGCGGCACGACGATGCGCAGCGCCTGCGGCAGGACGACGAAGCGCGCCGTCTGCCAGGTCGTGAGCCCGAGGCTTCGCGCCGCCTCGACCTGGCCCTTCGGGATCGCCTCGATGCCGGCGCGGAAGATCTCCGCCATGTACGCCGCGTAGCCGAGCGAGATTCCGACCACCCCGCGGGTGACGCGCGACATATCGATCAGTCCGCCGGTGGCGTCGCGGATGGCGCCCTGGAGCGGGAAGCCGACGTAGAGGATGACGACCAGCATGGGGATGCCGCGCAGCACGTCGACGTAGAGTTCCGAAACCAGCCGCAGCGGGTGATGGCCGCTCTGCCAGGCCGCGAAGACGAGTGACAGACCGAGCGCCCCGAGCACCAGCAAAAGCATGGCGGGACGTTTCCACTTCGGTGCGAGGAACGTCGTTTCCCACGTCACGTCGGTGCCGTCGGGCACGTCGGCGCTGGGAACGAACGCCGCGGCCACCACACCGGACGCGAGACGCTCGAGCGCGGCGGCCGTGTCCGGCACGGCGCGAACGGTGAGCGCTCCGACGGCGCCCGGATAGTCGCCGGACTTCACGCGGTCCGTCGCGCTGGCGGGCGTGCCTTGGATGATGGCGACGCGGCCTTCGGACGCCCCGATGAGGCTGTAGGCTTCGCGCGGTTGGGCGAACGACGCCGCGGCTCCGAGCAGGAGCGCGACGCTGCCGAGGAGGAAGTTGCGCAACGTGTGTTCACCCAAGCGCAGCATCTGCAGCCCGGCGAGGATCAAGCCCAGCACGGAGGCGGCCACGTAAGCGATCACGGTGACCATGGCCGTCGTGCCGAGGCCGGGCAGCAGGAAACGAAGCGCGCTCTGGTAGCGCTCGGAGTCGAGGAAGAGATAGACGACGAACGGCAGCGCCGTCAGAAGGATCAGATAACTGGGGCGGACGTTGCGGAAGATGCCGCGGCGCGGCATGCGGTGAGACGCGCTGCGCGGCTCAGGCACGACGGCGTGCCGACCTTCGGCGCGGGCCGTGAGCGATGCCCCCGGCCCGCGCCTTCGAACGTGGCGACCATAGCGCCACCGCGATCAAGTCCGGCACAGCGGTCTTCGGGCGCCTAGTCGGCTTCGCCGACGAACCACTTCTCGACCAAGGCAGCCAGTGTTCCGTCCGCCTTGATCTGGGCGAGCCCGTAGTCGAGCGCGTCGACCAGCTCGTCACCCGGTTGGACGGCCATACCGAGCTTCTCGCCCGACTCGACATTGCGGATGGCCGCCACGATCTGACCGGCGTACTGCTGCACGAAGGCGTCGGCCGAGGTGTCGTCGATCATCACGCCGTCGACGTCGCCGTTGATGAGCGCCAACATGGCGGCGTTGAAGTCGTCGTAGATGCGCAGGCGGTCGCGGCCGACGAGCTCCTCTGCCAGGATGGCGTTGGTGGTGCCGGTCTGGGCGCCGAGCAGCAGGTCGCCTTCGGTGAAGTCGGCCAGCGTCAGGCTCTCGCTCTCGGTGCGCACGGCGACGGCTTGGTTCACCTCGTGGTACGGCTCGGTGAACTCGACCACCTGGGCGCGCTCGTCCGTGATGGTGATGCCCGAGGCGATCATGTCGAACTCACCGTTGCCCATCGCGGCGAAGATGCCGTCCCAGGCGGTGGTCTGGAACTCGGCGACGCAGTTGATGACCTCGCAGATGGCGTTCACCACGTCGACGTCGAAGCCGACGATCTCGCCTTGGTCGTTCACCATCTCGAACGGCGGGTAGGTAGTGTCGGAGCCGACGATCAACGTGCGCCCACCGAGGTCGTAGGTCGCTTGCGCGCTCGCGGTGGCCAGTGTGATCGCCAGGACGAACACCAGCAGGACGGAGACGATTCGCTTCATGGACTTCACTCCAATCGAGGTTCGATGCGCCCCTGAAGCCTTCTGGACTGGGGCGACCATGGATTGTCGTACCGGTTCCGAGCATACGCGTGGCTCAACCGAGTGACAACCACTTCGTCACCGAGTCCGGACACGCCCTCGAAGGGGGTGGCTCAGCCCTTCACCGACCCGGCCAACAGGCCGCGGATGAAGTACCGCCCCAACACGATGTACAGGACGAGCGTAGGCAGCGCCGCCAACACCGAACCGGCCATCGGCAGGTTCCAGTTGACCGCCTCGCCGCCCGCGAGTTGCGCCAGCGCGACGGTGATCGGCTGCGAACTCTGGCTCGTGAGCGTCACGGCGAAGAGGAACTCGTTCCAGATCTGCGTGAACTGCCAGATGATGACCACCACGAAGCCCGAGATCGACAGTGGGAACACGATGCGGCTGTAGATCCCGAAGAACCCGGCGCCGTCGATGCGGGCGGCTTCGATCATCTCGTCGGGGATCTCGGCGTAGAAGTTGCGGAAGATCAAGGTGGTGAT
>CAZOTV010000088.1:0-2177 GCA_964582795.1 uncultured bacterium
CTCACATCGTCACCGACGACGAGCGCCTATCATGCGAAGCGCTGATGCCTGAACGAGACCGCGAGAACCGACGCAAGCCCCGATCCGACACCGACGCTCGTCGTGAACCGCGCGCGTCGAAGCCGAACGAAGACCGAAGCGACACGACCGTCATGCAGGCGGTCCGCAAACTGCTGGTCATCCTCAGCCCGTCGGAGAAGCGCCGCTTCTACCTGCTACTGCCGGCCGTCACCGCCATGGCGCTGATGCAGGTGGTGGGCATCGCGTCCGTCATGCCGTTCCTCGCGCTGGTGTCGGACCCGGACGTCATCGAGACGAACACCAGGCTGAAGTGGGTCTACGACACCCTCGGGTTCGAGACGACCCGCGGCTTCCTCGCGTTCGCAGGCGGCGCGTCGTTGGTCCTGTTGCTGGTGAGCAACGGCTTCACCGCGCTCACGGAGTACCTGCTCCTGCGCTACACCTGGGGGCTCAACCACACCCTCTCCGTGCGCATGCTGCGCGAGTACCTCGCGAAGCCGTACGTCTACTTCCTCGATCAGAACACGGCCAGCCTGGCAACGAACATCCTGGCCGAAGTCAAGCAGGCGGTCCGCGGCTTCGTGCTCGCGGCCATGAACCTCGTGACACGCTCGGTGGTGGCGCTGTTCATCCTCGGGTTGCTCGTTGCGCTCAACCCGTTGCTCGCCCTGATGACCTTCGGCTTCCTCGGCGCCGCCTACGGCATCGTGTTCCTGTTCGTGAGGCGCGGCATGGCCGACGCCGGCCAGAAGCGTTCTCGCAGCGACCGCGCCCGCTTCAAGGCGGCGTCCGAGGCGCTGTCGGGTATCAAGGACATCAAGGTGCTCGGGCGCGAAGAGCCCTTCCTGAAGCGCTACCAGCGGCACTCGCGCGACTACGAGCGCTACGTGGCGCGCCAGCAGGTGATCAGCCTCGTTCCGCGCTACGCCTTCGAGGCCATCGCCTTCGGCGGGATGCTGTTGATCGTCCTGGTGGTGATGCTTCGCGGCACCGGGTTGCAGTCGATCCTACCGACCTTGGGGGTCTACGCCTTCGCGTCGTACCGGCTGCTTCCTGCGCTTCAGAGCCTCTTCGGCTCGCTGACGTCGCTGCGCTTCAGCGTCGCGTCGATCGACATGCTGCACAAGGACGTCGACCTCCAGCACCGAAGCCACCTCGTGCACCGCGACAAGATCCCGACGCTGCCGTTCCGCTCCAGGCTCGAGTTGCGCACGATCGACTTCCACTACCCCAACTCCGACCGCCCGGTCCTGGAAGACTTCAGCCTCGTCGTCGAGGCCAACAGCACCGTCGGCATCGTCGGCGCCACCGGCTCGGGCAAGACCACCACCGTCGACATCGTGCTCGGACTCCTCACGCCGACCGCGGGCGCCTTGGTGGTCGACGGCGTCGTCGTCGACGAGACGAACCTTCCCTCCTGGCAGAAGAACCTCGGCTACGTTCCGCAGCAGATCTACCTCACCGACGACACGGTGGCGGCGAACATCGCTCTCGGGATCCCGGCGCAGAAGCTGGACATGGAAGCCGTGGAGCGCGCCGCCCGGATGGCGAACGTGCACGACTTCATCGTCGAGGAACTGCCGGACGGCTACGACACCATCGTCGGCGAACGAGGGGTGCGCCTCTCCGGCGGCCAGCGGCAGCGGGTCGGCATCGCCAGGGCGCTGTATCACGACCCTGCCGTGCTCGTCTTCGACGAGGCGACGAGCGCCCTCGACGGCCTCACCGAGGAGAGCATCTTCCGCGCGGTGAGTCACCTGGGCCGGACCAAGACGATCATCATGATCGCGCATCGGATGAGCACGGTCCGCGCCTGCGACCTCATCTACATGCTGGACCACGGCCGCATCGTGGCGCGCGGTACCTTCGACCAGCTCATGGAGCAGAACGCCTCGTTCCGCGCCATGGCGCTCGCAGGGAGCGTCGGAGGGGATGAGCGCGAGCGGGCCGGGGTTCGTTAGTCGACCGCAAGCGTCGCGCGGTCCTGGTAGCCGCGGCGCCTCGAGAGCACGAACGGCGCGAGCATGGTTCTCGCCCGAGCATGATTCTCGCCCGAGCACATTGCCGGCCCGAACATGGTGCCGGCCGTTGCCGCTACAGAAGCCCCAAGTCTCGACCCCGCCAAGACTGGTCCTCGTCGAACAGCAGGTCGACGA
>CAZOTV010000088.1:2277-9012 GCA_964582795.1 uncultured bacterium
AGCCCCAAGTCTCGACCCCGCCAAGACTGGTCCTCGTCGAACAGCAGGTCGACGAAGCGCACCGCCAGTGCCTCGTCGAAGACGCCTTCCCGCACCAAGGGCCACGTCGGGATCGCTTCGGCGTTGACGGCCCGCGGATCGCGGTGGAAGAAGCCGACGCGCACCTTCTCTGCGCCCAAGGCAGCGAGCGCAGCCATGCGGTGATGGCCGGAGCGCACGACGAAGCGGTAGTCGGCGCCACGAAGCACGAACAGGCCGGCAACGTCCGCCTTCGCGAGCTCCGGATGGTAGCCATGATCCCGGATCGAGGCATGCGTAGAGCGAAGGCGCTCGAACTCCTTCCTTCCCTTCTCGCTGCTGACCGGGCCATAACTCTGGTGGCCGTGCTCCGGGCCAAGACCGTGCTCACCCCGGTCGGACCTTGGTTCGATCTCGAGTTGCCACGGCACCAGCGGCGCGTAGCCGCTCCCCATCGGCGCCCGCGCGAGCGCCGCGTCTTGGTGGTCGGCCGCGACGTCTCGCGGGAAGAAGAACGCCACCTGGCTCTGGGGCTGGAACCGCTCGTAGAACCGGGCGAGCACCGAGTCCTCGTAGCGCAGGTCCGGGTTCGCTGCGAGTTCATGAAGAACGGCGACGAACGGATGCCAGCCGGAAGTGGCAGCGTCCTCTCCGCCTGCCGGCCCGAACGTGCCACCATAAAGGTAGCGGCAGCGGCGAAGAGGCACCTCGAAGATGAGGTCGCGATGAGCATAGATCGCATCCGTCGGCGCTCCCAGACGTGTAACATCCGGAACGGTCCGCGACGGTGCGATCCCCGCCCACCGGGCCGCACGCCGCACGGCGCGCCGCCATGACCGGCCCACCCGATCGCGAACCGACGAGCGGCCGGCAGACGCACCGTCGGTGACGAGTTCGTCGTTGGAGAGAGGGGGACGCATGGGCGCAAAGAGTATAGGCCACCGGCCAGGAGTGGTCACTGAAGCCCAGCGCCCGATTGCCGCACAATGGCGTCAAGCGAACGGCCGCCAACCCCGGCGTCGGCCCTCTCGATGTCGGCAATCGAACCTGCCGCGGACCCTCGATCTGCTACTGTCACGCACTCGACGTCGATCCACGAGAGTTCCCCCACCATGACGCCCCGTTCCTCCCAACCTCCCTCCGCGAACGGAACGCCGACGCGCCTGCCGCGCTACGCGCTCCTGAAGCTGGCCATCGACGTGGCGCTGTTCGTCGTCGCGACGCCGATCGCGTTCCTGCTCCGGTTCGACGGGTCGATCCCGGAGGGCACGCCGGTCGCGCTTGCGTTGTTGGTGCTGGTGCCGGTGAAGACCGCTGCGCACGTCGCCCTCGGTCTTCCTAGGCGTTCTTGGTCCAACCTCACGTTCCGCGACTTGGGGGCGTTGCTCGCGCTGGCGAGCGTGGTCGCCGTTCCCGGAACGGTCCTGCTGCTGGCGGCCGGTCCGGCGCTCGGCATCCCGCGCTCCATCGCGTTGCTCGACGGCGCGGTCACGCTCGGCCTCATGGCCTTGGTGCGCGCTCTCAGGCGCTACCGGCACGAGCAGGCGTTCGCCACCATCGTCGGTCCCGACTACCGGAAGCGCGTGCTGGTCGTTGGCGCGGGCGAGGCCGGGGCGATGGTCGTGCGCGAGCTGTTGCGCCACCCCGAGACGGGCATGAAACCGGTCGCGTTCCTCGATGACGACGTGACCAAGCATGGCCAGCGCGTCTCCACCGTGCCCGTGCTCGGCCCCGTCGCCCGCGCGGCCGAGGTCATCCCCGACCAGAAGATCGACGAGGTGCTCATCGCCATGCCGTCGAAGGGCGGCTACGCGGTGCGTGACGTGATCGAGCAATTGCGCGCCGTCCGCCCGAACCTGACCTACAAGATCATCCCCGGCATGTACGAGGTGTTGTCCGGTCAGGTCGACGTTCGCCGCATCCGCGAGGTCGACATCGACGACCTCCTCGGCCGGGAACCCGTGAAGCTCGACACCGACGCGATCCTGGGGTACCTGCGTGGCAAGCGGGTGATGATCACCGGCGCGGGCGGCTCGATCGGCTCGGAACTGGTGCGGCAGATCTGCCGCTTCGAGCCCGCCGAGCTGATCCTCTTCGGCCACGGTGAGAACAGCATCTACGCCCTCGAACGCGAGCTGGACCGCGACTGGCCGGCGGTTCGTTACCACGGCGTCATCGGCGCCATCCAGAACGGCGCGCGCCTCGACTACGTGTTCTCGCGCTACCGCCCGGACATCGTGTTCCATGCCGCCGCTCACAAGCACGTGCCGCTGATGGAGGAGAACCCGGAAGAGGCGATCTTCAACAACGTCATCGGCAGCCGAAACCTCATCCGCTTGGCGCTGAAGCACGGCGTGTCTCACTTCGTGAACATCTCCACCGACAAGGCCGTCAACCCTACCTCGGTGATGGGTGCCTCGAAGCGCATGGTCGAGTTCCTGGTGCAAGACGCGGCGCGTTCCGCGCGTCCAGATCAGGCGTTCGTGTCGGTACGCTTCGGCAACGTCCTCGGCAGCCGCGGGAGCGTGATCCCGATCTTCAAGAGCCAGATCGCCGCCGGCGGCCCGGTCACCATCACCCACCCGGACATGGTCCGCTACTTCATGACCATCCCCGAAGCGGCCCAACTCGTGCTGCAGGCGTCCGGCAACGGCCGCAACGGTGAGATCTACATCCTCGACATGGGTGAGCCGGTGAAGATCGTCGATCTCGCACGCGACCTGATCCGCCTCTCCGGGTTCGAACCCGACGTCGACATCCCCATCCGCTTCACGGGCATGCGGCCCGGCGAGCGGTTGGTAGAGGAGCTGATGACGGCGAACGAGAAGACGTCGTCCACCCCGCACGAGAAGATCTTCGTGGCGCGCACCGAACAGGTAGACGCCGAGGCGCTCGCGGCCACGGTCGACGCTCTGCAATCGGCCGCCATGCGCTCGGATCACGCCCGCATCCGCGCCCTGCTGGAAGGGTTCTTGGAAGGCTGCAAGTTCGAGCCGACGGTCGCGCCCACGCGCGAAGGCGCACATCGCGACACGACCGGCATCGCGTCCGCTGCCGCAGGATAGGTCGGCTCTCGACACCACGTGAACCGAGCCGTCGACGAGAGGGAACTCGCTCCGGACGCAACGGATCCGGTGACCGCGGGTCCCTCGATCCAGGTCACGCTTGCCGACCTGCTTCGCTTCTTCGCGCGCGTGGCCGTGTGGACGGTGCTGATCGCAGGGCCGGTGGCCGTCCTCACCTTCTACCTCGCGAACCGTACGGCGCCGGTGTACGAGGCCGAAGCGGTGGTGCTCGCGCCGCTGCGGCAACTGCGCGTCGACCTGCCGGGGACGACCCCAGAGGCCGCCGACCCGCTGCAGTCGCAGGTCTACGGCGCCGCGCTCCACAGCGAGGAACTCCTGCGAGACGCCGCCCTGAGGCTCTTCGGGCAGGGTGACGTGGGTGCCCCGGCTGCCGTTGGGGACGAAGGAGGCGGCGCGGCCGGGGTCGACGGCGCCACCGGTGCCGCGCCCACCGAGCAGGCTCTGGTCGCTGCGATCGACGAGCTGGACGAGAGCGTGGCGCTGCGCTACGACGAGGAGCGCGCGTCGAACCTGCTTCGTGTCGCCGCGCGGGCCCCCACGGCGGCATCGGCGGTGCAGCGCGCCAACGCTCTGACGGCGGCGCTGGTGGCGTGGGAAGACGCCCGCGCACGCGAGGACGCGGCGCTGTTGGTGCGGACCCTGGCGGGTCAACTCGAGGCGTACGAGCAGCAGATCACGGAGTTGCGCGCCTTGGGAAGCCGTACGGCCCAGGCGGAACTCCCCGCCGTGTTGCTGCTGGCGAGCGAACGACGACAACAGCTGGCCGTAGCGCGCGCTACGGCGGTTGCCGCCCGCGGCCGACTCGAGGTCCTCCAGCCCGCCACGCGCGCCAGTCAGGTGTACCCGAACCCGATGGTGGACGCGTTCACTGCCGCCGTCCTGACGACCGGGATGGTGATCGTCGTCCTGCTGGTGGTCGCGGGCGCCGACCGTCGCGCCCGCACCGGCGACGGCCTGGCGCGGGCCGCGGGCGTGCCTTTGCTGGCCGACTTCGCGCACACGGATCCCGTGGGTGCGCTCCAGGGTCGCGGACGGCCCATCGGTGAGCGCGTCGGTCGCGATCAACACCATCGACCCGACCCAGGCCACGGCGCGGCGGCGCTTCCTTACCTGACGACGAGGGTGCGCCACGGCATGACCGATGGCGGGAGGCTGCTCGTGGTAGGCGTCAGCGCGGACGACGCCGCCCGTCACGTGGCGACGGCGTTGGTCGAAGCGCTCCATGGCAGCACGCCGCGCGTACGCGTCGGCACCGGTCCGGCAGTGTTGGCGTCGGCGGGGTCGCTGACGATCGCCACCGAAGCCGACGCAGTCGTATTGGTGGCGGACCCGCGCACCACCGAGCGGGCAGCTGCGCGCCGCGCCACCCACCTCCTCGCAGCTTCGGGAACACCCGTCCTGGGCGTGGTCGCGGCCCGACGCGCGAGGCCGGCGCAGAACGGAACCCGGCGGCGGCTCCGGTAAGCTGGAGCATGATCCATCACCAGATCCAGGGGGCGCGCGTGCCCGCGCTCGGGTTCGGCACCTTCCGACTCCAGGAAGGCGCCTGCCGCGAGGGTGTAGCCGACGCGCTGCGCATCGGGTACCGGCACATCGACACCGCCCAGGGCTACGACAACGAGTCGGAGGTCGGCGCTGGGTTGAAGGACGCCGGCGTGCCGCGCGACGAGGTGTTCCTGGTCTCGAAGGTGCGGCCCTCGAACTTCGCGAAGGGTGTGGCGAAGCGGAGCACCCTCGAGAGCCTCGCCAAGCTCGGCACCGACTACGTCGACCTGATGCTGCTGCACTGGCCCTCGAACGCCGTGCCGCTCGAGGAACCCTTGGAAGACCTCGCAGAGCTCCAGCGCGAGGGCGCCGTGCGCCACATCGGCGTCAGCAACTTCCCGCCGACGTGGGTGGACCGGGCACGCGCCATCACGACGATCTTCTGTAACCAGGTCGAGTACCACCCGTTCCTATCGCAAGGTCGGCTGCTCGAGCAGGCCGGCGCGTACGACATGCTCCTCACGGCGTACCGCCCGCTCGCCGGCGGGAAGCTCTCGAGCGAGAGCGTGCTGCGCGACATCGCCGACGCGCACGGCAAGACGCCCGTCCAGGTCACGCTGCGCTGGCTGGTGCAGCAGGAGCGCGTGGCGACCATCCCCAAGTCGGCCGACCCACGGCGTCGTAAGGACAACTTCGACATCTGGGACTTCGCGCTCTCGCCCGGCGAGATGGCGGCCATCCACGCCCTCGATCGCGGCGAGCGCCAGGTGAATCCGGACGGGGCGCCGGACTGGGAGCGTTGACCATGCCGTTCAAGACCATCCACGACCAGCACCACCACTTCGGGTGGGACAACACGTTCGAACCCGTCCTGACCATCGAGCCGGGCGAAGAGGTCGAGTTCGGCATCGTCGACGCATCGGGCGGCCAGCTCACGGCGGCGTCGACGACGGCCGACGTGGCCGCGCTCGACTTCGGCAAGGTGAACCCCGTCACCGGGCCGGTGCGGATCGTCGGCGCCGAGCCCGGCGACGCCATCGCCATCGAGGTCCTCGGTTTCGAGCCGAGCGGCTGGGGTTGGACGGCGTTGATCCCTGGGTTCGGGCTGCTCGCCGACGAGTTCCCCGAACCGGCTCTGCACATCTCCCGCTACGACGATCGCAGCGTCGAGTTCCTGCCTGGCGTCCGCATCCCGACCCGCCCCTTCACCGGCACCATCGGTCTCGCCCCAGCCGAGCGCGGTCTGCACAGCGTGGTGCCGCCGCGTGAAGTGGGCGGTAACCTCGACATCCGCGACGTCGTCGAGGGCTCGACGCTGTACCTGCCGGTGCAGGTGCCGGGCGCGCTGTTCTCGGTAGGCGACACCCATGCCTGCCAGGGTGATGGCGAGGTGTGCGGCACTGCCGTCGAGACGGCGATGCGCGTGCGGCTCCGCTTCGACGTCCGCAAGGGTTCCCCCGTCCGGCGGCCGCAGTACAGCGTGCCGGACGAGGCGACGCGTGTCTCGAGGGGCGGTTTCCATGCCACCACGGGCGTGTCGCCGGACTTGATGACGGCCGCACGCGACGCGATCCGCGACATGATCGAGCATATCGGACGCGAGTACGGCCTGACGCCGGATCTCGCCTACATGCTCTGCAGCGTCGCGGTGGACCTGAAGATCAGCGAGATCGTCGACGCGCCCAACTGGGTCGTGTCGGCGCAGTTGCCGAAGGGGATCTTCGCCTGAACGAGCGCGCGCGGGGAAGAGCGCCCGCAGCCATGGCGCCACCGCTGCGACCATTGACCACTACGGAACGCGTGCGAGGCGACCTGACCGCCTAGCTGCATCGCACGCGTTCGCTGTGTTCGGTGGTCGTCGGCGCCACGGACTGCCGATCCGGCTGCTACACCCCTACAACCCCAGCGCCTACAACCCAAGCGCGGAGAGGCCCAACAGCGCGCCCAGGCCCAGCCCGATCGTGAGCAACAGGTTCCGCGTCAGACGCGCGACGAAGAACGCGAAGACCGCCGCTACCAGGCGGGTCACGGGCAGCGCGCCACCCTCGTCCACCTTCAGCAGCGTGGGTAGCAGCAACGCGGCCACCACGGCAGGCGGTACGTAGTTGAGAGCGCGCACGAGCCACGGCGCCAGGCGCACGCGCTC
>CAZOTV010000088.1:9112-11761 GCA_964582795.1 uncultured bacterium
GACGACGGCCATACCCGCTCCGCCGACGCGCCCGCTGCGATCCCCGCCAACGCACCGACGATGAGGCCCAGGTTGAGCGGCAGCGGCGCGGCCACGACGGCCACGCTCCCCCCGACCGCAGCCGCCACCAGCGTCGGCGGCGCCTTCAACGCGCCGGCGAGCAGCGCCGTGAAGATGAGCGGCACCACGAAGTCGAGCTGCCACGACGCCGGCGCCACCGCGCCCACGGTGGCCCCGAACACCCCGGCCAGCGACCACCCCAGCCAGCTCAAGCCCGCCAAGACCGCGAAGTAGACCCCGGGAGCCGACGGCGGGTCGGCCGAGCGGAACCGCACCATCGACATGGCGAACACCTGATCGGTAGTGGCGTACGCCAGGAACAAGCGCCACGGCTGCGGCACCGGCGCCAAGTACGTCGCGAGCGACGTGGCGTACATCGCGAAGCGCAGGTTGATGATGGCGCCCGTCGCCCAGATCACCAGTAGCGGAGCGCCCGCGGTCAGCAGCTGCAACGCAGCGAGGTGCGACGCCCCGGCGAACACGATGAACGGCGTCACCGCCGCCTGCACCGTGCCGAGGCCCACCTGCACCCCACTGAGCCCCACGACCGCGCCGAACGGCACGACCGACAGAGCGATCGGGATGCCGTCCCTGAGCGCGCGCGTGGCTGAGGTGCGGGCAGGCGTCATGAGCGCGAGTGTACCGCTGGCCCGGGTTCGCCCGCGCGCGACGCGTCGCGGCGCGCCGGGGCGATACGGCGCGCCGGGGCTCCCGCAGGACGTCCTCCCTTCATGCGCCGCAGCGCCGGGACGCCGCCTTCGGTAGCATGATGCCTGCGAAGGGGGCGACATGCGGGTCTTGGTGACGGGCGGAGCCGGCTTCATCGGTTCGCACCTGGTGGAGCGACTGCTCCGAAGCGACGCCGAGGTGGTGGTGCTCGACGCGTTCACCACCGGGAAGCGCGTTCACCTCCCGGTGGCGCACGATCGGCTTCGCGTCGTGAACGGCGACGTCGCTGACGAGGCGGCCGTCCGAAGCGCGATGGCCGACTGTGACACCGTCGTCCACCTGGCCGCAGTGGCGTCGGTCGAAGCCTCGGTCCAGGATCCGGTTGGCACGCACCGCACGAACCTGCTGGGCAGCATCCGCGTGTTCGAGGAGGCGGCGAGGGAACCGGGCAGGCGGGTGCTGTATGCCAGCTCGGCGGCGGTGTATGGCGACACGCAGGATCTCCCCATCACGGAGAACGCCGCACCGCGGCCGCTCTCTCCCTACGCCACCGACAAGCTCGCAGGTGAGCACTATCTGGCTCACTACCACCGGTCGGGTCGTGTGCGCGGCACCGCGTTCCGCTTCTTCAACGTGTTCGGCCCGAGGCAGGACCCGTCGAGCCCGTACTCGGGGGTGATCAGCATCTTCTTGGATCGCGCCGTCCGCGGCCAGGCCGTCAAGGTGTTCGGCGACGGCGGCCAGACGCGCGACTTCGTCTTCGTGGCCGACGTGGTGGAAGCGTTGGCGGCAGCGCTCGATCCGTCGAACGGGAACGGCCGCGCGGCAGAGCTCGAGGTCCTCAACGTCGCGCGGGGCCAGTCGGTCAGCCTGCTCGACCTACTCGACGCGGTGGCGCGCCTCGAGGGAATCCCCGGCATCGCGCGCGTGGAGCATGGCCCTGCCCGCCAGGGCGACGTGCGGCACTCGCTGGCGAACGTCGGTCGGCTGGAGACCGCCTACGGCTGGTCGGCGCGAACGTCGTTGGAAGAAGGACTGGCGCGCACGGTGGCGGCCATCGTGTCCGAGTCGGGTGCGGACGCGTCGGGTGCGGACGCGTCGGGTGCGGACGCGTCGGGTGCGGACGCGTCGGGCACCGAGGCTCCAGGCACGGAAACCTCGAGCGCGAACACCTCGGACACGGACACGAACCCGTCTCAGTAGCTCACGCCGGTGTTACGCCACCGGCAGCCGTTCCATCGGAACGTCGCCGAAGCCTCGCCGGACGCCTCGTGGCGCGTGCCCGTGGCGATCTCCCGCACGCTCCCGCGGTAGCGGATGCGCACGGTGCCCTCGTCGCCCTGGACGCGGGCAACCGCTACGTCGTAGTCGTAGCGCAGGTCGGTGTACACGCTGCCGTAGGTGGCGCGGGCGCTGTCGATCCACTGCCGCAGGACCAGGCGGAACGCATCAAGGAGAGCGCTCTCGTCCGGCTGCGCTGCGGCGCTGCAAGTGCGGGGTCCGGCGCCAGGACCAGCGCCAGCGCCGGTTCTCCCATCGGGCACGTCGACCGACGCGCCCGCTTCCTGCCCGTCGGCGAAGCCGCCAAGGCTCGCCGGCAACGGGATGGCGTAGCTCACCCCCACCGAGACGTGCGGCGCCCAGGCGCGGCCATCGAGCAGCGGAACCGACGCCACCCCGCCCTCCACGTCGAGGCGCGTCGCTCGTGAGAGCGGTACGTGCGCACCGACGGCCGCGTGGTAGCTCACGTTGGGCCCATAGACCCCGCCGCCTACGCCAACGTAGACGGGCAGCGGAACCGGGATCGGCGGGTAGGCACGAACCTGTGCTCCGATGAACGGACCCACTGCCGTCCAGCTCCCCTTCAGTTGAAGCCCGACGAACTGCGCCTGAAACGACAGCGCCAAAGCGGCGGTCTGG
>CAZOTV010000089.1:0-11352 GCA_964582795.1 uncultured bacterium
AACCTGCTGAACCACGACCCTGCGCTTGGACATGACCGAGACTGTCGCCCATGTCTCGACTCACGTGTCACCTATCACCTGTCACCTATGTCTTGAAACCAGACACCCTCGGCTCCACCACAAGGATGAGCGTCTAGGACGCCCGAGGGGCCCCGGCACCACGTCGGGGCCCCGTTCTGTTGCCCCGCTGGGATACCATCGGGCAGCTTGCTGTCCGAAGGGACGATGCTGACTGGATCCGAGCCGGTCCAGCGCTCGGCTGCATCGCAGTCGTCGGGAGTCGAACCGTGAAGATGTGCCCACGAACGCCACGATCCTCGTCTTGCGTATTATGGCGGCCCGTTGGTCGAGGTGCCGTGCCCATGCCTGGGGCAGGCGGCAGGAACGAACGGCGCCAGCTGTGAGCGTGCTCCTCCTAGGCTTCGAACCTGACATGTTCCCCGCGCACTCCGTCGAGGTCGTCCGCTCCCTCTCCACCCCCATGCATGTCGAGATCACCCGCGACCGCGCTGAGATCGAACGCCTCCTCCCCGACATCGAGATCGCGGTCGGCCGGTTCCCGCACGATCTCATCGCGAAGGCGCCGAAGTTGCGCTGGATGCAGCAGTGGGGCGCCGGCGCCGATTGGCTTCTGAAGTACCCCGAGGCCGCTGCCGCTCCCTTCGTGCTCACGAACGCGTCCGGGGTGCACGCCGTTCCGATCAGCGAGCACATCCTCGCCTTCCTGCTCGCGTTCGCGCGCGGGTTCCCCCGTGCCCAACGAGACCAACTCGAGTCGCGGTGGAACCCGATCCGCGGAAGCGAACTCCTCGAACTTGCCGGCAGCACCCTGCTCCTCGTGGGCGTGGGCGCGATCGGCGCGCGGACCGCAAAGGTCGCCGCGGCCTTCGACATGCGCGTCGTGGGGGTGCGCCGGGATCCCAGCATCGGGGTCGACGGCGTCTCCGAGATGCACGGCCTGGCCAACCTTCGTGCGCTTCTCCCGGAAGCCGACTTCGTCGTGTTGACGGTGCCTCTGACGCACGAGACCCGCGGCCTGATCGGCGCATCGGAACTGCGCGCGATGAAGACGAGCGCTTTCCTAGTGAACATCGGTCGTGGCGGCACGGTGCGTGAGGCAGACCTCGTGCATGCGCTCGAGCAGGGGTGGATCGCGGGTGCTGGCCTCGATGTCTTCGAGGAAGAGCCGCTGCCGGCGGACTCCCCGCTTTGGGGCATGGACAACGTGATCATCACGAGCCACTACTCCGGCGCCACGCCCCGGTACCACGAGCGCGCGTTCGCGATCTTCCTCGACAACCTGAAGCGGTACCTGGCTGGCGAGCCGCTTAAGAACGTCGTCGACAAGAACCTCGGGTACTAGCGGCGGCCGCCGACCGCGTCCGCGCACCCGAATGCCTTGAGTCGACGGCCCTGCACATACAATCCCCCATGGACCCGCGCGTCAACGTCATCACGCTCGCCGTCGCCGACCTCACGGCATCCGAGTCCTTCTACCTACACGGGCTCCGTTGGGAACCGATGCTCCGCGTGCCAGGCGAGGTCGTGTTCATCCGCCTCTCTCCCACGCTCGTCCTCTCGCTGTGGAACGCCACGGAGTTCGAGCGCGAAGTCGGCGCCATCGGGCCCAGAAGCGGGATGCCGCCGTTCACGCTCGCGCACAACGTGCCCAGCGAAGCGGACGTCGATGAGGTTCTAGCGGACGCCGTCCGGGCAGGCGGGACCGTGCTCACGCCGGCGGCGCGCCGCGACTGGGGCGGGTACACCGGCTACTTCCAAGACCCCGACGGGTTCGTGTGGGAGGTGGCGCACAACCCGGGCGACCTGGGCGTGCAGCTGATGGACGCGGAGGCGCGTGCCCGGGTGGGCCCCGTGGTGGACGTGATCCGCTCGCGCCGCTCGGTACCGCAGGGGAGCCTCCGGGATGGGCCGAGCCTCGACCACACCGAGGTCGTGCGCGCCGTCGAGTCGGCGCGCTGGGCGCCGAACCACAAGCGCACCGAGCCGTGGCGGTTCTACCTCCTGGACGAGGCGCGGAAGGTGACGCTTGCGCGGTTGTGGGCGGAGCAACTCGAACGCGGGGGGTCGAAGCTTGAGCGCGTGGCTACCAAGCGGCGCGAATGGGGTTCGGCCCCGGGCGTGCTGGTCGTCACCTGCACGAGCGCGGAGAGCGCCGATGACAAGACGCGATGGGAAGACTACGCCGCCACGGCCTGCGCCGTGCAGAACCTCTGCCTGCACCTGTGGTCGAAGGGCGTCGCCACGAACTGGTCGACGGGGGAGGTCGACGAGCACGAGGGGTTCTGGCCGCTTCTCGGGCATGCGGCGCGCCCCGCCGGCACGAGGGTGGTGGCGCTGGTGTTCTCCGGGCTGGCGGACGAGCTTCCCAAGGGGCATCGCAAGCTGGCCGTGGCGGACGTGCTCACGGACTTCCGCAGCGACGCACGGAGCGACGCGGAAGGATCCTAGATTCGCTCGACGGTAGTAGCCCCCACGCAGCACCACAGCGTATGCCGCCAAAGCCGGCGTGGCCGCCGCCCCATGGCGTCGCGTGCATCGCGGAACCCGAGCGCGGCCAGGCGTAGCATCGAAGTGCAGGCCGTCGCGTGGGTGACGGGGTGGTTCCCGGACCCGCGGGCCCCTGGGGTCTCGTGTGGGCCCGAAGGTGGTCCTTCGAGTGGCGGAGACGCCTCCGGAAGCGAGGCGGACCCGAGCGCTCTCTTCCAGGGAGGGCCTATGGTATCGGTGCTTCGGCGGTCGGTTCCTTTCATCGCAGTCGATGGGTCTGAACGGGGCGCGGCAGGCGATCCGGAGCAGGGCCGCGAACGCCGTCGGGCGTTGGCGGATCGCACGCATCGCGCCACGCGAGTCGTCGTCCCGCTGCTGGTGGCGAGCATCCTCTTCGCGAGTACTGCCCTGGCGGAGGACGTCGTCGCGGTCCGGTTCCCCCATGGCACGCAGGAAGCGTGCAGCGCTCCGGTGACCGGGTCGTTCACGGTGCGCGGGCCGGGCTTCGTCACCACGGTCATCACGCTCCTTCCCTACAAGAGCCTCGGCTTCGTGCCCAACATCCCCGTCGGGTTCCGGGGGGTCGGCTCCGACGACCGGTTCGTGCCGTACGACCTGCTTCCCGGCGCGGTGGCGGGCGGTGCTTACCAGGCGGGCAGCAAGGCTGAGAACTTCGTGGACGGCGTGGCGATCGAGTTCGTCAGCGTCCACGAGCTCGCCGACGACCGCGCGTACGCGATCGAGGTGCAGGCGGTCCCGCAGTGCAGGATGCTGAACCAGGGCGTGTACTTCCAGGAGGGCCAGGAGGTGCGGTTCTCGGTGCAGGCCGCGGGTGCTCGGCTCGAGGTCCAGGCCACTTCCGCGCTCCCGCCGATCGACTGGGATCGGCCGGCACCCGATTCGGAATCCCCTCTGCCCAACCAGGACGGCGCCGAGCAAGCCTTCCCATCTGACGACGTCCTAGCGTCCAAGGTCCGGCAGTTCAGCCGCAGCGACGGTACCGTGCTCGTCGCGACGATGCGGCTCCTGGCCGACGGGCGGATCGAGGGGGCCAACAACGTCAACGAGACGCGCTGGGCCGTCGCCGATGGCCAATTGCTCTTCTTCGACGCCGCAGGCGCGGTGTCCACTCGCTTCGACACGTTCCGGCAGGAGGGCGGGCGTTGGGTGATCAGCGGACCGTTCCTCTTGTGGGGCGACATCACGCACGTGCTGACCGAGATGCCGTAGGTAGCGGACCATGGTGGTCGGGTTCGCAGCGGGTCGTCCACGGCGGCTCCAGAGCGAGGAACCCGGGTGCAGACACTGACCCCACGCGTTGGTCTGCGATCGGCGAGTGGCGGAGCGCGGTTGTGGTACGAGGCGCTCACCGGAGGTGCGTGTGTCGGCCGACGCCAAGGTCAAGGGACCCGCTTCGTACTTCCCGTCGATCGAGAAGATCTACGGGAAACCGGTCGCGCACTGGTTCGCGGTGCTCGACGGCCTGCAGGAGCGGAAGCACATGGAACAGGTCGCGATCCTCAAGGCGGAGCACGGATTAGGCCACGGCCACGCGAACGCGCTGGTGGCGTACCACCGGGCGCGGGCCAAGGGCTGAGGGCACCTCGATGGCCGAGAGCGAGGCGCGGCGGGCGCCCATGACCACGGTCACTGGTCTCGCGGTTGCCGCCGTCCGTACCCTCTGCTCCGAGAGGTGATCCGATGACTGAACGTACACGCCCCATGACCGATCGCACCGAACCGACGCCCCGCGGTGGGGCCGACGCGCCGCCCATCTTGAGCGTCGACCGCCTGGTGAAGCGCTTCGGCGACGTCACCGCGGTCGACCACGTCTCCTTCGACGTGCGACCGGGCGAGATCTACGGCTTGCTGGGGCCCAACGGCGCTGGCAAGACCACCCTGCTGTCGATGGTGTCGGGCCTCGTCCGGCCCGACGCCGGCAGCGTGCGGGTGGGCGGCCACGCCGTCGAGCGCGATCCCGTCTCCGCCCAGCGGCTGATGGGCGTCGTGCCGCAAGCGCTCGCCCTGTACCCCGAACTCACGGTGCGGCAGAACCTGACGTACTTCGCTCGGCTGCGTGGGTTGCACGGGGCGACGCGCCGTGAGGAGACCGCCGCCGCGCTGGCCGCGGTCGACTTGACCGACGTCGCCGACCGGCGGCCGAAGACGCTCTCCGGTGGCATGAACCGTCGCCTGAACATCGCGATCGGTCTGATCGGGCGCCCGCGGCTGCTGCTGCTCGACGAGCCGACCGTCGGGCTCGACCCGCAGAGCCGCCGCCACATCCTCGACGCGGTCCGCCGCCTCGCCGACGATGGCATGGCGGTGCTGTACACCAGCCACTACATGGAGGAGGTCGAGTACCTGTGCCGTCGCCTCGCGATCCTCGCGCGGGGCCGCGTGATCGCCCAGGGACCGCTCGACGAGGTGCGGGCGCTCGCCGGCGACGGCGTCGTGGTGCGGGTGCCGCTCCAGGCGGGCGCGCTCGACGACGTAGCGCTCGACGTGGCCGCCCTGCGTTCCGACGCGCTGGTGCCCGTCGAGGTCCACCGCCACGAGCTGCGCTTCGTGCTGCCCGAGGGATCGGCCCAGGTGCCGACGGTGCTCGACCTGCTGGGCCGCCACCGCGTCCCACTGGACGGCATGCGAGTGGAGAGCCCCAACCTCGAGTCGGTGTTCCTGGCCCTGACCGGTCGGGGCCTGCGTGACGACGACGCGTCGCCGGTGGTGGGCTGATGGACCGCTTGCGGACCGCAACCGTCATCGCCGCCAACCAGCTCCAGCGGATGTCGCTCGACCGCACGCACTTGCTGCTCGGCCTGGTACTTCCGCTCGCACTCGTGCTCGTGGTGGGTGCCAGCCCGACGCCGCTCGGGGACCGCGCCTTCGTGCCGCTGAAGCCGTACGAGGTGGCGCTGGTTGCCGGCGACTCGGCGGCGGGGTCGGCCGTCGCCACGGCGCTCGGCCGCGCCGAGACCTTCGTGCGGGTGACGCAGGTCGTCGGCGCCGACGAGGCCAGGCGCGACGTCCTCGAGCGCACCCACGACGTCGCCGTGATCGTGCCGGACGGCTTCCCCGAGGTGCCGCTCACGCTCGTGGGCGCGCCGGGGACCGCCTCGATCGAGGTGGTCGCGGGCGTCATCGGTGACGTGATCGACGCGGACGAGGCGCTCGTCGGCGCGGCCCTCGGAGCCGAGCCGGTGCCCGCCGCGATCACACCCGTCGCCGCCGTGGCGCCGGCTGAGGTGCCCACGGGCGCGAGCGCGGCATGGCGCAAGTCGGACACCTATGGCTACTTCAGCGTCGCCTTCGCCGTCTTCTTCTCGTTGATCGCGGCCCACTCGGCGCTGAACGTACACGCGTCCGGGGCGCGCGGTGGCCTCGCGGCGCGCCTTCGCGCTGCGGGGGTCCGGCGCGGCGCGCGCACACTCGGGGGCGTGCTCGCGAGCGTCGCCTTCGTTGCGGTCGTGCTCGCGGGCCTGGCGCTCGCGACCACGCTTCTGTTCGATGTCGGCTGGGGCGGCCCGCTCGGCTGGCTCGCGCTCACCGCGCTGGGCTCGGTCGCCTTCGTCGCCGTCAACCTGCTGGTGCTCGTCGCGCTGCCGACGCCGGCGGCGTTCGAGTCGGTCGGCGTCTTCGCCAACATGGCGATGGCGATGCTGGGAGGCTCGATGGTCCCGCTGTTCGTCCTGCCCGAAGCGCTCACGTCGCGCTTCACGTGGCTGCCGAACAGGTCCCTGCTCGACGGCTATTTCGCCTGGAGCACGGGCGGGGGGTGGTCCGAGCTGAGCGGGCCGATCGTCCGCCTGGCGGTCGCCGCCGCGGTGGCCTTCGCCCTGTCCGCCACCCTGTCGACGGCCCGCGCCGCGCGTGAGGAGCGCTGACATGGCGGCCCTCCAACGCGTCCTCGTCATCGCGCTCTTCGACCTGCGGCGGGCGTACGTGAAGCCGCTCTCGCTCCTCCTGCTCGTGGTGATGCCGGTGTTGGCCGCGCTGGGCCTCAGCGCCCTCGCCGGTTCGATGGGCAACGGCGCCCCCCCGGTGCTCGTCGTGGTCGACGAGTCCGGCGGCCCGGCGGCCGACGCCTACCGCGAAGCCCTGACCGCGGTGCCGTTCACGGTGGTGCCGGCGCGCCGCCAGGAGGCCAGCGCCTGGATCGCCGCGGGCGACCTGCACCACGCGATCGTGGTGCCGGCCGGCTTCGGCCCGAGCGACGGCCACGACATCGAGGTCCTCACCCGCGCCGACGAGGCGGGCAACGCCGAACCCCCGGTCGTGGGCTGGGCCCGTGCCGTCGCAGGCCGCGTCGCGGCCGGTCTGCCGCCCACGGGAGCGCTGTCCGAGCGCCAGACCCCGCGCGGCGGGAGCGACGGCGGTGACGCCGTCCCCATGCGGCTCGCGTTCGCCGTGTTCCTCGTAGTGTCCCTGCTGGTCCTCATCGGCCGCGGCGCGGCCTTCCAGCGCGAGCGCCTCGAGCGGCGGCTGGCGCGCACGGTCGTGGCCGGTGCGCGCACCAACGAGGTCCTCGCGGCCTTCGTGGTCTCGCTGCTCGTCGCCGGCGGCGTGCAGGCCGTCGCCTTCTTCGGCGCGACCGGGGCGCTGGGGATGCCCTGGTTGGCGGGGGGCGGCGCCTCGTTCGTGGCCACCGTGGCCGGCACGCTGCTCGCGGTGGCGGGCATCGCGGCCGCGATCACTGGGTTCGCGCGCACCGAGGCGCAGGTGCTGGTCTGGAGCTACGTCGCGCCGAGCCTCGTCGTCATGCTCGGCGGCGCGTTCTGGCCCATCGACAGCGCGCCGGCGGCGCTCCAGCAGCTAGCCCGCCTCACGCCGGCCTACTGGTCGCTCGAGGCGCTGGCGGGCGGGACGATCTACGCCGGTTGGTCGACGCAGGTCGTTCCTCTGGCGATGCTCGTGCTGGTCGGGATCGTCGGCATGGTGGCGGGCGTGCAGGCGCTGCGCCGCGCCGACCTCTGACCGGCCCGGCCACCACGGCTGACCGGCCCGGCCACCACGGCTGGCCGCGGGTCCGAGGCTTGCGCTAAGGTGGACACCCGTGGTCCCTGCCCCCGCCGCGACCCCCAGGTTCCGTGATGCCTGGTCGTTGCACGTCGTGCGCTACGCGGCGATCGCGTTCGCGGCCATGGCCTGGTCCCAGGCGCCCGCCGTGACGCCGGGGCTCCCCGCCGCCGTCGGGTGGACGTCGCTCGCGCTGCTCCTGGACCTGTGGTTGCACGGTCCGGAGCAGCGCCTGGCTACCCCTTGGGTGGCGTTCGCCCAGGCCGGGGCGGTGAGCGCGGCCTTCGCGACCGCCCCAGGGCTCCCGACCGCGGTCGTGGTTGCGGCGGTGATCGCCGGCACCGCGGCCGCGCTCCCGCCCAGGTGGCGGATCGCGCTCACGTCGAGCGTGGCGCTCGTGACTGGCGGTATGGCCGCTTCGGCGCTCGGTGCCGAGGCGGCCTTCGCCGTGGTGCTGGCCTACGGGCTCGCGCACTGGATCGGGGCGACTGCGGCGGTGCAAGCCCGCGAAGCGCTGGCACACGCACGCACGGTCGCGGCGCTCGAGGCCGCCCAGGAGCGGTTGGCCGCGCTGGCGGACGCCGGCCGCGAGCGGGCGGTGGAGCGCGAGCGCCAGCGCATCGCCGCGGACGTGCACGACACGCTCGGCCACGCGCTGATGGCCATGCTCATGCAGGTCCAGGTCGCACGCCGGGTCATCGCGACCGACCCGGACGGGGCCGCTCGCCGGCTCGATGCAGTGGAGTCGGACGCTCGCGCGACGCTCGGTCAGGTGCGGGTGACGCTGCGCCGCACCCTCGACGATGGCGTCCACGTCGCGTTGCCGACGGCGATCGAGCACGTGGCCCGCGACTTCGAGGCGGCGGGCGACACCGCCGTCGACCTCGCGTTCCTACCGAGCGCGGCCGACCTGGTCGACGTCGACCGCGCGGTCGCCGACGCGTTGCTGCGCACCGTCCGCGAAGCGCTGACCAACGCCGTGCGCCACGGCATGGCCGCGCGCATCGGCGTCGAGCTCGAAGCGGTCGGACCGCGGCTCTACCTGCGCATCGGCGACGACGGACGGGGCACCGACGTGACCCGCCCGGGCATGGGACTGGCCGCGATGGTCGCACGGATCCAGGCGGTGGGGGGTTCGATCCGCTTCGACTCTCGCGCGGGTAGCGGTTTCCGCGTCGAGGTGGCGGTGCGGCGCCGATGATCCGAGTCCTGCTGGCCGAGGACCAGGCGCTGGTGCGCGACGGGATCAAGGTTCTCCTCGACCTCGAAGACGGCATAGAGACCACCGCGGTAGGCGACGGCCGCGCCGCGGTCGAGGCGGCTGCGGCGGCCGCGGCGGCCGACCTGCCATTCGACGTCGCCGTACTCGACGTGCGCATGCCAGGGATGGACGGCATCGAGGCGACGCGCGCCCTCCGCTCGGCGCACCCAAGCCTGCCAGTGCTCATGCTGACCACGTTCGACGACCGCGCCGTCGTCGAGCGCTGCATCGAGGCGGGGGCGACCGCGTTCCTGTTGAAAGACACCCACCCGGACGACCTCGCGCGCGCCGTTCGCTGGCTCGTCGAGGGGCGCCGCGGCATCCCCGGGGACCTAGCCGGCGCGCTGATCGACGCCGCCGCGGGTACCGCCGCCACTCGCGACGATCCGCGAACCACCGAGCCGCTGACGCCCGGGCAGCGCCGGGTGCTCGCCCTGATCGCCGACGGCCACACCAACCGCGAGATCGCCGAGCGGCTCGGCCTGACGATGGGGACCGTGAAGAACGTGGTCAGCGAGATCTACGCGCGCCTAGGGGTGCGCGACAGGGTGGAGGCGGTCCTGAAGGCCCGGGGCGGTCGCTGAACGACGGGTGCGGGAGCGCGCGCTCACGTCAGCACGCCCGCATGCGGTCACTGCGCGGCTCGGGCTTGTTTCGCTCAACGGTAATACCCCTCCCGCAGCACGACCCCGTGCTCCGCCCACGCCTTCATCGCTGCCAGCATCCCCGTCCACCCTTCGCAGTTGCCGAACGCCGCTTTGGCGCCCTCGGGCGTGGCCTGCCAGGCTTCCTCGCGGATGGTCACGAGCGTGCGCGCGTTGTCGTCCAACGGCTCGAAGGTGAACGTGACGCGGGTCGTGCCGGCCGGGTTCACGACGTGCCCACCGCCCCACTCGAGCACGATCCGGGATGGCGGCGCAGCCTCCAGCACCGTCACCGGGAACGCGCCGGGGAAGTCGCGGAAGTCCCAGGTCACGTCGCTTCCCGGCTCGAGGCGGCCGCGCGCGCCACCGGTGGTGAAGTACTTGGACATGTGCGCGGGATCGGCAACGAGCTCGTACACCTCCTCGCACGGCCGGGCGATGCGACCCGAGACGGTGAACGACAGGTCCTGGAGGGCAGCGGCGTCCGTCATGGGAGAGCTATAGCACGCTGGGTGCTTGATGCGTTCGCTGACCGGGTCGTGCGGTTGGCCGCGTTCCGCCAGGGTGCCGCGCTTGCGGCGTTCGTGATCACCTTCGGCTGTCATGGACGAACTGGCGGCCTGGACGCTCGAGGCGGACAAGGTGATCGTGTTCCAGCAGTGGGCGGAGGGAGTTAGGAGGAGTGCGGCGCCCACGCGATCTGGTTGCTGCGCTCCGTGGTCGAGTTCCCACGCCCCTGTGCCAGACCGTCGTGACGCCAGCGCCGAGACCGGAGTCCGGCCTAGGGCACGGAACGTTCTTCTCGGAGTCCTACTGCGATCTTGGTAGGTCTACCGCGATCGTAGTAGGTCTACTAGGATCCCAGTAGGTCTACCAAGATCCTCGTAGGTCCGCGGAACCGCCTTCGCCCTCCGGAGCAGTCTCTGCCTTCCGGAATGCTCCATGACTTCGGGAACGGTCGCTGCCCTAGGGAACTGTCTTCGCCTTCGGGAACGGCTCTCGCATTCCGAGATGGCCTTCGCCCTCCGCGATGGCCTTCGCCCTCCGCGATGGCCTTCGCCTTGCGGTACGGCCACCGCCCGGCGGCCCTGCCCTCACCCAGCAGACTCCACCCGCACCTGTTGCCGCGACGCATCACCGTGAACATCCGTGCCAAGATGTCCGCCAACGATGCGTGACCTCGCCCGAACGGCCACCAAGACCGTCGCCGAACGCCTGGCGCTTCGACCGGGCCCCGGCCCGCGAACCGACGCCCGCGACGTGGCGGTCACGCGACCCGGGACGTCCTCCTTCCCCCGCAGCCTCGCCGAACTGGACGCGATCCGCGAGGAGTGCAGGGCGATGGTGCTCAGAAGCGCCGGCGTCTCGGGCGTGGCGGCAGCGGTGCCGATCCCGGCGGCGGACATCGGGGTGGACGTCTCGCTCTTCCTTAGGCTCATCCCCGCCATCAACCGCAAGTTCGGCCTGTCGGCCGAGCAGATCCAGGAACTCGATACCCGCACGAAGGAACTCGTCTTCGTGAGCGTCACGAGCGTGGGGAGCCAGGTCGTGGGCAAGGTCGTAACGACCGAGGTGATCACGGCGCTGCTCAAGCGCATCGGCGTGCGCGTGACCGCCAAATCGGTCGTGAAGTGGGTGCCCGTCCTCGGCCAGGCCGCCGCCGCGACCATCAGCTTCGGAGCGATGCGCCTGGTGGGCAACCGCCACGTCGAGGACTGCTACCGCGTTGCGCGGGCGGTGATCGAGGCGGAGTCTCCCGTCGTCGACGTCGAGGCCGGGTAGCGCAAGCGAACGGCGTCCACGCAGCCTCGTGCCAATGAACGGCGTCCACGCCTCCTAGGACCAGCGATCGACGACGAGGCGATCCAGGTCGTTGGCCTGCACACGCTTGACCGACGAAACGGGTTCGGCACCGCCGCGGGC
>CAZOTV010000090.1:0-11328 GCA_964582795.1 uncultured bacterium
CGACCTCGATCTCGATGCGCAGGTGTCCTTCGATGCGCGTGATGGGATCGATCACGTGTTTGGCCACGGCTCACTCCGCTCCCTTTCGCTTGGCCGCGCGCTCTTCGCTCGCGCTCTTGACGGCGGTCGCTCCGGCGTGCACGACTACACCCGCTGCCGCGACCCCAAGGGCGATCTGGCCGATGCGGTCGGCGGTGACGTCGGTACCGAACGGGATGTTGTACACACGGCCGGCCAACGGCACCTCGAACGGGGTGAGGGCGTCCCAGAAGTTCGGCTCGCTGCAGCCGATGCAGCCGTGACCCGACATGATCGGCCACGAGGCGCCGTCGTTGTAGCGCACGACGCCGCAGTTGTTGTGCGTCATCGGGCCCTTGCAGCCGACCTTGAACAGGCACAGCCCCTTCTTCATCCCCTCGATGTCCGTCCAGCCTTCGACGAACTCGCCGGCATCGAAGTGGCCACGGCGCTCACACTTGTCGTGGATGCGGTCGCCGTACGCCCATAGCGGCCGTCCGTACGCGTCGAGCGACGGCAGCCGGCCGAACATGGCGTACTCGAGGATGGTGCCGACGACGTTGGTGCTCGACACCGGGCAGGCAGGGAGGTTGATCACCGGCTTCGAGATCCTGCGGTTTCGCAGGAAGTCCCCGACGCCCAACGCCGTGGTCGGGTTCGGCCGGGCCGCGGGGATGCCCCCGTACGCGGCGCAGGTCCCTGCCGCGATGACGGCGGCGGCATGGCGCGCAACGTGTTCCACCTTGGCGGCGCCCGTCTCGCCCGCTGGGCCGATGGTGAGGAAGTTCCCGTCGTTCCCGATCGGCACCGAACCCTCGAACACCGCGATGTACTGACCGTCGAAGCGCTCGATCGCGTCCTCCAGCACGTCCTCGGCCGCTTGGCCGGAAGGCGCCATCAAGACCTCGGCGTACTCGAGGCTCAACAGGTCGAGGACGATCTCGTCGATGCCGGGGTTGCTGTTCCGGATGAGCGCCATGCTGTTGCCGGTGCAGGACTGAAGCTCGACCCAGATCACCGGCAGGCGCGTGGCCATCTCTTGCGCGCGCGCGACCCGCAGGTCGAAGATCGGCGGAAGCGCCATGGTGGCCGTCATGACCGCCGACATCTTCAAGAAGTCGCGCCGCGAGATACCGCGACGCCGAAGCAGTCCTTCCAGCGTGATGTCCTTGAGGGGTCGTTGGCTCTCCAGCCAGTCGAGGTGCGCGTCGGCCTCGGCTGCGAGTCGCTCGTAGTGCTCGCGTGCCGAGACGTCTGGCGCGCCCTCCGCCTCGTCGACCTTGCCGTTCTTCTGCCGTCGGGTCATGCGGCCCTCCTGATCGCGGTGCTGCGCGCCGGCGTTCCGGAACGCGCTCACCCGTGTCTGCCCACCTGCGCGGAACCTGCGACTGGTAGCGGACGACCTCCTCGATCGGCGAACCACGTGTACGACGGCGCCCCGTAAGGGGTGCCGATGCTATGAAGGTATCAGTGGACCACGCTTCTCGCGTGGGCCATCTGTCCCAGGCCGCACGCGGGCGAGCGCCTGCCGAGAGCGAGCGCCTGCCGCGGGCCGCGGGCGAATGCGTGCCGAGAGCGAGCGCGGCCCGCGACCATCCGACAGCGGCCTTGCCGGACGGCGGCGTCCCGTTCCGTCCGACTCGTCGGGCGGAGCGGGACGCCGCCAGGATGAGTCCGGCCCGTTCAGCCTTCGAGTCGGACGCGGACCGGAACGGCGTTGGTGAGGATGTCCATCACCGGAGAGGTGCGCTGCACGTAGGAGCACAACTCCTCGATCTGCTCGCGCGGAGCGCCGGACTTCACGCGATATCGCACGTCGATTCCGCTGTACCCAGGACGTTTCTCATGACTCAGCCCTAGGAACGAGTGCAGGTCGAGTTCCCCCTCGAGGTCGAAATCGAGTGCTTCGACGTCGATGCCCCGCGCGGCGGCGTTGATCACGAACCCCACCGAGAGGCACGAAGCGAGGGCGTGAAGGACCGCCTCGACGGCGTTGGGCGCAGCGTTGGTCCCGAGCAGAACAGGGGGTTCGTCCCCCTGCAGCTCGAGCGGCCTGGCGCGCGAGTCGTCCTCCTGGCCCGCGCCGTAGAAGCCCTGCACCGTCGTTCGCGAACGCGTTCCTCCCGTCCAAGCGCTCCTCGCCCGGAAGGTGAAGCGCGCCAGGTCCGGCCTATCCTCGACCGCGCCGATCGTCTGCTTGAGTTGCTCCACGTCGATGCCGTTGACGCGCTTCGAGACCGTCGTCATGTCCTTCCTCCTCTAGGTCCTGGTGCTCGCCGCCTTGGAGCTCGGGCGAGCTCGTACGGCCACGGGCGATCACCTCGTGGCTCACGCTCTAGGGTGCCAGCGGTGCGCTAACGCGCCCCTAACGCGAGCACCCGACGCCCCCGACGGAACCGCCGGGGCCGATCCGGAGTCGGACAACGCCGGCAGCCTGGGCCGGCCCGCTATCATCGGGCCACGATGCGGCTTCGGACCCTTGGAGGTCTCGCGCTCGAAGGCGCGCCCTTCACCCGCCCCAAGCCGCTGCTTCTGCTCGCCTACCTCGCGGTGGAAGGAGCGCAAGGAAGGCGTCATCTGGCCCAGCTCTTCTGGCCCGGGGCGAAGGATGGCGCCAAGAGCCTGACGGTGGCCCTGAGTCAGCTCCGCCGCGGCGCGCCTGGGGCGGTCATGGCCGACAGCGAGCGCGTCTGGACCACCGTTCCGTGCGACGCGGTCGCGTTGCTCGATGGTCTTCGCAGCGGCGCGCGAACCGCGGCGCTGGAACCCAGACCAGGCGCGTTCTTGGAAGGCGTACGGCTTCCGCGACTCGGCGCCGAACTCGAGGACTGGGTTCATGGCACCCGAGAGTTCATCGCCCTGCATGTACACCGCGTTCGTCTCGACGAAGCCGAACGGTTGGCCAGAGCAGGAAGGTTCGACGAAGCCTCGCGTGCGGCGCGACCAGCGACCGCGCTGGTCACGATGGCGGTGGAGCCAGAGGACATCGCGCGGCTACACACGCTCCTGCTCGCCGGTTCGAGCCCGGCAGCAGCGCTCGTTCGCAGCGAGGCGCGCGACATCGGGATCGACCTGGCGCGAGACGGTGACGAGGCGCGGCGTCGCCTCACGGCGGCCACGGCCACCGAAGCGGCAGCGGCACGCACGCGCCTGCCCAGGCCGCGCACGAGCCTCGTCGGTCGCGCGACCGAGCGCGTCGCTGTCGCAGCGCTTCTCGCAGAACCCGGAGTGCGCATCGTCTCGCTCGTGGGCCCCCCGGGCGTGGGCAAGACCCGCCTGGCGCTCGAAGTCGCGCGCGACGAGGCGCTCGGAACGGCGTACGAGGGTGCGGTCGCCTTCGTACCGCTCGCCCACCTCCGCTCCGTCCGCGACATCCTGCCGGCTGTCCTCGAGGCGCTCGGCGTGTCATCCGACGGCGTACTCGACGCGTCGAGAACCCTGGCGGAAGCGGTCGGCACGGGCAGAACGCTGCTCGTGTGCGACAGTGTCGAGCACCTCGTCGACGGTGCGACGACGCTGGGTGAGATCGTGGCTCGATGTCCCGCGGTGCAGCTGCTCGTCACCACGCGCGAGCGGTTGAACCTGGCGAACGAGCGCGTCATCCCGTTGGCCGGGCTGCCGTTCCCCGACCATGACCGGCCCGATCCGGAGAGCGTCCGCACCTCGGACGCCGTCGACCTCTTCGTTCGTCGAGCGCGCCGCGCCAGGCCGGACTACCGGCTCACGGACGCCGAGGCGCCGGCGGTCGCGCGGGTCTGCCGCTTGGTCGAGGGCCTGCCCCTCGGGCTCGAGATCGCCGCGTCTTTGGTCCGCGTCATGACCGTGCGGGAGATCGCCGACGCCATCGAACGAGACATCGACGTCCTCGTCTCGCCGGAACGCGACGTGCCCGAGCGACACCGCAGTGTCATGGCGGCCATGGAACGGTCGTGGTCTTTGCTCACCGACCACGAACGACGCGCGTTGCGGCGCCTTGCCGTGTTCCGAGGCGGCTTCCGCCGCGAGGCTGCCGCGGCCGTGACTGATGCCACCGTGGCGACGCTCGCCTCGCTGGTCGACAAGTCGTTGATCCGGATGCAAGACGACGGCCGGTACGACCGTCACCCCCTTATCTACCAGTTCACCCGACGCAAGCTCACGGCGCGCCCCGAAGATGCGCGGGAGGCGGCGGATCGTCATGCGTCGTACTACCTCGGGCTGCTTCGTGACCTGCGAGGCCGCCTGACCGGCGACGGAGCCGGAGAAGCGCTGGACGCCATCGAGGCCGAACGCGAGAACCTGCGGGCCGCGTTCGCCGAGCTCGACCCTGGCGACGAGCCCAACGCGTACGCCGATGCGGTGGCGACGATGACGCAGGCTTTCGAGGTCCGCTCGCGGTACCGCGAGGGCGTGGAGTTCTTCCGCGCCGTCGAGGCGCGGCTTACGGGCCGAAGTGGAGCGCACGCTTCCGCCCGGGCCAGGCTCGCCGTGGCGAAGGCGCGCCTCTTGCGGTGTGTAGGGAAGTACGATATGGCGCTCGAAGCGGCAAGCGCGGCCCTGACCCACTTCCGCGCGACCGGGGAGCGCCCGGCGCAGCGCAGCGCGCTGCAGGTCCTCGGCGTCACCGCCTTGCACCTCGGCGAGTACGGCACGGCCCGTCGACACTTCGAAGAGGCTCTGGCGTTGCTCGGACCGGACGACGAAGCGAGCGAGCACGGCGTCGCCTTCGGGAACCTCGGCCTCGCTCTGCAACTCGCCGGCGACCGATCGGCCGCGATCGAGCGTCTTCGGGACGCTCTCGCGGCGTTCCGCGAAGCCGGCGACGTCCTGCGCGAAGCCCGCCTCCTGAACAACCTCGGACTCCTGTACTACGAGAACGGCACGGTCGATCGGGCTCGTGGGTGCTGGGAGGCGGGCCTCGCGCTCGCGCTCAGGACCGACAACCAGCGCGATGCCCTCTCGCTCACCGCCAACCTCGGCATGCTCCACGCGGCTACCGGCGACTACGCGGCGGCCACGGAGCACGACGAGCACGCGCTACGCGTGGCGCGCGCCACTGGCGACACGCAGAGCGAGGCCGCGGCGCTCACGAGGATCGCGGTCGTCGCGCTGCGGCGAGGCAGGCACGACCGCGCGGAACGGTGCGCGAAGGAAGCCGTCGAGGTGGCGTGGCGCGGCGGCGAGACATCACGCGTGCTCGAGTGTCTGAAGGTGCTGGCCGACGTGCGGTCGGCGCGGGGCCGTGAAGAGGGGGCGCTCACGTTGTACGCCGCGGTACGCGAGCACGACGCGACCACGTCGGTGGTCCGCGAGCAAGCCGCCGACGCCGCCGTCCGGGTCCGGCGGTCCCTAGACGAGGGAACCATCCAGACCGCCGAGGCGCGGGCGCGTGCGTCATCGCTCGACGGCCTGGTGGCCCGCATCATCGGCCCCATGTGAATCGAGCACGCATCATCGGTCCCAAGCGACATGACCACGCGTCGTCGGCCGCCCCGACGCACGCGTCCGCAGGGGCTCGCCATCGGCACGACGCATGTGAGGAGCCTCACACTTCGCCTCGGTCACCGTGCCTACCGTGTCGGACGACACCATCCGACCAGCATCGCACCTGAGCCGTCCGTGCCCGAACGAAGGAAGGGACCCATGCACCAGCGAATCGGCACCGCCCTAACGATCGCCACTCTCGCGTTCCTCGTCGCCTGTGGCCAGGCGCCGGGAATCCAGCTGACGCTGAGCAGCAACGCCGCTACCGTAGTGAGGGGCGAATCCATCACACTCGACGTCACGGTCGCCCGCAGCGGGAGCGTCGGCACGGTGAACCTCAGCCTGAGCGGGGTGCCCGCCGGCGTCACCGCCTCGTTCGCCGACGACGCGCTCGCCGCCGGAGAGACGTCCACGACCCTCACCATCGTCGTGACGCCGGCCGCCACGGACGGCGCTGCGACGGTGACCGTCAACGCCGTCGCCGACGGCACCGCCAAGTCGTCCGACGTCGTAGTGACGGTGGCGAGCCTGACGGTCGAGGGCCGGCTCCTGGATCTCCTTGGCAACGGCTTCGCCGGCGCGCAGGTCGAGATCCAAGGAACCACCACGACCACGGACGCAACGGGCACGTTCAGCATCTCGGGCGTCGCGGTGCCGTACGACCTGGTGACCTATGTCGCGGCCCCCAGCCCCGGCGTCCACGCGTTCGTCGGGATGACGGCCGCCAATCCTGACGTGCTGTCATACGCGGTGCTCAACAACGCGACGTACCCGGAGACGACGGTCGAAGGCAACTTGCCGGGCGCCGTGCCGGCGAACCATCGCGCGATCGTGTGCGTCGAGGGCATCACGGTCGTCGTGATCGGGTGTCAGAGGCTGTTGCCCGCGGAAACTGCGTACTCCGTCTTCGCCAGTTGGGCCGATGGCGGCACCGTTGATGTGCGCGTACACGCTCTGTTGATCGAGCAAGACGCCGACGGCTTCCCCGTCGCCTACCCCGGGTACGCGACCGCGACAGGATCGATCACGGACGGCGTTCCCGCAATGATCCACGTCGGAGCGCCGGCCGCGCCGAGCACCGCGACGCTGTCGGCGACCATGAACCCGCCGTCGGGGTTCGGTCCCGACTACTACGGCGTCGTGGTCGAGGCGAGCGACACGTTCAGCATCCCGGTCGTCGACGTCCTGTCACCACCGAGCGCGAGCTTCAGCGTGCCCGTTCCCGTGTTCCCCGACGCGACGTACGGGATCTTCGCCTCCGCACGGCCCGTCTCGGGTTCGGCGTCGAGCAACGCCTGGAGGTTCGATCTTGCAGCCGGAAGCGCAACGACGTTCACGTTGGCCGCGCCCCCTGCACCCGCGAGCCCGACGGACGGCGCCACAGGCATCGGGACGGGAGACACCCTCTCCCTGACAGGCGAACCCGACGGCGCCGTGACGTTCCTCGCCCAAGCCTTCCCGCACACGACGATCGCGGTCACCACCATGAGCAGCAGCGCACGGATCCCGGATCTGGCACCGTTCGGGGCCGCGCTTCCGGCCGCGGCCGGATACACCTGGGCAGGGTTCGTGACGCCAGGCGTTGCCACGATCGACGACGCCGCCGCGCAGTGGATCGACGAGTACTACGAAGCGTTCCTGGCGGTCAACAACGGCGGTCCGGGAGCTCAGGTCGGCGCCATCGTGGTCACCGACGGGCGGACGTTCACGACGCCATGATCACGTAGCCCCAGGATCGGCTTCGCCTTGCCTTCCCGGCGCCTGGCGTGGTCGGGCGCGTCGCAGGCGGCCGATCGAGAAGCGGCGCGCCCGCCCGCGAGCTCTGCGGCACGTGCGGGTGCGCGTGACCTTTCCGTCCCTCGCGCTGCGTCGATCGTCAGCGGCGCACCACCAGGTTCCCGCCGATGATCGTCTTGGTGCACAGTCCGGGCCACGCGTCTGCATCGACGATGTCGGGCGCGGACTCCGCGGTGAACCACTTCCACGCGATGGCGTCGCCGTTGGTCGCGGGAGTTCCGCCGTCGAGGACCTTCACGGCCACGAACTGACCGACGCGCGAACCGGAGCCCGACGGGTGATCGGCGCCTTCGTCACCGTGACCACCTGAACAGCCGCCCTCGTCGTGCCCCTCCTCGCCACCGCAACCGCCCTCGTCGTGCCCCTCCTCGCCACCGCAGCCACCGCCGCCTTCGTGCCCGCCGCCTGCGCGCACGTCCGATACGACCTCCCCGACGAACCACGCTTCCCCGTCGAGGTAGGCGACCGCGACGCCGGTCTTGGCGTGGCCCGTCACCGTGGCGACGATCTCACGGTGCACCGTGCCGTCCAACTCGGTCACGAGGTAGCGGAACAGTCCTCGGTCGCCGATGACGCCGGCGTCGAACCACTCGATCTCGGCGAACGCCAAGCGGCCCATGGTATCGCCCGAGCCGCCCTGGCCCGGGAACACGATCTCGACCGTGCCGACCGCCTTGGGCAGCGATCTTGCCTTCAACGTCGCGAGGTCGGCGTACCCCTCTGCCGGCAACGACACGATGCCCACGGTGCGGTCGTCGCCGTCACCGATGGCTACGACGTACTCGCCCGTCGCCAGGCCCGTGAGCGTCACGGCGCCGAAGCCGTCGTGTAGGAGCACGCCATCGGTCGCTCGCACCACGGTGACGTGGGCGTCCCACGGCGTCGGTTCGATCACCAGCGTCTCGCCCGGGTAGGTCGAGCACGAGGTGGCGAACAGGATCAAGGGTACGAGAAGCGCTGCCAGCCTTCCGAAGCGTCTCACGATGCGGACCTCCTTCCCCTCGTGGCCCGGCGTCGTCGACGCTTCATGCGCAACTCCTTGCCGGACCGAAGCCCAAGCGCGAAGAGCCTTGCGAACCTCCCCTTCGCCCGGTCCTCTCGTTCTCCCTCCGCGTGACGCCGTCAGGAAGCTGTCACTCTTTACATCGATTAGGGTCGATACGAGCCCCTCGGCTCTAGGACAAGACGTCCCTGAGCGCTAGGGCGGAACGTCCCGTTACGGCAACCCCTCGAAGCAGGCACGAACGGCCATGCGACTCTGGCGGCACGAGCGCAGATGATGCCGACGCTCGCCAGACGTCCAGGCGGACTCACCCTTCCCCCTGCCCGAACCCCGCCTCCCGCGCGCGCATGACCGCCTGCACGCGGTCGGTCACCTGAAGCTTGCTGAAGATGTTCGTCACGTGGTTGCGCACCGTCTTGTCGGTGATGGAGAGGCGCCGCGCGATGACCGCGTTGGGGTGCCCCTGCGCGATCAGGTCGAGCACCTCGCGCTCACGCTCGGTGAGGTCGGGGAACACGTTCAGCGGCAAGTCGCGGCGCGAAGTAGCGAAGAACGTCAGGATACGATCGGCGATCTTCGGGTTGTACAGCGCCTCGCCGTTCGCCACTGCCGTGATGGCGCGCAGGAACTCGTCCTGGCCGGCCCCCTTCAGCACATAGCCGCGCGCGCCGGCGCGCATGGCGGCGAAGACCGAGTCGTCGTCCTCGAACATGCTGACGATGATCACGCCGATGCTCGGGTCGTTCGCGAGGATCCTGCGCGTCGCTTCGATGCCGTTCATGTCCGGCATCTGGATGTCCATCAACACCACGTCGGGCGCGCACTCGAGCGCCAGCGCGACCGCTTCCGCGCCCGTCTGGGCTTCGCCTACGACCTCGGCGGCGCCGGTCGACGATGACAGAAGGGCCCGTACGCCGGCACGGAAGAGCGCGTGATCGTCCGCGATCAGCACCCGCGTGCTCGCCCTGGCGTCACTCACGCCGGCTCCTCGGTCGGCAACGTCACATCGATCCGCGTGCCACCCGCCGGGCGGTTCGCGATGCGGAACGAGCCGCCCAGCTCGCCGGCGCGTTCTCGCATCGAATCCAAGCCCACACCCGGCCGGACGGGAGTCGGTAGACCGGAGCCATCGTCCTCGATGGAGATGCGCAGAGCGTCACCGTGCGTCACCCGCACCGAGCACATGCTCGCGCCGGCGTGCCGCACCACGTTGGTGAGGGCTTCCTGCACGATGCGGTACGCGGCCACCTCGACCGCCGCAGGCAGCGGCGGAAGCGGCTCCTGGATGCGTACGTCGATGCGCATCCCCTCGCGCTCGTAGCGCCCGACTTGCTCCTCGAGGGCTGCCGCTAGGCCGAGCTGGTCGAGCGCCGGCGGGCGCAAGCCGTATACCAGTCGCCGAAGGTCCTGGATGGCCGCCTGCACTTGCTCCCGCACTTGCAGCAGGATGGGCGCCGCGGAGGCGGGGTCACGCTCCAGCACGTTGCGCGCGGTGTCGAGTTGCAACGTCATGCTTGCCAACGCCGGACCAAGGCCGTCATGCAGGTCGCGCCTCAGCCGTCTGCGCTCCTCCTCACGTGACGCGACGAGGCGCTGATGCGAGCGACGCAAATCGCGCGTGAGCTGCACGCTGCGCAGGGTGACGCCCGCCTGCTTCGCAACGGTATCGAGCAACGACAGGTCCGCCGGGTCCAGCGAATCTCGTCGGTCGCGCGGCGCGACCCGCAACTCGCCGATCCGTTCGCCCTGGTAGTCGATGGGTAGGTCGACGGTCGCGGACGTGGGCCGACCGAACTCACCGCCGAGTCGTATGCCGTCGCGTTCCATCAACGCCAACGCCACGTACGGCAGTTTCAGCGCGCGAGCGATCGTCTCCACGAGCGTGGGCAGGACCGCCTCGAGGTCCGTCGCCCCCTCGAGTCGCTCACCAAGCGCTCCGAGAACGCTGCCGGGATCGTCGCGTTGCCCGTACAGGAGCCGGTTCACGCCCCGCTGCAGTCGGGCACGTAGCGGCTGGAACGCCATCGCCACCACGCCGGTGGCGAAGAAGCCGACCACCAGGTTCTCCTCGCTTCGGAACAACGATCCGAGCGCGCCGACGGCGACGACGTACAGCACGGCGACCGTCACCGTGAGCGCGCCGTAGACGAGCGTCCGGTTGATGATGAGATCGATGTCGTAGAGCCGGTGCTGCAGGATGGCCACGCCGGCCGCGACCGCGATGCCGAGGACGGCGAGGTTGGTGATGCTGATGCTGAGCTCGGTCGCCAACGCGGTGCCCACGGGCAATACGAACCAGAGTGCGGCGCCGACCGCGAAGCCGACCACGAGCAGAACGGCCGCATACGCCAACCACTGCATCTGGCGCCGACGCACCCCATGGGCGCCGCGGAGCCGCGCGATCAGCGCGGCGATCGCGCTCGCGCCGCCCACTGCCAGGCAGAGCCCACCCACGGCGAGCGTCCCGTCGAACAGCCGAGCCAGGCTGGTGACTCCGAACGGGTTGGCGTGCGTGCCCCAGGTCTCCAGCGGTCCAGGGTGCAACGCCAGGCTCACGCTCACGAGCGCGACGCCGAGCGCGCCGAAGCCCGCCCAGGGGCGCCAACTCGGACACGGAAGACGCCCTTCCGGGAACAGCAGGAACACGAACATGGTCGGCAAGAACACTCCCGGCACCCAGATCCAGAGCCCGAACCAGTCTGCGAGCACCCGAACCGCATCGCCACCGACGTCACTCATCAGCACGGCGCCCGAGAGCGCCGACACCGCGTACGACACCGCGGTCGCGAGGCTGAGGGCGCCGATTGGGTTCCCAGGCCGGCGCGTTGCGACCAGGCCGCCGATGACGGCGAACCCGGCGGTGATGAACGGCGTCAGCGCTTGATGTGAGAGCAGCGAGCGCAGGTCACCGCCCCTGACGGCACCGACCATCGAGAGCACGAAGGCGAACGCAGCCAAGACGATGGCCAGCCACGCCGCGGGCCATCCCCAGCGGTTCGGTGTCGCACCCGCCGGCGCCGCAGCCACCGGCAACGAACCCACCGGCA
>CAZOTV010000091.1:0-11161 GCA_964582795.1 uncultured bacterium
CCTGCGCCTGGAGCGCGAGCGCGAGCAACGCGATCGCCTGCTGTTCCCCGGTGGCCAGCAACACGTCCATCTCGCGTCGGGACGGCCGCGAACTCAGCTGCCGGCCCATGTTCAGCAGCCGGTCCGTGGTGTCACCCATGGCCGACACCGTCACGACGACCTTGTCGCCCTGCTCGACGACGTGTTCGATGCGCGCGGCGACCTTGCGGATCCGCTCGAAGTCGCCGACGCTGGTGCCGCCGAACTTCTGGACGCGGATGCGGGGCCTCATCCCGGGATCGGAGCCTCGGCTCATGGCTTCGGAGCTTACCCGTTCACCGGACCCTGCGCCAGTAGCCGGGATGGCGCCACGCACGCTGCGCTCGGGCCGTCGCGCCGTGTGGGACGAACGCCCGTTGGGACGCTCGCGCGGGAAGTGGTAGAAGTTCTTCATGACCACGACCCCGAAGCCCCTGCGAATCGCCGTGATCGGCGCCGGTCCGGCCGGCATGTACGCAGCCGAGGCCCTCTTGAAGGGCCGTGAAGACGTTTCCATCGATCTGTACGATCGCCTGCCGACGCCCTACGGCCTGGTGCGGTACGGCGTGGCGCCCGATCACCAGAAGATCAAGTCCGTCACGCGCCTGTACGACCGCACGCTGTCCGATCCTCGCATCCGCTTCCTCGGCAACGTCGAGTTCGGTCGTGACCTCACCATCGAGGACGTCCGCAAGCACTACCACGCCGTGGTGATCGCGGTGGGCTCTCCCACCGACCGGCGTCTCGGTATCCCGGGCGAGGATCTACAGGGCAGCCTGTCCGCCACGGAGTTCGTCGCCTGGTACAACGGGCACCCCGACTTCGCCGACCTCGACGTGCCGTTGGATGCGCGCACGGCCGTGGTGGTAGGGGCCGGGAACGTCGCCATCGACGTCGCGCGCGTCTTGGCGAAGTCGGTGGACGAGCTCGCCACGACCGACATGGCCGACCACGCGCTGGAGCGCCTGCGGCACTCGAAGATCGAGGAGATCGTGATGGTGGCGCGCCGAGGCCCTGCCGAAGCGAAGTTCACGACCAAGGAGCTGCGCGAACTCGGGGAGCTGGAGAACGCCGACATCTTCGTCCGCGAGGATGAGATGGTGACGCCGGAAGCGAGCCTCAAGGCCATCGAAGGCGACGTCACCGCGCAGAAGAACCTCGAAGTGCTGCACGACTTCTCCCATCAGGCGCCGACGGGCAAGCCACGCAAGCTGCGGATCCGGTTCCTGCTCTCGCCGATCGCGCTCGAAGGAGAGGACCGCGTGGAGCGGGTGGTGCTCGAGCGGAACCGCCTCGAGGACCGTGACGGCTACCTCGCCTCGGTGGGCACCGGTCAGACCGAGAAGATCGAAGCCCAACTCGTGCTCCGGTCCGTGGGCTACCGCGGCACGGCCCTGCCCGGAGTGCCGTTCGACGAGCGCCGCGGCGTCATCCCCAACGCAGAAGGCCGCGTTCTCGACGCTGCGGGCGGCACGCAGGTGCCGGGCGTCTACGTGGCGGGCTGGATCAAGCGCGGCCCCAGCGGCGTCATCGGCACCAACAAGGCAGACGCGATGGAGACCGTCGCATCCCTCCTGGCCGACGAGTTGCCGTCCATCGAGCCGGCGGACGCGGACCCCGGTGCCGTCGACGCCCTCCTCGCGGCTCGCGGCGCGCGGCCGTTCGAGCTCGGCTCGTGGTTGGCCCTGGACCGCGCCGAGCTCGCTGCCGGCGAGGCGAGCGGGAGGCCGCGCGTGAAAGCGTGCAGCGTCGAGGACATGGTCGCCTGGGCAGAGCAGGCGTCGGCCGCGGCCGACCTTGGCCCGGACGCCTGAGTAGGAGAGCCCGCCAGGGCGCGGCGGCGTTCCGAGAGCAGGTGATAGGATGCCCGGGAATCACGCGCAGCCAGCGCACCTGCGAGGTCCGAGGACGTGCCGGAACGAACGACCGATACCGCCGCCGCTCCCTTACGGCGACCGAAGGAAGCCCTTGCGGCCGAGCCGCTGTTGCGGATCCGAGGCCTCGTCAAGGACTTCGGCGGCCTACGCGCCGTCAACCACTGTAGTTTCGACGTAGGCGAGGGCACCATCACGGGGTTGATCGGCCCCAACGGAGCGGGCAAGACGACGCTCTTCGGCCTGGTGTCGGGCTTCCACCGCCCGGACGCGGGCCGCGTGTACCTTCGTGGCGAGGACATCACCGGTCTCCCGCCGCACGAGATCTTCCGCAAGGGGCTGTGCCGCACCTTCCAGATCCCGCGCGAGCACAGGAGCATGACCGTGCTCGAGAACCTGATGCTGGTTCCCACCGGCCAGGTGGGCGAGCGGTTCTGGAACCCGATCCTGCGCCCTGCTGCGGTGCGCCGCCAGGAGCGGGCGTTGCGCGAGAAGGCGCGCGAGGTGCTCGACTTCGTGTCGCTATCGCACCTCGAGAACGAGACGGCGGGCGCAATGTCCGGTGGTCAGAAGAAGTTGCTGGAACTGGCGCGCACCTTGATGGCGAACCCCAAGATCGTGCTCCTCGACGAGCCGGGCGCTGGCGTGAACCCGACGCTGATGGGCAAGATCCGCGAGAAGATCGTCCAGCTCAACGCGGAGCGCGGCATCACGTTCCTGCTGATCGAGCACGACATGCCGCTGGTGATGGGGTTGTGCAATCCGGTGGTGGTGATGAACCAGGGAAGCAAGCTGGTCGAGGGACCGCCCGACATGGTGCGTACCGACCCTCGTGTGCTCGAAGCGTACCTAGGAGGACAACATGCCGCTCTTGGCGATTGAGGACGCGGTCGCCGGGTACGGCGAGATGCAGGTGTTGAAGGGGGTCTCGCTGCGCGTCGAGGAAGGCGAGATCGTCTCGATCGTCGGCCCGAACGGCGCAGGCAAGTCCACCGTGATGAAGCTCGTCTTCGGGCTGCTCAAACCCTGGGAAGGCGCGGTCCGGTTCGACGGGAACGACATCTCCGGCATGCCGCCCGAGCGCATCGTGCGCCGCGGCCTCTGTTACGTGCCCCAAGTGGAGAACGTCTTCCCCACCCTCACGGTCGAGGAGAACCTGGAGATGGGAGCGTTCATCCTCGACGGCCCCGTGACCGAGCGCAAGGAACGGGTCTTCGAGCTCTTCCCGCGCCTCGCCGAGCGCAGACGCCAACGCGCGGGCAAGATGTCGGGCGGCGAACGTCAGATGGTGGCGATGGGCAGGGCCCTGATGCTCGACCCGAAGCTGTTGATGCTCGACGAGCCCTCGGCCGGCCTCGCGCCGTTGTTGGTCGACATGATCTTCGAGAAGGTGGCCGACATCAACCGCTCCGGCGTCGCCATCCTGATGGTCGAGCAGAACGCCCGCAAGTCGTTGGAGCTGGCCCACCGAGGCTACGTCCTCGCCACCGGCCAGAACCAGGTGGAAGGACCGGGCCGCGAGCTTCTTGCCGACCCCGAGGTCGCGCGCCTCTACCTGGGCGGGTGACGGCCGGCGATGGAGCGTGACGAGGTGAACGAGACGATGGACGAGATGGGTGCGGCATCGGTGGAGTACGAAGGCGAAGGCGCGAGGGTCGTGCGATTGCGCCCGGGCGAGCGCGTGCGCGCCATCCTCGGCAGCAGGACCGCCATGATCGTGGCGCTGATCGCGTTGGCGGCCGTCTTCGTGGTCGCGGCCGTGGCGAAAGGCCTGCCACCGGACCGGCTGCTCTCGCTCCTGGTGCGGGGCGTGTTGCTTGGCGGCATGCTGTCGCTCGGCGCCGTGGGCGTGACCCTCGTCTTCGGCGTGCTCAAGATGGCGAACTTCGCCCACGGCGACTTCATGACGCTGGGCGCGTACCTCGGACTGATCGCCGTCGTGCTGCTGCCGACCGGAGCACCGATCGGGCCGTTCTCCTTCGGATACGAGTTCTTGGTGGGCCTGCTGGTGGCGATGCCGCTGGTGGGTCTGGTGGCGTTCGGACTGGACCGGGTGACGTTCCGCCGCCTGCGCCAACGGCGCAGCGCGCCGATCATGCACGCCATGGCCGCGCTCGGTATCGCGTTCGGGATCCGCAGCATCATCTACATCGTGTGGGGAGCGGACTTCTCCTTCTACTACAGTGGCCGGGCGCGGCCGGCGATCGAGCTGTTCGCCGGGGTGCGCGTGCGACCCGACCAGATCTTCATCCTCGCTTTGTCGGTGGTGCTGATCGTAGCGGTCTACCTGCTGCTCGAACGCAGCAAGATCGGCAAGGCGATGCGCGCCACGGCGGACAACCCCGACCTGGCGCGCGTGAGCGGCATCGACACCGACCGGGTGGTGTTCTGGACGTGGCTGATCGGCGGGGCGCTGGCAGCGGCCGGCGGGATGCTGTACGGCCTCGACGCGCAGCTGCGGCCCGAGATGGGCTGGTGGCTGCTGTTGCCGCTGTTCGCGTCCGTCATCCTCGGCACCATCGGCAACCCGTACGGCGCCCTCGGTGGAGCCTTCATCATCGGGATCGTGTGGCAGATGAGCACGGCCTTCGTGAACCCCGCGTACGGCCACGGCATGGCGTTCCTCGTGATGATCCTGGTGCTGCTGGTTCGCCCAGAGGGTCTGTTCGGGAAGCGGGGAGGGTGAGGGCATGACTCCGTTGATCGTGGCGAAGAGCGCACTGCTCGCCGTACCGCTCTGGCTGCTGCTCGCCAGCGTGATCAAGATCCCCTCCTCGTCGGCGAAGCACGTCGTCTCGGTCGTGGTCGGCTTCGGCATCGCGTTGCTGCTCAACCTCTTCGTCCCCACCGGCGTGCTGTCCTACGTCACCACCTTCGTGTTGATGGGCAGCATCTACGCCGTCCTCACGCTCGGCCTCAACGTCCAGTGGGGCTACACCGGCCTCTTCAACATCGGGATCGCCGCGTTCTTCTCGCTCGGCGCGTTCACGGCAGCGCTCGTCACCACCGTCAAGCCCACCGGGATGGCAGCCACCTTCACGCAGCAGGCGTTCGGTCTCGGCCTACCGTTCGTGGTCGGGTTGGCGGCTGCGGGTCTTGCCTCCGGCTTGCTGGCGTTCCTCATCGGAAAACCCACGCTTCGCCTGCGGGACGACTACCTTGCGATCGCCACCATCGGCATCGCCGAACTCGTTCGCCTGGTGTTCCAGAACGAGCGCTGGCTCGCCAACGGGCCCCAGCCGCTCCGGGGCATCCCCCAGCCGCTCTCGTGTCTCGCGTCCGAGGCCGGCTGCTCGTACCTGCCGGGGTTCGTGAACGGGTTCTTCGCGCCGCTCACGCCTCGCGACTACCCGTTCGTGTACGTGGCCATCGTGGCGCTGGTGCTGTTCGTGACCTTCCGCGTGCTCGAGCGCGCCATCCGCTCGCCTTGGGGCCGTGTCCTGCGGGCCGTGCGGGAGGAGGAGGCATCGGCCGCGATGAACGGGAAGGACGTCGCCGCCTTCCGGATGCAAGCCTTCGTGGTCGGCGCCGTGATCATGGGGATCGGTGGCGCGCTCTATGCGCACTACGTCGTGTCGATCGACTACAGCCACTTCGACCCCCTGTACGGCACCTTCCTGATCTGGGTGATGCTCATGCTGGGCGGCAGCGGCAACAACCGCGGGGCCATCTTGGGGGCGTTCCTGGTGTGGGCCATCTGGTCGGGCACCAGCTTCCTTGTCGACGCGCTCCGGCCCACCCTGGCGGCGATCTCCCCCGACTTGCCGTCGCGGGGCCCCTACGTGCGCTTCCTGTTGATCTCGTTCCTGATGCTGTTCGTGGTGTTGTATCGGCCGCGCGGCGTGCTCCCGGAAGACAAGGTCGTCTCGCTCGAACGCGAGTAGCGCTCGGGCACGCCCCGGCCCAGGTGCCCAGCCCCGAATCGAGGGCGCCGCGGCCTGGTGCCCAGCCCCGGGCCGCGGGTGCCGCGGCCCGACGTCGCAAGAGCCGCCGCCACTCGCGAACGGGCGCCAACGAAACGAGGCGGGTACCATCGCGGTACCCGCCTCGCTCGTGTCGTGTTCCGGCGCGCCTGGCGCGCCGTCATCCGACGTCGTGTCGCCTTACTGGGCCGGGATCTCGTCGGCGGTACGCACCTCGACGGACTCGATCGTCCCGCCCGCGAACTGCCAGATCTCGACCGGCGTCACCACGTCACCGAGGTCGTCGAAGTCGACGGTACCGGCGGCACCGGTGTAGTTGATGTCGGTGCCGAGCTGCAGCAGGCGAATCGCTTCCTCGAAGTCGCCGACGCCGACGACCTCACCATCGGGGTTGGCCACTTGGCGCAAGCGGTCACGCACGTTGGCGCTGTTCACCTCGACGCCGTCGATGATCGCCTTGGCGATGGCCAGGCCGATGACGGCCATGCCGTCGTAGGCGGTGTCGATGTACGGAAGCGGCGGACGCTCGCCGTAGGCGCCTTCGTAGGCGTCGGAGAAGCGGACATAGCCTTCCCAGCTCGGGTCGGCACCTGGCGCGGTGCCGTACATGCCCTCGACCGTGTCGGCGCCGAGCGCGTCGATGATGTCGACCGACTTGGTGCCGTCGACGAACTGCCAGCTCGTGTAGCCGTAGAGGTCACGCGCTTCCTGCAGGTAGACGGTCGCGTTGCCAGGGTAGCTGGCAGCGATGAGCACGTCGGGGTCGCTCGCGAGCGCCTGCTCGAGCAGCGCAGCGTAGGTCGGCTGCGGCTCTTCGGGGTGCGCCACCTTGGCGACGACGCGGCCCCCACGCGCTTCGAAGGCAGCGGCGAACGCCTCGGCCAGGCCCTGACCGTAGGGGTTGTTCACGTACAGGATCGCCGCGGTGTCGTAGCTCACGTCGGGGATGATCTCACCGCGCGCGAGCTGGGCGCCGACGACGCCTTGCAGCGCGTCGGACGAGACGGTGCGGTAGATGAAGTCGTTCGAGTCGGGCAACATCGCCACCAGCGGTGAGGTGCTAGCCGGCGAGATCATGATGACCTCGCTGGGGATGGCGACGGACTCGGCCGCGGCCACCGTGCTGCTGCTGGCGAGCGCGCCGACGATGGCGACCACGCCGTCGGTGTTGACGAGCTTGCGGGCGCGGTCCACTGCCTGTGCCGGGTTGGTGCCGGTGTCCTCGCTGACGAGCTCGATGATCGGCCCGCCGAAGACCGCCGTGGCGGCGGCGTTGAGCTGTTCAGCAGCGAGTTCGGCGCCGTTGTTGATGGCGGGGCCGAACTCGGCCAGGGCGCCGGTGTACGACATCAGCGTCCCGACCTTGGTGACGGACGGCGCTTGCGCCGCAGCGATGCCGATGACGGCAGATACGAGCATCCAAACGAGGGTCTTCCTCAACACAGGGTTCCTCCTTCAGGAATGGGGCGTTTCCTTTGGCGGCGGTTGGGTGCATCGTATGTGGCATTCTTCGCGTTGTCAACGCGCAGTGAAACGTGTACGAACCCCACGACCCAGGCCCCTCGGCTCCGGTGGGCCTCGGCTTCACCGCCCTAGGCGGGACCGGCAAGGACCGCGAGCAGGCGAAGCGGCGCGCGGTCCGTCCTCGTGAAGCAGCTCGTCTCGAAGGTACGACTTGTCACCGCCAATGTTGCCTGTTGCTAAGTCCACGCTTGACACTTGACCAGTTCTCGTCTTACGCTCAGCCGCATCCGACGCCCTCACGTGCACCGTGTCGCGTCGATTCCGCCCGATGGAGGAACGATGACCCCACACGAGTTCTTCGAGTTCGCGCGCAGCCACGGCGCCACCATGGTCGACCTGAAGTTCACCGACTTGCTCGGCACCTGGCAGCACTGCACGTACCCCATCGACAGCTGGGACGAGGACACCTTCACCGACGGGGTCGGATTCGACGGCTCGTCGATCCGCGGCTGGCAGGCGATCGACGCTTCGGACATGCTCGCCGTTCCGGACCCCGCCACCGCAGCGCTCGACCCGTTCTTCCGTGAGCCGACCATCAGCGTGCTGGCCAACATCAAAGACCCGGAGACCCTGGAGGACTACACCCGCGACCCGCGCCACGTCGCGCGCAAGCTTGTCGACCATGTCAAGGCCGTTGGCGTGGCGGACACGGTCTACATCGGTCCTGAACCGGAGTTCTTCATCTTCGACGAGGTGCGCTACGAGCAGAACCAGTACAAGGGGTACTACGAGATCGACTCGGTCGAGGGCGCCTGGAACACGGCTCGCTTCGAGGAGCCGAACCTGGGGTACAAGCCGAGCTACAAGGGCGGCTACTTCCCCGTCTCGCCGACGGACACCTACCACGACCTTCGCGGCGAGATGGTGCAGGAGATGACGCGCTTGGGGATCAAGGTCGAGGCGCACCACCACGAGGTGGGAACCGCTGGCCAGAGTGAGATCGACATGCGGTTCGCCGATCTCCTGTCCATGGCCGATCAGATGATGTGGTACAAGTACATCATCAAGAACGTTGCGAAGAAGTATGGCAAAACCGTGACGTTCATGCCGAAACCCATCTTCCAAGACAACGGCTCCGGGATGCATACGCACGTCTCGTTCTGGAAGAACGGCGAGCCTCTGTTCCCGGGCGACGGCTACGCCGGCCTCTCCCCGCTTGCGCTACATGCCGCCGGTGGGCTCCTCAAACATGCGTCCGCCGTCCTCGCGTTCGCCGCTCCCACGGCGAACTCGTACCACCGCCTCGTGCCCGGGTACGAGGCGCCGGTGAACTTGGCGTTGTCGAAGCGCAACCGCTCGGCCGCCATCCGCATCCCGATGTACTCGCCCAACCCGAAAGCGAAGCGGCTCGAGTTCCGCTGCCCCGATCCCAGCGCGAACGGCTACCTGCTCTTCCCCGCGATCGTGATGGCCATGCTCGACGGCATCGAGAACGAGATCGATCCGGGCGCGCCCCTCGACCGCAACATCTACGAGATGCGACCCGACGAGCTGGCGCACATCCCCTCCACGCCGGCGTCGCTCGACGAGGCGCTCAAGGCCCTGGAGGAAGACCACGCCTTCCTCACGCGTGGCGACGTCTTCACCGACGACCTCATCCGCACCTGGATCGACTACAAGCGCGAGAACGAGGTCGAACCGCTACGGCTGCGCCCGCACCCCTACGAGTTCCACCTCTACTACGACAGCTGAGTACCGGCGTCCGACCACAAGCGACACACCGTGCAGGCTGCCGGGTTCACCCGGCAGCTTCACCTTGTACGGTTCGCAATCGATGGGGCGGCGCCGTGGTAGGTTCGGCGACGTGCCGCGACACGCGGCTCGGATCGACGACGCGCCGCTCGGGATGGACCGCCGGGGCTTCACCACGTCCCTCCCACGACCGGGCCGAAGACCCGACATGAACCACGACCACCGAGGAGGCAACGTGGGTATCACCCGAGCAGAGATCGCCAAGCAACTGAAGCAGTCCGAGACGAAGTTCCTTCGCCTGCAGTTCACGGACATCCACGGTCGCAACAAGAACGTCGAGGTGCCGACGTCGCAGTTCGACAAGGCGCTCGACGGCGAGATCATGTTCGACGGCTCCTCGGTCCAGGGGTTCACCCGCATCGAGGAGTCCGACATGCTCCTCCGCCCGGACTACGACACCTTCCTGCAAGTCCCGCCCATCATCGAGGGCAGCGCCCGGGGCCAGGTGGCGCGACTCATCTGCGACGTGGCGATGCCAGACGGCAGCCCCTTCCAAGGCGACCCGCGCTGGGTGCTGAAGCGCCAGCTCGAGAAGCTGCGCGGCATGGGGTACGACGACCTCTACGTCGGCGTCGAACCGGAGTTCTACCTCTTCCAGCGCACCGCCGACGACGCCCCCACCACCATCACCAACGACGGCGCAGGCTACTTCGACTTGGCGCCGGTCGATCGCGGTGAGGACGCCAGGCGCGACATGGTCAACGCGCTGGTGGACCTCGGTTTCGAGATCGAGGCGGCCCACCACGAGGTCGGACCCGGGCAGCACGAGATCGACTTCAAGTACGCCGAGGCGCTCGCCACGGCCGATGCGATCCAGACCTTCCGCACCGTCGTCAAGCGCATCGCGCTGAACCACGGCTTGCACGCCACCTTCATGCCGAAGCCGGTGGGTGGCATCGCCGGGTCGGGCATGCACACGCACCTGAGCATCTTCAAGGACGGTCAGAACGCGTTCTTCGACCCGAAGGCGCAGTACCAGCTCTCGAAGTCCGCGCAACAGTGGATCGCGGGCCTGCTCGAGCACTCCCCGGGGTTCGTGGCCATCACCAACCCGACCGTGAACAGCTACAAGCGCTTGACCCCCGGCTACGAGGCGCCCACGAACATCGCTTGGTCGGTGTCGAACCGTAGCGCCATGATCCGCATCCCCGCCCGACGCGGCAACAGCACGCGGGCGGAGGTGCGCATGCCCGACCCTTCGAGCAACCCGTACCTGGCGTTGGCGGCGATGGCAGCTGCGGGCATGGACGGCCTGAAGCGCAAGCTCGTTCCGCCCCCGCCCATCAACCGCAACATCTACCAGATGAGCGTTCGCGACCGCCGCAAGCACAAGGTGAAAGACCTCCCGGCCACGCTGCGCGAGGCGGTCGGGAACTTCAAACGCAACAAGGTCGTCATGGACGCGCTAGGCGAGCACGTCACGCGCAGCTTCCTGGAAGCCAAGACGCAGGAGTACGACGAGTACCGCATCGCGGTGCACGCCTGGGAACTGGACCGTTACCTGGCGGAGTACTGAACTCGGCATGGGGGCGCGAAGGCAGGGCGCAGCTTCGTCCGGTGCGGCGCCGTCCGGTGCGGCCGCCGCGCCGGACGCGCCCCTGCGCGTCGTCGGAGTCGACCCTGGCCTGGCGAACCTCGGTCTGGGAGCGGTCGAGGAGGTCCGCCTCGCAGCGCGGCTGCTGGGCAGCGAGCTCATCACGACCAGTCCTCGCGCCTCGCAACCCGAACGGCTCCTGAAGGTTCGCGCTGCGTTCCAAGGCTTCTTGAACACGCACCGGCCGCACGCCGTCGCCATCGAGGGGCAGTACTTCCACCGGCAGCGCGACGTGGCGTTCCGCGTCGGTCAAGCCGTGGGCGTGGTGCTGCTCACCGCCGCCGAAGCCGGGGTGCCGGTCTTCGAGTACGGTCCGATGCAGGTCAAACAGGCGTTGGTCGGCACCGGCAAGGCCGACAAGGCCCAGATCGCGTACATGGTCAGGGCGCTGCTCGCCTTGCCGAGCACCCCTGCCAGCAACCACGTCGCGGACGCGCTTGCGCTGGCCCTCACGCACCTTCAGAGCCGCCGGATCG
>CAZOTV010000092.1:0-11120 GCA_964582795.1 uncultured bacterium
GCCGGGGTTGTGGTCGCTCGCGATGGCGACCTTGACACCCGACCGGCGAAGCGCCTCGGCGCTCGGCAGGCCCGCCTTCAGAAGCAGCGCCGGCACCGGCAGCAACGTGGCCACAGTGCCCGAGGCGGCGAGGGCGCGCCAGTCTTCCTCGCTGGAGCGCTCCAGATGGTCGGCCGACAAGCCGCCGAGCTCCGCCACCAGCCGCGCCGCGCCGGTGGGATGCAGTTGCTCGGCGTGCGCCTTGACCTTCAGCCCGTGCTCGAGGGCCGCCTCGAGGATCTTCCGAGTCTCCGCGAGCGTGAACGCGCCCCGGTCGCAGAAGACGTCGACGGCGTCCGCCAGGCCGGTCCGAGCGGCCTCCGGGATCGTCTCCGCTGCGAAGCGCTCCACATGCTCGGCGCGGCCCGACTCCGGATCGGGCACGTGGGCGAGCAGGGTGGTGGTCACGCGCTGGGGACCGTCTTCGGCCAGGCGCCGCGCCACGCGCAGCATCTTCAGCTCCTCTTCCGTCGTGAGGCCGTAGCCGGACTTGATCTCGAGCGCGGTCACGCCGCCGCGAAGGAACCGGCCGGCACGCCTTCGCGCGAGCACCGTCAGGCCGTGTTCGCTCATCGCGCGGGTGTCTCGCACCGTCGCGTGGATGCCGCCTCCGGCGGCGAGGATCTCCTCGTACGACGCCCCGTGCGAGCGTCGCACGTACTCCTGGACGCGGCTCCCGGCCCAGACCAGGTGCGTGTGGGCGTCGACCAAGCCCGGGATGACGCCACGCCCACCCAGGTCCACGCTGGGCCAGAGGGCGTACTGCTCGGGAAGGTCCGCGGCGGCGCCGACCCAGGCGAAGGAGCCGTGGTCCACTACCAAGGCGGCGTCCTGCAGGCGCCGGTGGGGGGTGAAGGCCTCGGAGATGCCGCGCACCACGCGTTGGTCATCGGCGTAGTAGCTGGACGGATGGACGGCGTGGGCCGCGGCGTGCGTGGGCGTGCTCATCGGCCACAGTCCGGTCGGGGCGGGAGGCTGGGCAGGTCCATCCCGCGCTCGTGCGCCACGGCGATGGCGCGCTCGTACCCGGCGTCGGCATGCCGCATCACGCCCGTACCCGGGTCGTTGCGCAGCACCCGCGCGAGGCGCTCGTCGGCTTCCACGCTGCCGTCGGCCACCGTGACCTGGCCGGCGTGGAGGCTGTAGCCCATGCCGACGCCGCCGCCGTGGTGGAAGCTGACCCACCCGGCGCCGCTGACGGCGTTGAGCGCGAAGTTGAGGAGCGCCCAGTCCGCTACGGCGTCCGATCCGTCGCGCATGCTCTCGGTCTCGCGATACGGGCTCGCGACCGAGCCGGCATCCAGGTGATCGCGCCCGATGACGATCGGGGCCTTCAGGTCTCCGGAGCGGACCATGGCGTTGAAGCGAAGACCCGCGAGGTCGCGCTCTCCGTACCCGAGCCAGCAGATGCGCGCGGGCAACCCTTGGAAGGCGAACTTGGACACTCCTTCGGTCAGCCAGCGGCGCAGGCCGGTGTCGTCCGGGAAGAGTTCCAGCAGGGCCTGGTCGGTCTTCCGGATGTCCTCGGGATCGCCCGACAGCGCGACCCATCGGAACGGCCCGCGTCCCTCGCAGAACTGGTCGCGGATGAACGCGGGCACGAAGCCGGGGTACGCGAACGCGCCTTCGAACCCGCCCTCGCGCGCGAACGCGCGCAGGTTGTTGCCGTAGTCGAACGCGACGGCGCCGGCCCGCTGCAGGTCGACGATCGCTTGGCAGTGACGCGCCATCGCCGCCAGCACCCGCGCGCGGTAGCCGGCCGGATCGGCAGTGCGCGCCTCGGCCGGATCCTCGTCGGGTGCGGCAGGTGGCACGTAGCCGTACATGGGGTCGTGAGCGCTGGTCTGATCGGTCACCAGATCGACCCGAACCCCGCGCCTGACCAGCTCGGGCAGCACCTCCGCTGCGTTGCCGAGCAGGCCGACCGACAACGGCCTGCGGGCACGGCGCGCGACGTCCAGGCGGTCCAGAGCGTCGTCCAGGTCGGTGGCCGAGGCGTCGAGGTAGCGCGTCTCGAGCCTGCGGCGGATGCGCTCCGGGTTCACCTCGACGATCAACGCCGCGCCGCCGTTCAGCGTCACGGCCAGCGGCTGCGCGCCGCCCATGCCACCAAGGCCGGCCGTGACGGTGAGCGTTCCTCGTAGGTCGCCGCCGAAGTGCCGTCGCGCCGCCGCGGCGAACGTCTCGAACGTGCCTTGGAGGATCCCTTGGGTGCCGATGTAGATCCACGACCCGGCGGTCATCTGGCCGTACATCATGAGCCCGGCCGCGTCGAGGCGATCGAACTCCTCCCAGGTCGCCCAGTTCGGAACCAGGTTGCTGTTGGCGATGATCACCCTTGGCGCCAGCGGCTGCGTGCGGAACACGCCCACGGGCTTGCCGGACTGGACCAGCAACGTCTCGTCGTTCTCGAGGCGATCGAGCGTCGCGACGATACGGTGAAACGCCTCCCAGTTGCGCGCCGCCTTCCCGCGACCGCCGTAGACGATCAGTTCGTCAGGCGCCTCGGCCACGTCCGGGTCGAGGTTGTTCATGAGCATCCGCTTGGCGGCTTCCTGGATCCAGCCCTTCGCGCTGCGAGTACCGCCGCGCGCTGCGCGCACCGCGCCCCCTGGGCTCTGGTCGGACATGCGGTTCCTCCCGTCGGAACGTGCCGTTGGCCTTCATTATCGCCTTCCGTGGTGCGTGCGACGAGCCCAGAACCTCGCACGCGACCGCTCGGCTACGCCATGACGAAGACATGACAGTGCGGCCGTAGCCTTCTCTCGGAGGTCACCCATGCGCAAGAACCACCTGCTCGTCACCCTGATCGTCGCGGGCTTCATCGGCGCCGCCGCGGCTCAGGGGTCCATCCGCATCGACGGATCCTCGACCGTGTACCCCATCTCGCTGGCGATGGCGGAGGAGTTCTCCATCGAGATGCCAGACGCCGAGGTCTCGGTGGCGTTCTCCGGCACCGGTGGCGGCTTCTCGAAGATGTGCGCAGGCGAGATCGACATCGCCAACGCCAGCCGCATCGTGAAGCAGAGTGAACTCGACGCGTGCGCCGCCGGCGGCATCGAGCTGATCGAGTTGCCGGTCGCTGCTGACGCCCTGACCGTCGTCGTGCACCCCGAGAACGACTGGGCGCAGTGCGTCACCATCGAGGAACTGAACCGCATCTGGGCGCCCGGCTCCACCGTGAGCCGCTGGAACCAGGTCCGCCCGGAGTGGCCGGATACTCCCATCACGCTCTTCGGTCCCGGCACCGACTCGGGCACCTTCGACTACTTCACCGAGGCCGTCAACGGCGAGTCGGGCGCCATCCGCACCGACTTCTTCCCGAGCGAAGATGACAACGTACTCGTGCAAGGCGTCGAGAACGACGTCAACGCCATGGGCTTCTTCGGCTACGCCTACTACGTGTCCGACCAGGACCGCCTCAAGGCGCTGGAGATCGACGGCGGCAACGGTTGCGTCGCCCCCAGCGCCGAAGCGATCGAGACGAACACCTACACCCCGTTGTCGCGTCCTCTGTTCATCTACGTCAGCGCCGCGGCGTTGGCCGAGAAGCCCGTCATCGAGGAGTTCGTCCGGTACTACCTGTCCGACGAGACCCGCGAGTTCATCGCCGACACGGGCTACGCCACCTACGGGCAGGACGTCTACGACGCCGTCTTGGAGCGCTTCGAGAACCGCGTAACCGGTACCGCGTTCGGCGACTTCGAGCCCGGTGACTCCGTTCTCGACGCCGTTCGAGGCGCCGAGTAGGCGTGGGGGCTGGGGCCTTCGTGGGATGGCCCTCGGCGCCGTCTCCCGGCGGCGAACGGTTCGCAGACTGAAGTATCCTGGTCCCCGGGTGCTCGCGCCCGGGGACCGGTGCGAGCGAGGGCCGATCCTAGCGAGCGGCTCGAGAGAGGTTCCGTACACGTCATGATCGAAGCGAGCGCGCGCGACATCCGAAGCAGCGACCTGCGGTTGCGTCCGGGCGAACGCCGGCGCGAACGCTGGATCGCCGTCGTGTTGATGTCGGCTGCCGTGTTCACGGTCGCCGTCACCGTCGCGGTGATCGTGGTGCTTGCGCGCGAGACGTTCGGGTTCTTCCTCCACCCCGACGTGACGCTATGGGAGTTCCTCACGTCGCCTCGGTGGACGCCGCTGTTCGCCGAGCAGCACTTCGGGATCGCGCCGCTCGTTGCCGGCACGTTCCTGGTCACGGCGATCGCGTTGGTGGTCGGCGTTCCGATGGGCCTGGCGAGCGCCATCTACCTTTCCGAGTACGCCGCGCCCGCCGTGCGGCGGCGTGTCACGGGCGTGCTCGAGGTGCTGGCCGGCATCCCGACCGTCGTTCTGGGGTACTTCGCGCTTCTGTTCGTGACGCCGCTGCTTCAGCAGGTCATCCCAGGGCTCAACCTCTTCAACCCGCTCTCGGCCGGGCTCGTGATGGGGTTCATGATCCTACCCACCGTGTCGAGCATCTCGAGCGACGCCATGCAGGCGGTCCCGCACGCCATGCGCGAGGCTGGCTACGGCTTGGGCGCGACGAAACTCGAAGTGGTGGTGAAGATCGTGGTGCCCGCGGCGCTGTCGGGCATCGTGGCGTCGATCATCCTGGCGATGTCGCGGGCGGTCGGCGAGACCATGATCGTCACGCTCGCCGCTGGGCAGCGGCCACTGCTCACCCTCGATCCGCGCGAGACCATCGCGACCATGACCTCCTTCATCGTGCAGGCGGCGACCGGCGACCAGCCGGCCGGTTCGCTGGCGTCACGGGCGCTCTACGCCGTCGGCGCCACGCTCTTCGTGATCACGCTCGCGCTCAACCTGCTGTCGCAAGCGGTCGTGCGGCGGTACCGGGAGCGCTACGAGTGAACGGCGCCGGGGTCCGTCCCGAGGCGCCGCTGGGCGCGCCGGTCAAGGGGGTGCAAGCGCGACGTCGCGTTCTCGGTCGCGCGTTCCCGCTCCTCATCCTGATCCCCGTGCTTTTGGCCGTGCTGGTGCTGACGGCGCTGCTGCTGGACGTCGTCACGGACACGGCTTCATGGCAGGTCGTCGAGCCCCGCAACTCCGGGCAGAGCTTCGCGCTCTTCGAAGGGTTCCGGGGGTTCTCGAGTTGGGAACGGGTGGTGCGCCTCGAGCTGGCGGCGCAGGGGGTCGCGCCCGACGAGGTCGAGTCGCTGCTCGGCGATCCCGAGGAGCGCCGCAAGTTCGCGGCCCGCAACCGCGTCGAGTTGATGTGGTCCGTCGACGGTCGACCGCTTCGTTGGGTGGTGACCAACAGCCGGGACAAGCGCGTCGAGGACGTCGGGTTCTTGGCAGGGTGGGGGAAGCGGGACGAGCTCCTCGCGGGCCTCGGAGAGGGCCAGCGGCTGTACCTGAACCCGTGGCTCGACGTCGCCTTCTTCGCCAAGAACGCTTCGCGCACGCCGGTCATGGCCGGCCTGGCGCCGGCGTTGGTGGGCACGCTGTGGGTGATCGCGTTGGTGATCCTCATCTCGCTGCCGCTCGGCATCGCCGCGGCGGTCTATCTCGAGGAGTACGCCCCGGACACGCGCCTGACGCGTTTGATCGAGGTGAACCTGCGCAACCTCGCAGGCGTTCCGAGCATCGTCTACGGGATCCTCGGTTTGACCGTGTTCGTGCGCCTCTTCGGGCTGGGGCCGGTCGTCCTCTCGGCCGCGCTGACGTTGTCGTTGCTGGTGGTGCCGGTGGTGATCATCGCGGCGCGTGAGGCGATCCGCGCCGTGCCGGACTCCGTGCGCCAGGCAGCCTACGGCTTGGGGGCGACGAAGTCGCAGGTGGCGTTCCGGGTCGTCGTGCCCGGCGCCATGTCCGGCATCGTCACCGGCGGCATCTTGTCGATCGCGCGCGCCGTGGGCGAGACCGCGCCGCTGCTACTGGTGGGCGCCGCGGTGTTCGTGCCGCGTCTGCCGGACGGTCCGCTGTCGCAGTACACCGTGCTTCCCATCCAGATCTACTCGTGGGTGGCGGAGAACGACGTCGAGTTCCGTCACGTCGCGTCGGCAGGCATCGTGGTGCTGTTGCTGGTGCTGGCCGTCCTCTACGGCGCCGCGTTCTGGCTGCGCCGCCGATTCGAGCGTCGCTGGTGATGCGCCGGCGACCACGTACCCTGCGAGGTCGACCGTGAGTCAGGCCCTTCCCGAAGATCACGTCACCGTCCGTACCGACCCGGTTCCCCCCGAGCAGGCCGTGGTCGAGATCCAAGGCCTCTCGCTCTGGTACGGCGCCTTCCGCGCGCTCAAGAACGTGAGCCTGACGGTGCCGAGGAACAAGGTCACCGCGCTGATCGGCGCCTCGGGCTGCGGCAAGAGTACGCTGCTGCGCACCATCAACCGCATGAACGACTTGGTGGAGGGAGTTCGCACCGAAGGGCGCGTTCGCTACGAGGGCGTCGAGCTCTACGGCCTCGGTGTCGACCCGGTGGAGGTGCGCAGGCGCGTCGGCATGGTCTTCCAGAAGCCGAACCCGTTCCCGAAGTCGATCTACGAGAACGTCGCCTTCGGACCGCGCCTCACGGGCTTCCGGGGCGACATGGACGGCTTGGTGCAACGCGCGCTCGAGGGCGCTGCCCTGTGGGGCGAGGTCGAGGACAAGCTGCGCCAATCCGCGTTGGGGCTGTCCGGCGGCCAGCAGCAGCGCCTATGCATCGCCCGCGCGCTCGCCACGGAACCGCTCGTGCTGTTGATGGACGAACCGACGAGCGCCCTCGACCCGATCGCGACCGACGCCATCGAGCGCCTGATCGACGACCTCAAACAGCGCTACACCGTCATCATCGTCACGCACAACATGCAGCAGGCCGGCCGCGTCTCGGACCGGACGGCGTTCATGCATCTGGGCACGCTGGTCGAAGAGGGCCCTACCGACCAGATGTTCACCAACCCGAAGCACGAGATGACCGAGCGCTACATCTCGGGCCGCTTCGGCTGACGTGCCTGCCTTGGCTCCCCGACGAGCATGACGGAGGCGACGATGCCCGCCGTTAGCGCCGTCACACTCGCAGCGACGACCCCTGGGAAGCCGAAGCGCGGGAAGAGGTACCCGGGGACGTACGCACCGAGGCTGCCCCCGAGGTAGTAGCAGAGCAAGTACAGCGCGTTGGCGCCCGCCCTGTCCTGCTTCGCCGCCGTGGCCACGTAGCCCACGGCGAGGCCTTGCACCAGCCAGTTCCCGAAGCAGAGCACGACGAGGCCGAACAACAGAAGCGGAAGAAGCGGCGTGAGCGCGAGCAGGTTCCCAACCATGGCCAGCACGAAGCCGGTCACGAGTGCGACGCGGAGACTCGTTCGGCGCGCGAGGATCCCGCCGGTGGTGGAGGAGAGCACGCCGGCGACGTACGTCAGGTAGGTCAGAGCGACCGCGGTGCTGCTGAGCAGGTAAGGAGGCGCCTGGAGCCGGAACGGAAGGTACGAGAAGGTCGACTGGAACGCGAAGAACAAGCTGAACCCCACGAGCAGCCCACCGACCAACGTCCTGTCGGTCAGGTGTCCAAGCGTGCCGCGCAGCACCGTGGCCAACGACCGCCCGACTTCGCGTTGCTCCGGTGCCCGCACTCGCCACCACAGCACGGCGATCGCCAAGTAGAGCGCGGCGCTGACGCCGAAGGCGAGACGCCAACTGGCGACGTCGACGAGCACTCCTCCGAGCAGGCGGCCGGCGATGCCGCCGACGATGGTGGAGCCGACGTAGATCCCGGCCACGGTGCGCATGACCGCATCGGGCAGAAGGTCCGACACCAGAGCCATCCCGGCAGCGAAGAGGGAGGGAAGCAGCAGACCGAGCGCGAGGCGGGCGGCGACGAGCGCCTCGAAGCTCGGCGCGATGGTGGCCGCGACACTCGACAGCGCGAGCAGGGTCGCGCCCGTCACCAGGACGCGCCTGCGCCCGAAACGGTCGGCCAGCACGCCGATCACGGGCGAGGCGAGCGCGATGCCGAGCACCGTCACCGAGACCACCAGCGCCGCCTGGCGCGCCTCGACCCCGAAGTCCGCCGCCAAGCGCGGGAGGATCGGTTGCGGCAAGTACAACCCGACGAACGATGCCAGCCCCGTCAGGTAGAGCGCGATGGCGGGGGTGGCGAGGAGTCCTCCTCGCCGCCCCGCGTCCGCCGGCGTCACGCCTCAGGCCTGCGGCAGTACGCGGATCCCGCGCCGGAAGGTGATCTCGACCTTGCCTTGGAGCCACCACAGCAGGCCCACCAGCGCCACGCCGGCGAAGTCGCTCCATACGGGCGTCATGTAGGCGAGGACGGTGGCGCCGGACAGCAGCAGCCACTCTGGCGCCGTGGTCTTGCGTCGTAGGAACCCGATGGTGACGCCACCGAACGCGATCGTGCCGAGGATCGCGGCTACCCACGACGTGATGACGTGGGTGTCGACGGGCTGACCGAGTTCCAGCAGGATGGGAGTGTAGGCGAACAGGAGCGGCATCACGTAGAGCAGCTTGGCGTACTTGAAGGCGTTCCACCCGGTCTTCCAGGGGTCCGCCTGGGCTATGGCCGCGCCGGCATAGGCCGCGATACACACCGGTGGCGTGATGTTCGAGTCCTGACTGAGCCAGTAGACGATCATGTGCGCCGCCAGCAACGACACGCCAAGGTCGTTGAGGGCCGGCACGGCCAGCACGGCCGTCACGAGGTACGCGGCGGTGACGGGCATGCCCATCCCCAGGATCAACGAGGCGACGGCGATCAGGACGATCGCAAGCAACAGCGAGCCGCCCGAGAGCGTGAGGAAGATGGTGGTGAACTTCTGCGCCAGGCCGGTGAGGTTGACGACGCCCAGCACGATGCCGATGACGCCCACGGTGGCGCCGATCACGAGGGTGTTGCGGCCGCCCTCGACGAGCGCTTCCCAGATCTGCCGCGGCCCCATGCGGTGCTCGCGGCTGAACCACGACACCGGGATCGACGCGACGGTGCCCCAGAAGGCGGCGTACCCGGGGGAGCGCCCCAACATGAGCAGCCCGATGACGAGAAGCAGCGGGATCGCCAGGAACCAACCGTTGCGAAGCGTGTCGCGCAACCGCGGGATGTCGGCGGCCGGCAGGCCCTTGAGGCCAAGGCGCTTGGCTTCGAAGTGGACGTTCATCCAGATCGAGAGCACGTAGATCAGCGCAGGCACGATCGAGGCGAGCATGATGTGGGTGTACGGGATGCCGGTCAGCTCGACCATCACGAACGCGCCCGCCCCCATCACCGGGGGCAGGAACATGCCGCTGATCGAAGCGGACGCTTCGACCGCGCCGGCCGTGTGGCCCTTGAAGCCGGTCTTCTTCATGAGCGGGATGGTGAGCGCGCCGGTGGACACCGTGTTCGCGATGGCCGAACCGGAGATGGAGCCCATCAGGGCCGACGCGAGCACGGAGACCTTCGCCGGGCCACCGGTGGCCTTGCCCGCGATGCCGGTAGCGAGGTCGATGAAGAACTGACCGACGCCCGAGCGATTGAGGAAGGCCCCGAAGAAGATGAACAGGATGACGAAGTTGACCAGGACCTGCGACATGGTGCCCCACAGCCCGCGCTCGTCGAGGTACACGGCCTCGCTGATGCGCGCGATGCTGTAACCGCGGTGCGCGACGATGTCGGGCATGTAAGGGCCGAAGTAGGCGTACGCCATCAAGACCATGCCGACGATGGCCATCGTCCAGCCAAGCGCTCGCCGCCCCACCTCCAGACCGATGACGATGGTCAGGATCCCCATGATGTGATCGGTCTGGGTGGCGGCGCCCGCGCGGTAGGTGATCGCCTGGTAGTTCATCACCCAGTACGCCACCGTGACGACCGATAGCACCGCGAACGCGACGTCCGCCACCGAGGGCCGCTTCTTCAACGTGCCCCGCACGAGGGGGTAGACCAGGAAGATGAGGACGAACGTCAGGCCGACGTAGACGCCCAGGTACGTCTCGAGCCGCCTCGCGCCGAAGAGCGCAGTGTAGAGGTAGAAGAACGACATCCCGGCGGCCAGCACGTTGACGATGCGCTCCCAGATCCCCTCGAGCGGCTTGGTGCCGGAGATGGCCGCCTCGAGAGCCTCGAGGTCGCTGGTATGGAGCGGTCCTGGCGGCGGCGCGGCGTCGTCGGCCTGCGGCAGGATCTCCAACTCGTCGTGCGGCGGCGTCGCCGCGTCGCGGTCACGATCGGACATGTGGTGCTCCCGTGCGCATGGCACTTGCGACGACGGGCAGCCGGCGATCCGTGCCGCCGGCTACCCGCCATGCTCGAGGGGCTTCTGCGTCTTCCCGCCTAGCGGGGCTGCGCGACCTCCGGGATGGTGACGCCGCGCTCCTGCCAGTACCGGGCGGCACCGGGGTGCAGCGGCACGGCGATGCCGACGAGCGCGTTCTCGACGCCCATCTCGCCGGCCACGGCGGTGACCTGCAGCATGTTCGCCAGGCCCTCGTCGTCGTAGATGGCCTTGGTCATCTGGTAGACGAGTTCCTCGTCGACGTCCGCCGACACCACCCACAGACCGGCGTCACGGAACGTGCGTACGTCCTCGTCGACGCCAGCGTAGGAGCCGGCAGGGATCACGTACTCGCTGTAGTACGGATGGTCCTGGAAGAATCCCGCCGCTTCCGCCTCGGGGTACGAGGAGATGAGCACCACGTTCGCGGTGCTGGCCGTGTCGACCACGCTGGCGTTCGGCACGCCGAAGAGCGCGTGGTAGGCATCGACCTGACGGTTCTTCAGTTGATCCGACGCGTTCTGGCCGGCCACGAACACCGGCGTGATGGAGTCCCAGATCCCTACCGAGGTGAGCATCCGCTCGAGCGACAGGTGCGTGCCCGAGCCCGCTCCGCCGACCGCGAGCGTCTTGCCTTCGAGGTCCGCGAGGGTCGTGATGCCGGTCTCCTCGAGGGTGACGAGTTGGGAGATGGCGCTGTAGAGGAACCCGATCGCCCGGAGCTTGTCGTACTCGCCGTCCGAGAAGGCGTCGAGTCCGTTGAAGGCGAGGTAGGAGTCACCGGCGAAGGCGATCCCCATCTCGAGGTCGCCGCCTTGGATGCGACGGATGTTCTCCGCCGAGCCGGCGGAGCCTTCCACCGTCACGTTCAGACCGTCGATGCTCCTGCCGACGATG
>CAZOTV010000093.1:0-11081 GCA_964582795.1 uncultured bacterium
CGACGTAGGTGAGGTTCTTCGTGTCGGTCGTCGCCAGCGCGTGCGTGAGGTGGACAGGGTTGCCCGTCATGCCGAATCCGCCGACCAACAGCGTGTCGCCGTCCTTCACCAGGGCGGCGGCCTCTTCGGCGGTGATGAGCTTCACGCGCTTCACCCGAGCACCTATGCCGTCTCGCTCGACGCGCTCGGCTCGGTCACGGCGCGTGGCGCGTGGCCCTCGGACGCGTCGGCGCCTGAAGACGCCTCCGGAAGCAGCTCGATCACCGCCGCCTCGCCTTGCCCCACGCCGACGCAGAGCGTGGCCAAGCCGTAGCGCATCGGCTCGCCCGCGGCGGCCCGTATGCGCATCTCGTGCAGGAGCGTCGTCAGGATGCGCGCGCCGGAGCATCCCAGCGGGTGGCCCAGCGCGATCGCTCCACCGTTCACGTTGGTGACCTTCTCCGAGAGCCCGAGCTCCCGCATCACCCCGATCGCCTGCACCGCGAACGCCTCGTTCAGCTCCGCTAGGTCGATGTCGTCGATGGACAGGCCAGCGCGCCCGAGCGCCTTGCGGGTCGCCTCGACCGGACCGAGACCCATGATCCTGGGGCTGATGCCGCTCGCGCCCGACGCCACCCAGCGCGCCAGCGGACGCAGGCCGGCGGCTTCCGCCCGGTCGCGCCGCATCAACACGAGCGCGGCGGCGCCGTCGTTGAGCCCGCTGGCGTTGCCGGCGGTGACGGTGCCACCTGGTCGGAACGACGGACGCAACTTCGCCAGCGAGTCGAGGTCCGTGTCGAGCACGAAGCGACCTTCCTCCAGGCGGTAGCGGGGATGCTCGTCGTAGCGCACGACGGTCGGGTCGCCACGGCGCCGAGGGATCTCCACCGGCACGATCTCGTCCTCGAAGCGACCCGCGTTCAGCGCGTCGACCGCGCGCGCGTGGCTCTGGAGCGCGAAGCGGTCCTGCTCCTCGCGCGTGATGACGCCGCCGGTCACCTCGCCGGCGACACTCTTCTCGTACACGTTCTCGGCCGTCTCACCCATCGCCTCGAGCGGGAACAGCGCCTCGAGCCGAGGGTTCGGGAAACGCCACCCGAGGGACGTGTCCCAGGCGGTGTGGTTCCCAGACGGTCCGAATCCGACCGGGTTCTTCGCCAACGCGTAGGGCGCGCGCGTCATGCTCTCGACGCCGCCGGCCACGAACGTCTCGCCTTCGCCCGCCAGGATGGCGCGAGCGGCGAAGTTCACGGCCGCCAACCCGCTGGCGCAGAGGCGGTTCACCGTCACGGCGGGAACCTCTTCCGGCAGACCCGCCAACAGCGTCGCCATGCGCGCCACGTTGCGGTTGTCCTCGCCGGCCTGATTGGCGCAGCCGAGGTAGACCTCCTCGACGGTCGACGGGTCGATCCGCGCGCGTGCGACGGCTTCGCGCAACGCGAGGGCGGCCAGGTCGTCAGGGCGGACGTCGGTGAGCGCGCCGCGGATGCGCCCGATGGGGGTGCGGACGGCGCTGACGATGACGACTTCATGGAGTGAGCCTGGGTTCACGGGTTGCCTCGCTTCGGGTTCATGTGAACGTCGCCGACGCGCGCACCGGGGCGGAACCCGAGCGCGTTGGAGATGGTGTTTGCCGTCTCCAGCAGTCGCGGGATGATGTGCTCTTCGAGTTCGTTCACGGGCACACGCGATGCGAAGGTGGAGACGTTGATCGCGGCGACCACCGTTCCGCTGGCGTCGCGTACGGGTGCGGCGATGGAGCGTAGTGTCAGGTCGAGCTCGCGGTCGCTGATGGCGTAACCCTGCTGTCGGATCGTCGCCAACGAGGCGCACAGGTCGTCCGCGTCGGCCACCGTGAGGTGAGTGTACGGCTCGAAGACGACGACGGCCAGGAGAGAGGCGAGCTCGTCCGGCTCGAGGTGAGCCAGGAGCACCTTACCGAGCGAGGTGCAGTAGGCGGGGAGCCGCGAACCGACGAAGAGGTTGCTGCTCATGACCCTACGGATCGATGCGCGCGCAACGTACACGATCTCGGTCTCGTCGAGGATCGCCATGCTGGCCGACTCGCGCGTAGCCTTGGCCAACTCTTCGAGGTGCGGCAGCGCCACGTCGGGCCAGACCATGCCGGACAGGCACGCCTGGCCGAGGGTCAGCACCTTCACGCCTAGTCGGTACCGTTTCGTCTCTGGGTCCTGGCGCAAGTAGCCCAGCTGCTCGAGGGTCGACACCAACCGGAACGCCGAGCCTTTCGGCACCCCGATCTCGGCTGCGATCGCCGTCAACGCGAGGCTCGGGGTATCGGGCGTGAAGCACTGCAGCACTTGTACCCCACGCGACAAGGACTTGAGCACGCTGCTACCTCCATGCCAGTCGCCCTCGCCGGCGCCTAGGATCATTCGTGCTGGCGAGTTTCGGAATACGAAACGACGTTTCGCATTCGACGAACTAGGGCTGTGATAGCAAAGGTCTTCCGCGACTGTCAAGCTGAACTTGGGACGTGCGTCCCTGACGGAGAAAATCAGCACTGCTACAGTGCGGTGAGTGGCCGCGGAGGAGTGGTGACGGTGCCTCGACGCGTGGAGCAGCACCCCATCCTGGCCGCCGCGAGCACCGCCGTCGCGGAGCCCACGGTGACCATCTACTGGCGTGCGCAGGCGCTGCCGGCGCGCGCCGGCGAGCCGGTGTCGTCGACGTTGATCGCCAACGGCGAGACGGTCCTCGGGCGCCACCCCAAGGACGGCAGCCCCCAAGGCATCTACTGCGCCAACGGCCAGTGCTCCCAGTGCATGGTGCTGGCGAACGGTCGGCCCGTGAAGGCGTGCATGACGCCCGTCGTCGACGGGATGCGCGTGGAACCGCTCGAGGGGCTTCCCAGCCTGCCTGCGGTGGAGACGATCCCGGTGATGGGCGACACCGAACGCATCGAGGTGCCGGTGCTGGTCCTCGGTGGTGGCCCGGCAGGGCTCAGCGCCGCTCAGCAGCTGGGCGAGCACGCCGTGCCGGTCCTGCTGGTCGATGACAAGGCGCGCCTCGGCGGCAAGCTGGTGCTGCAGACGCATCGCTTCTTCGGTTCCGTCAACGCGGTGTACGCGGGAACCCGCGGCATCGACATCGCCGAGCGGCTCGAGCGCGAGGCCACCGGGTACCCCACCACCACGGTGTGGCGTTCGAGCACCGTGCTGGCCGTGTTCTCCGACGGTTGGGTGGGCGTGCTCCGCGGCGGGACCGAGTACGTGCTGGTGAAGCCCGAAGTCCTGCTAGTGGCCGCCGGGGCGCGCGAGAAGGCGCTCACGTTCCGCGGCAATACGCTGCCCGGCGTGCTCGGCGCAGGCGCGTTCCAGACGCTGCTCAACCGCGACCTGGTGCGTGCCGCCGAGCGCCTGTTCGTGATCGGCGGCGGCAACGTCGGCTTGATCACCGCCTACCACGCGCTCCAGGCCGGCATCGAGGTGGTCGGCCTCGCCGAGGCGCTCCCGGCCTGCGGCGGCTACCGGGTGCACGAACAGAAGCTCGCGCGGCTCGGGGTGCCGATCTACACCTCCCACACCATTCTCAGCGCCAACGGCGACGAGCGCGTCACGTCCGTCACGATCGCGCGGGTGGACGAGGACTTCCGGCCGATCCCGGGAAGCGAGCGCTCGTTCCCGTGCGACGCCGTGCTGATCGCGGTCGGCCTCGATCCCGTCGACGAGTTCACCGCCAAGGCGCGTGCGTTCGGGTTGCGGGTGGTCACTGCCGGCGACGCGCAGGAGATCGCCGAGGCGTCGGCCGCGATGTTCTCCGGCAAGATCCGAGGGCTGGAGATCGCGAAAGAACTCGGCGCGTACGACGGCGACGTCCCGCCCGACTGGACGCGCACCGCAGAGCTGCTCAGATCGCATCCGGGCGCGGTCATCGAGCGCGCGCCGTCCGAAGCGCGCCTGGGCGTGCACCCGGTGTTCCACTGCTCGCAGGAGATCCCCTGCAACCCGTGCACGTCGGTGTGCCCGCAACAGCTGATCCACATCGACCCGAACGACATCCGGCACGTGCCCACGTACCTCGGGGAAGGATTGGAGGACGCCTGCCTCGGTTGTGAGCGGTGCCTGCGCATCTGCCCCGGGCTGGCCATCACGCTGGTCGACTACCGCAAGGACTCGGAAGCACCGCTCGTTACCATCCCGTTCGAGTTCTCCGCGGACACGATCGTGGTGGGCGACGTCGTCACGGCGGTGGACGCGAGCGGGACGGTGCTTGGGAACCTCGAGGTGACCAACGTGCGCGCGGCGAAGAAGTACGACGGCACCGTCATCGTGAAGGTGCGGGCGCCCGTCGAGGTGGCCGAACGCGTGGCGGGGATCCGAGTGCAAGAGCCGCACGTCGGCGATCCGCTGGCGCACTACGTCGAGCGTTTCGAGGACGACGTGATCGTGTGCCGCTGCGAGCGGGTGACGGCCGGCGAACTGCGGGCCCTGATCCGCCAGGGGTACCGCGACGTGAACGAGATCAAGGCGGTCGCCCGGGCGGGAATGGGGGCATGCGGCGCGAAGACGTGCGCGCCGCTGATCGCGCGCCTGTTCCGCGAGGAGGGCGTGCCCGAAGAGGCGGTCACGGCCGGCGTGCGTAGGCCGCTGTTCGTGGAGGTGCCGATCGGCGCCTTCGCGGGGATCGAGGAGCCGTGAGCGGCGGCTGCTACGACGTCATCGTGATCGGTGCCGGCAGCATCGGCGTCCCAGCGGCGCTGGCGTTGGCTCGGGCCGGACTCGACACCCTGGTGCTCGACGAACGCGCCAGCCCCGGTCAGGGCGCCAACAAGGCTGCCATCGGTGGGGTGCGCGCCACCCACTCCGACGGCGCCAAGATCCGCTTGTGCCGCCGCAGCCTTGAGGTCTTCTCCGGTTGGCAAGACGAGCACGGTGACGACATCGAGTGGTCCACCGGCGGCTACGCGTTCGTGGCCTACCGCGAGCAGGAGGAGACCGCGTTCCGCAGGCTGCTCGACGTTCAGCACGGCTACGGCCTCGACATCGACTGGCTCGACGCGCCCGCGATGCTTGCGCGGGTACCCGACCTCGCGCAGGTGGGCCTGCGAGGCGGCACGTTCTCGCCCGGCGATGGGCATTGCTCCACGCTGTTGGCGTCGCACGCCATGTACCGCGCTGCCCGGCGCGCGGGCGCCTCGTTCTGCTTCGGTGACCGCGTGACCGAGGTGATGGTCGCGAACGGTGTGGTGGGCGGAGTTCGCACCGACCGGGCCACGTACCGAGCGCCGTATGTGGTCAACGCCGCCGGCGCAGGAGCAGCGCGCGTTGCCGCCCTCGTGGGCGAGACCGTGGCGGTACGAGCCGACATGCACGAGGCGGGCATCACCGAGCCGGTGCAGCCGTTCCTCGGGCCGATGGTGGTCGACGTCCGACCGGGCCCCGGCTCTGCCAACGCGTACTTATACCAGGCGCGCAGCGGGCAGGTCATCTTCTGTTTGACGCCGTCTCCGCCGTTGTGGGGCGAGGGAACCGACGAGACCAGCGCGTTCCTGCCGATGGTGACGCGTCGTTTGGTGGCAGTCGTGCCGCGCCTCGCGAACGCGCGCGTGCGGCGCACCTGGCGTGGGCTCTACCCAATGACCCCGGACGGCTCGCCGCTGCTCGGATGGTCGCGCAACGTCGAGGGGTTCATGCACGCCGTCGGGATGTGCGGCCAAGGGTTCATGCTCGGTCCTGGGGTTGGCGAACTCGTCGCGCGGATGGTGATGGGCGACGGAACCCTCGAGGACCACGAGACACTGTCGGCGTTCTCGCCGTACCGGCCCTTCGTGACGCAAGAAGCGTTGTGTTGAGTACCGAAACGAACCGCCGCCGGGGGCGACGTGGTCCCCGGCGGCCGCAGGGTCATGCCGTCGCCAATGGCCGCTGCGCCTCGGCGACGGGGATGGCGCCCATCGCCTGCAGCAAGCCGAGGTTGTCATACGCCACCCAGACCTCGGCGATCTTGCCGTTCTCGACATGGAACATGTCGACGCCTTCGATACGGAGGTGCTTGCCGGTGGGCGGGACGCCGACGTAGTCACCCCGGTGCGTCCCGTTCGCGATCCACCGGATCGCGGCCCGGTCTTCGTACGCGATGACGTCGAGGTGCTCGATCACCACGTCGGGGAAGGCGGTACGGATGAGCGTCGCGGCTTCCTTCGCCCCAGCCACGCCGTGAAAGTCGCGACCGACGATGTGAGCGACGAAGTCGGTCGTGACGATCGCGGGGGCCGCTTCGAGCTTCCCTGCCACGAACAGGTCTTGGTGCCAACGCTTGACGAGGTCCTCGGTCGCTTGATGTCTCACGGCACGCGCTCCTTTGGGGCCGCTGGCGGCCCGTCGGGCACCGAACTGCCCGGTCTCGAGGACGTGACATCGACGTGGGCAGAAGCTTCCGGCGCGACGTTCACCTCCCTGGTCGGGCCACGCATCGCCGAGCCACCGGAGGTCGAGCGAGCGAGAGTTGTCACCGGGTACCTGTGGACTACAACCCCCGGACGGCCAACGCAAGGGTCGAATGTCCCGTTCCGGCGCGCTGCATGGGGCGAGTCGGGATGGCGGTGGTAGCGTGGTTCACGGTCTCGCGCCGATGTCTCACAAGGTAAGGGGGGCGGCCCGCAACGATGCGAGCGCTTCGATTCGCACATCTCGCCGACTTGCATCTCGACACGCCGTTCCGTGGGCTGTCGGCGGTTCATCCGGAGTTGGCGCGGGAACTTCGCGACGCCTCCCTGTCGGCTTGGGACGACGCCGTCGACCAGTGCATCGTCGAGCAGGTCGACTTCGTCGTGATCGCCGGCGACGTATACGATGACGAGGTTGCCGGCGTGCGGGCGCAGCTGCGGTTCGTACACGGACTCGAGCGACTCGCGCGGTCGGGGATCCCGTCGTTCGTGGTGCACGGCAACCACGACCCCGCCGGCGGTCGATGGCCGGCCGTCTCGAACTGGCCCGAGGGCGTGACCGTGTTCGGCCATGAGGCCGTTCGGACCGCGCCGGTGGTGCGGCACGGCGAGACGATCGCCTTGGTGCACGGTGTCTCGTACCGCCAGCGTCACGAGGAAGCGAACCTCGCGCTCGGCTTCGCTCGCGCGCCGGACGACGTCTTCCAGCTGGGTTTGCTACACGCCAACGTCGGCGACGTACCCGGGCATGGCCGCTACGCCCCGTGCACGCTGCACGATCTGGTACGTGCCGGGCTCGATTACTGGGCGCTGGGGCACGTGCACGATCGGCGCGTCCTGAACGCCGCCGACCCCGTCGTCGCCTACCCGGGGAACCTGCAGGCGAGGCACCCGAACGAGAAGGGAGCGAAGGGGTTCCTGGTGGTGGACGTGGAACCGGGAGCGGCTCCACGCTCGTCGTTCCTCCCTTCCGACCGTTGGCGCTTCTACGAGGTCGTGGTGGACATGGGAGCGGAAGCCGGACGCAGGATCGATTCGGTAGCAGCCCTGCAGGCAGAGCTCCATCGCCACGCGTTGGCGCACGTTCAGGAAGCAGACGGGCGTGGCGCGATCGTTCGCGGTTCGGTTACGGGCGCATCCTCGCTCCACGACGCGTTCTCGCGGACGGGGGCAGGGGAGGGCTTACTCGCCGCGCTGCGCGACTCCGCGCCGGAGCGGGTCTGGTGGGAACGGCTGCGGATCGCATCGCGGCCCGAGTTCGACCGGGCGGAGCGGGTCCGGGCGGGAGACTTCCTCGCCGATCTCTTGCTGCGCTCGGAGCGGTCGAAGCCGAGCGTGCCGGATGTCGTCGGGGTCCACGTCGACACCTTGCGGCTCCACCCTCGCGTGGCTTCGGTGGCGGGCGTGATCGACTGGGAGGCCCTGATCGCCGAGGCTTCGGCGCTGTGGGACGAGGCGGAACGACTGGCCTACGATCGCGTCGACACGTTGGAGCCGGAGTGAGGTCGCCGGGGCGCAGCCGCGTCGGCCGCTTCTTCGAGGCGCGGCGATGAGGATCGCTCGGATCCAGGTCGACGCCTTCCTCGGGCTGCGGCGACTCGACGTCGACCTCGAGCTCCCCGCCGCCGGCGGCCTGGCGCTGATCGAGGGGCCGAACGAAGCGGGGAAGACGACGCTGCTGCGATTCGTTCGGCAGATGCTCTTCGGTGGCAGCGAGCAGATCAGAGGCGGCTTGGTGCTCGAGCACGAAGGCCGCGGCTACCGGTTGACGCGCGAGGCGAAGGGGAAGCGGTACGCCCTGCGCGACATGGCGTCGGGGGCGGCGGCGGACGTCTCGCTCGACGCGTTGGTCGGTCACCTCGAAGCGAAGGTGTACCAAAGCGTGTTCGCCTTCGGACTCGACGAGTTGCGGACGCTCGCGTCGCTCACCGGCGACGACGTGCAGGAACGGATCTACTCGGCAAGCGTCGCTGGCGCGGGCCGCAACGCGCGCGCCGCGATGCGCGGCATCGTGGCCGAGATGGAGGCGTTGCTCCTGCCGCGAGCCACGACCACGCACATCGCTCGGTTGGCTTCGGAGCTCAAGGACGCGCGCAGGGCGGCCGAGGCGGCCGGAGCGCGCGCCGGCGAGTACACGCAGCTTCGCTTGCGTGAACGCGAACTCGACACCCGCGCACGAGTCGAGCAGGAAGGCATAGCGGGGCTGCAAGCCGAGAAGGCGAAGACGGAGAAGCTGATCGCCATGTGGCCCGATTGGCGCGAGCGGATGGAACTGCTGGTGCAGCTCTCCGACGCGGGAGACGAGGCGGCGAGCGACGAACACTGGCTCGCAGCCGAGGCTGAGATCGCGCGGCTCGCGGACGACTTGGGTGCCCAACGACAGCGCTTGACCACGCTTCGCGACCTCGGCGACGGCATCGACCGGGCGGAGAGGAGCGTTCGCCTCGTACTGGGGCGGCTGGGAGACGCGTGGGACGAGGAGCGCGTGGCCACCTTCGGAGCCGCCTCGGCGTGGCGGGCGGTGGCTGGCGGAGCCAAGCAGCGCCGGACGGATGCGGAGCGCGGCCTGCGCGACGCCGACGTGCAGCTGGCGGCGGCCGAACGAAACCTCGGCACCGCGCGCGAACGCGCGGCCCAGGCGCCGGTACCCGAGGGCGACGCCCGCATCTTCGAGGCCGCGGTGCGACGCGCTGAGCACCGCGTTGTCGGCGTTGCGGAACTCGAAGGGGCGTGGGACGAACGATCGGACGTGGACCGCTCGATCCGCGAACTGGCGGCGGCGATCGCCGGGATCGACGTGCTCGCGCGGCGCGGGTCGGTTCGTCGTTGGTTGGGGTGGGGGTTGGCGTGGGCAGCGCCACTCGTGGCCGCCGCTCTGCTCTGGGGCGGAGCGTGGGGTGTGCCCGCAGTTCTCGTCGGACTCGCGGCGCTGCTAGGCGTGTTGCTGTGGCCGGGCGGTGGTCGAGAACGGGCGCTGAACGTTCCGGCGATCACCGAGGTCGGGCCTCTCGCTGTGCCGCCGGAAGGTGCGTCGCCCGAGGGTGCGTCGGCCGACGAGGTGGCGCCGGAGAACGCGCCGCCACGCCTCCTTCTCGCGCGGCAGCTGGAACGCGCTTACTCGCACCGCGCCGAAGTCGAACGGCGCGTCGAGGACCTCGCCGCGGAACTCGATCTCGACCCGGCCGGCGGGCGCTCGGTGGTTCGCGGCGCCGCCGCGCGGTTCCATGGCGAGCACGAGCGCGCAAAGGAAACGGCAGCGGCGCACCTGGAAGCTGCGCGTGCCTTCGCGCGCGCCGCCGCTGAGGAAGAACATGCGCGCGACCAGGTCAAGGCGGCGTCGGCAGCACGCGAGGCCGCACGCCACGTGCTGGCCGAGGTGTCGACGGCTTGGCGCTCCTGGTGCGAGCGCCACGGTGTTCCCTTGTGGGTCGCTCCTGGTGACCTAGACGGTTTCCTCGACGGCGTTGGCTCGTTGCAGGAGCAGGTGATCCGCGTGCGCGCCGACCGGGAGCGCATGGTTGCGCTGCGGCAGGAGGCGGCCATGTTCGGGAAGGCGGTGCGCGCGATGCGGTCAAGACTCCCCGCCATCGGCGGCGCCGCGCGGCCCAGCGGTCCGGCCGCCGGCGCCGCGACGGCCGACACGGCGAACGCAGACACGGAACCGTCCTTCGCGGCCGAGGTGGCCCTGTGGCAGGCCAGGGTGGGAGTGGCGCGCCAGCGCCGGGCATGGCGCGAGCGCGTCTCCGCCATCGAGGCGCGCTTGGAGACGATGTTCGGCGCAGGTGCACAGGACGCGCGGGAACGGCTCGACCGGCGCGAGCCCCTGGTCTGGCAGGCCGAACTGACGCGCCTCGAGCAAGCGATCGTGGCCGCTCAAGAAGCACTTGCCGGCTCCGACGGCATCGTCGCGCGCCGGCGCGACGCGCAGCGAGCACGGGAAGCTCTGGAGACCGCCGCCGATCTGGCGCAACACGCTGCCCAGGCCGAAGTCGCGCGGGAAGGGTTGCACGCCTCCGTGCGGCGATGGTTGGTCTTGCGCCTTGCCGCCGACCAGATCGAAGGCACCTTGGCCGAGTACCAGCACGACCGCGTGCCGGCTGTCTTGCGCCACGCCGCGGACACGCTCGCCATCGTCACCGGGGGGCGCTACGTCGGCGTTCGGCAGGATGAAGAGGGGTCGCTCACGCTGGTGACGCCCGATGAGCGGCTGGTGGGGGTCACGACGGTCAGCCGCGGCACCCAGGAACAGCTCTACCTCGCGCTCCGCCTCGGCCTGGTCGACGCCTTCGCCGAGCAGCGCGGTTCGTTGCCGCTGGTGATGGACGACGTGCTGGTCAACGCCGATCCCGAACGCAGCGAGGTGTTGGCCGAGGTCATCGGCCGCACGGCCAGGCGTCACCAAGTGCTCTACCTCACCTGCCATCCGCACACCGTCGAACGACTGCGTAGTGCGGCTCCCGATTCCATCCACGTGCGCCTCGAGCGCCTGGAGTCGGCCTGACGGTCGGACGGGCGCGGTCACCCATCCGTCCGGGTTCCGTGCGGCGTCGAACGCGTACGCGCGCGGCGAGGCAAAGGGAGCGCCGTGGCCGTACGGGCAGGTCGGGCTGCGCAAGCGAACGAGGTCCATGCGGGTGCCGTAGTACCCTGGGCGCGACCGCGCGGCGCAGCCGCGCATCAGCCGGTACGTCGT
>CAZOTV010000094.1:0-10000 GCA_964582795.1 uncultured bacterium
GGGCGACCGTGCGCGAACTGCTGGAACAGGCGGCTCAGGGCGCTGCGTGATGGCCATGGGGGGCGCCGGGACCACCGGTTCTCCCGCCACCGTCCCTCCCGCCACCAGGCTTGCGCTACCAGGTCTTGCGCAACCAGGTCTCGCGCCACCGGTTCTCCCGCCACGGGCTCGCCCCACTCGCCGAGCTACAGGTCCTGGCTTCCGCTTCCGGTGACGGCGCCCGGCATGGCGCGTTGCCGCAACGCTTCGTAGAGGACGATCGCCCCGGCCACCGATGCGTTCAAGCTGTCCGCCAGTTCGGCGCGCATCGGGATGCGCACGCGCGTGTCGGCGAGCTCGAGCCAGGCGGCGCTCAGGCCGGCGTGTTCCTCGCCGATGACGAACGCGACGCCTCCGGTCAGGTCGAGGTCCCAGTGGGTTCGCTCGGCCGCAGGCACGGTGGCCACCAGCGTCAAGCCCGCTTCGTGGACACGCTCCGCGACCTGCTCTGCGGAACCGACCGCGACGGGCATCGCGAAGACGCTTCCCATGCTCGCTCGGATGACGTTGGGGTTCTCGAGATCGGTGCCTGCGCCCGTCAGGAACACCGCGTCGACGCCGGCGGCGTCCGCGGTGCGAAGCAACGCGCCGACGTTCCCGGGTTTCTCCAGGCCGTCGAGGATCAACACCAGCGCGCGATGCGCGAGACGCACGTCGGCAGGGGCGAGCCGGGAGGACCGAACGTGCAACACGACTCCATCCGGGTGCTCGCGCATGCTGATGCGCGCGAACGCCGCGGCCGACAACGTGCTCACCGGCGCGCCCGCCGCCTCGGCCTTCGCGCGCACCGCCACGACACCGTCGGGATCGCTGACGAGCTCTGGGCACAGGAGCAGCCGTTCGACCTCGACGCCAGCCGCCAGTGCCCGTGACGCCTCCCGCGTTCCCTCGACCAAGTACGTCTTCGTCTTCGCGCGTGCGCGCCGGTCCTTCAGCCGCGATAGCGCCACCACCATCGGGTTCTTGGGGCTCTGTACGTACTGGGTGCTAGGTGCATCCGACACAGCGGCATCATACGAGAGCCGCACCGACGCGCCGGAGCGCGCGCTCGGTACACTTGCGTGCATGAGTCAACTCATCGACGCCGACACGCTCGTCGCGCGACTGGACGACCCGGACCTGCGCGTGATCGACGCGCGCTTCGAACTCACCGAACCGGAAGCGGGCCGCGCCGCCTACGCCGAAGGACACGTTCCCGGCGCGGTCTACTTCGACCTCGACCAAGACCTCTCGAGTCCGGTGAGAGAGCACGGTGGCCGGCATCCGCTGCCGGACATGCGGCGCTTCGCGACCATCCTCGAGGAGCGTGGGATCGGCGACCAGCACCACATCGTCGTCTACGACCAGAGCGGGACGATGTACGCGGCGCGGGCGTGGTGGCTGCTGAGGTACGCGGGTCACGACGCCGTGCGCTTCCTTGACGGCGGCATGGAGGCGTACCGCGCTGCAGGCGGACCGATGACGAAGACGGTACCCGAGCACCCGAGGGCGCGCTTCACCTTGCGCCTCCGCGAGGGCATGGTGGTCGACGTCTCCAACGTGATGGCGCATCTTGACGATCGAGAACGGCTCGTGGTCGACGCACGCGCTCCCGAGCGGTTCCGCGGTGAGATCGAGCCGCTCGACCCGAAGGCCGGTCACGTCCCGGGCGCGCGCAACGTCCACTACCTGGATACCTTGGGGTCGCGCGGCTTCCTTCCAGCTACCGAACTGCGCCGCATCTTCTCGCTCGCCGAAGGGAAGCGCGAGATCGTGACGTACTGCGGCTCGGGGGTGAGCGGGGCTCACCTGGTGTTGGCGATGGAGGAGGCCGGGTTCCCGGGCGCGAAGTTGTTCGCGGGGTCCTGGAGCGACTGGTCTAGCTACGACGATCTGCCGGTGGAGACGGGCGACTCGGATGAGGTCGACGACTCGTCTGACGTCGGCGACCCGGAAGCGCAAGGTCGAGCGCCCGGCACTGCAGACTGAGGCATCTGCCGCGTGCCGGTCGTCGCTTCATGAGTAAGATGGCAACGGTGACGCATCCCACGCACGACGACCGCGCGTCCGTTCCCGGCGCCGCGCTGTGGCAGGACTACTTCCGCTCCGCGCCGCACGGCATGGTGGTGTTCCGCGCGACGCGCAACCCCGCGGGTCGGCTGGACGACTTCGCCTGGGTCGATCTCAACCCGGCGGCGACGATGGTGCTTGGGCTGCGGCGTGAGGAAGTCCTCGGGCGCATGGCGCGGAGCGTGTACCCCGACCAGCTCGACCCGCGCATCTACCGCCGGCTCGTCACGGCGCACGTGACCGCGCGGGTCCAGGAGTTCGAGCAGGCCATGCCGGTCCGCGGCGGTTCGGCCGGTGTCGACCGCGGCAGCGTGGTCGATCGGCGGCCCGGTGACGGCTCCGGTTCGGTCCGAGGCCTGCCCGAAGTGACCTGGTTCGCCGTGACCGTGCTGCCGCTCTCGGACGACTACATCGTGGTGCAGTTCCGCAGCATCACGCACTACAAGAACGTGTTGCGCCAAGCCGTCGAGTTGATGAACCACGACGACCTCACCGGGCTGCCCAACCGACGTCATCTGAAGTCGCGCTTCTGGGTGCTCAGGCGGCAGGCGGTTCCGATGGCGCTCCTCTACTTCGATCTCAACGGGTTCAAGGCCGTGAACGACTCGCATGGGCACGAGATGGGCGACCGCGTCCTGAGCGTGATCGGCCAACGCTTGAAGCAGAACGTGCGACCGGGCGAGATGGTGGCCCGGTTGGGGGGCGACGAGTTCGCCGTGCTCTTGGCGGGCGCCGACCTGAACTCGGTGGACCGGGTCGCGGAACGCCTGTTGCAAGCGGTGGAGGAACCGATCCACCTCGATCGCGTCACGGTGCGCCTGAGCGCCAGCGTCGGGGCAGGACTCTACCCACTTCACGCCGAGTCGTTCGAGGCGCTGCTCAGCTTCGCCGACGCCCGCATGTACGAGCAGAAGCGTCAACGTGCATGACAACGAGGTGACGGGCGTCGTGCGCTGCAGTTGGGTCGACGACGACCCGCTCTACCGCAGCTACCACGACGTCGAATGGGGAGTGCCGCAACACGACGACCGCGCCTTGTTCGAGTTGCTGGTCCTGGAGCACTTCCAGGCCGGTCTGGCGTGGCGCACCATCTTGCACAAGAGAGAAGCGTTCCGTGACGCGTTCGATGGGTTCGTTACCGAACGCGTGGCGGCGTACGGCGCCGAGGACGTGACGCGGCTCTTGACCGACGCGCGCATCGTGCGTCACCGCGGCAAGATCGAAGCGGCCATCCACAACGCCGCGCGGTTCCGGGAGGTCCAGTCGGCCCACGGTTCGTTCTCGGCGTTCCTGTGGGGGTTCGTCGACGGGACTCCTCGCGTCGAACGGCGCAGCCGCACGCAGCGCGCGCGCCCGACGACGGCGCTTTCCGATGCCGTCAGCACCGAACTTCGGCGCAAGGGTTTCCGGTTCCTGGGCTCGACGACGGTGCAGGCCTACCTACAAGCCACCGGGGTCGTCATGGACCACGACCTCGAGTGCTTCCGGCACGCCGAGTTGGCGCCTGGGTGAGGGCCCGGTACGCCGTCGCGTTCCTCGACGCGACGACTCAGGCCGCCGTCCCATCCTTCGGCACCCGCTTGTGCAACTGCACGGGCTCTCTCACGGCCTTCGCGCGCAGGTTGAGGAACTCCACCATGATGCTGAAGCCCATCGCGAAGTAGATGTAGCCCTTCGGGATGTGTTGGCCGAGGCCGTCGGCCACGAGCGTCATGCCGATGAGCAGGAGGAACGCCAGCGCCAGCATCTTCACCGTCGGGTGCCGCTCGACGAACTCGCTGACGGGTCCGGCGGCGAACATCATGATGCCGACGGCGATCACCACGGCGGTGATCATGACGGCCAGGTCGTTGGCCATGCCCACGGCCGTGATCACAGAGTCGAGCGAGAAGACGATGTCCAACAACACGATCTGGGTGATGACCGCCGCGAACGTCGCGGTGGGGCGCGCCTTGGACTCCTCGTGGCTCGCTCCTTCGAGGCGTTCGTGGATCTCCACCGTTGCCTTGTACAGCAGGAACAGGCCGCCGGCCAAGAACACCAGATCCCGGCCCGTGATGGCGCGACCGAAGACCTCGAACAGCTCGGTGGTGAGGTTGCTGAGCCAACTGATCGAGAACAACAGGCCCACCCGGGTGAGCATCGCGATGGCGAGACCAAGGACCCGCGCGCGCTGTTGCCGGTCCTTCGGCAACCGTCCCGACAGGATCGAGATGAACACGATGTTGTCGATGCCCAGGACGATCTCGAGCACCGTCAGGGTGGCTAGCGCGATCCAAGCTTCGGGATTGGTGATCCATTCCATGCAGTCGATTATGCGCTTCCTGGCGCAGCGAAGGCATGGAACGCCCCTCGCGGGGACGGGGTCGTCTCGCGGAGACCGCTCAGTCGACGTCGCGCCTGAGGAACGACCACGCCAGTAGCGCCGCGAACAAGGCGGCGTAGCCCGCCATCACCAGGCCGGCGTGGGGCAGCGTCAGGTCCCCGCCGAGCATGGAGGCGAGCGGGCCGAGATCGACCTCGTCGGCCTCGGCCAGGAACTGGTTGGCGAAGTCGCGAACGGGCCAGCGGGCAGGCAGGTAGAGGTTGGCGGTGAAGAAGTACTCGGGCAGCGCGTCCCAGGTGCGCTTCAGGCGCAACGCCTGGAAGACGGCGTTGATGCGGTTCAACGGTTGGAGCTGTGACAGTGCCGTCAGCACCGAGTAGACGCCCTCGACCAGGGCGGGCAGGAACAGCACCGTCACCACGCCGAGGACGCCGGAGCGCACGACGAACACCATCAGGAACGCGAACAGCGTTGGGGCGAGCAGCATCGCCCACTGCAGCAGGTAGAGTCCGGCCACTTCTCCCCAGGCACCCGCGAAGGTGGTGGGCAGGAACGTGGTGCCGACCGCACCGAACAGCGCGCCGCTCACGGCGCCGCCCAGCATCAGGCCGCCAAGGGTGAGCATCGCCACCGCGACCTTGCCGACGAGCACGGCCCAGCGGTCGGGCTGCACCACCAGCACCGACTTCCACATGTTCTGAGAGCGCTCGTCTCCGATCAACAGCGCAGCAACCAGCGCCACCGCGACGATGTACAGGGTAGGGCTCATGTACGCCGGACCCGCCAGCGCCACTTGCACCATGCCGAACGGCGAGGCGAACATCTGCAGCGCCTGGTCGACGTTCCCCACCTCGTTGGCGAAGGAGCGTGCCAAGTTCACGTGGAGCACGCGCGCCGTCACCAGCACCAAGATCGGCAGCACGATCCAGTACAAGGCGGCGAGGACGTACACGCGACGCTTGCGCAGCACCTTGAAGAGCTCGGCCCGCACCACGTGGCCGATGGCCGCGACGCGGCTGGTAGCGCTCACGACGGCTTCTCCTCGGGGTTCACGAGCCGCAGGTAGGCGGACTCGAGCGAATCGGTGCGCGGCGCGGCCGACAGGACCTTGACGCCATGCAGGGCGAGACGGTGGAGGAGTTCGCCGGCCTCTGCGCGCGGCACGTCCACCAGCGCGGCGCCGTCGTCACCGCTGCGGGCGCTCAGGCCGAGCGCGCTCGCCGCTGCCAGTACACTCGCGACGTCGTCCGCGCGAACGACGTAGGTGACGGTCTGCTCGTCCATCCGAGACACCAGCCGGTCCAGCGAGCCGTCGAAGCGCAACGCGCCCTTGTCGATGGCGAGCACGCGGTCGGCGAGCTTCTCGACCTCGGCCAGGATGTGGCTCGACACCAGCACGGCCGCGCCCTCCTCGGCCACGGTGGCCAGGGCCTCGCGTACCTCGGCGATGCCGGCCGGGTCGAGTCCGTTGGTCGGCTCGTCGAGGAGCAGTACCTTCGGCTTCCACAGCACCGCGCGGGCCAGCGCCAGGCGCTGTCGCATGCCCTGCGAGTATGCGCGCACCTTCTTGTTCGCGGCGTTCTCCATGCGAACGAACGCCAGCACCTCGTCGATGCGGCGTTCGGGCACGTCGCCATGGAGCAGAGCGGCGTGCCGCAGGTTGGCTCGGCCGGTCAGGTAGGGGTAGAAGGTGGGCTCCTCGATCATGGTGCCGACCTGCCGCAGGGTCGGCCCCGGAACCGAGCCGTCGAGCACGTGACAGCTGCCCGAAGTGGGCCGCACCAGGCCTGCCAGCATCCTCAGCGTGGTGGTCTTGCCCGCGCCGTTCGGACCTAGGAAGCCGACGACCTCCCCTGCGGAGACTTCGAAGCTCACGTCCGAGACCGCCGCCACGGATCCGTAGCGTTTGGTCAGTCGCTCGGTGCGGATCGCACTCATGGCCGGGCCTCCTCGACCCACCGGGAACCCGTTCGGCTCGAAGTCATTCTGCCTTCTCCTCACGCTTCATCAGGTCGGCGATGGCGTCATAGGGGTCCTTGCCGTCATATACCACGTGGTACACCTCGCGCGTGATGGGAAGGTCGATGCCCGTCCGAGACGCATGCTCATGCACGGCGCGCACGGTCGGGATGCCCTCGGCGGTGAGATGCTCGGCCTCGAGCTCGGCGAGGGTGGCGCCGCGAGCGATGCGTTCCCCTGCGGTGTGGTTGCGCGAGCGGGCGCTGGTGCAGGTGGCGACCATGTCGCCCAAGCCGGCGAGACCGTAGAAGGTTCGCGAGAGACCACCGAGTGCCGTACCGAGGCGCACCAGTTCCGCCAGCCCGCGCGTGATGATGGTGGCCTTGGAGTTGTCGCCCAGTCCGAGGCCGTCGCTCATCCCGGCCGCCAGCGCGATGACGTTCTTGAGCGCCCCTGCAGTCTCGACGCCGACGACGTCGTCGCTGGTGTAGACGCGGAAGGTCGTCTGATGCAGCAGCCGTTGGACGCGCCGCGCGAAGTCGGCGTCTGCGCTGGCGACGGTGGTTGCGGCCGGCATCCCCAAGGCGATCTCGCCCGCTAGGTTCGGTCCGGACAACGCCGCGATCGGGATGCCATCGAGCCCCTGCGCGATGACCTCGCTGAGGCGCCGGAAGGTGCCGATCTCGATCCCTTTCGCGCAGGACACGACTCCTGTGGGACGAGGAAGGGTCGAGAGGCGCTCCACGAGGCTCCGTACGGCGCGCGAGGGAACCGCCAAGAACGCGACCGCCGCTCCGGTCACGGCTGCGCGGAGGTCCGCCATGGGCGCGACGGTCGCCGGTAGGCGCAAGCCCGGCAGGTACGTGTCGTTGTGCCGTTCCGCCGCCATCTGCTCGGCATGGTCGGCGCGATGCGTCCACAGGTGAACGTGATGCCCGTTGCGGGACAGCAACGCCGCGATCACCGTTCCCCACGCGCCGGCGCCGAGCACCGCGAGCGGGGCCGCATGCGGGGAATCCGCCGGTGTGCCGTAGCTTGCAGCGTGCGACATGCGTCGAGCGTACCAGGAGATGCTAGGATGGCACTCGGCGTTCGTGAGTGCCACAAGCCCACCGGCCATGGTCTCGCGGCGCCGCATCCATTGCCCACGTCCATCCGGGACGCGCACGGAGGAACCATGCCGACCTACGTCTACCGGAACCTCGTGACCGACGAAGTGTTCGAGATCCAGCAGCGCATCACCGAAGCGCCCCTCACGGTGCACCCGCGAACGGGCCAGCCGGTCAAGCGCCTGATCCAGCCTGTCGGGATCGCATTCAAAGGCTCCGGCTTCTACGTGAACGACAGCCGCAAGAGCGCCACGTCCGGCGGCAACGCCAAGCCGGCGGCCGCCCCTGCTGCTTCGGCCACCACTGCCGCCGACTGACGCATCGGGTCATGCGCCCGATCGCTCGCCGTGGGTCTGGGAGAGTAGCTCAGGAGAGCGACTGCGGACACGCGCCCACTCGGACGCGGTGGGCCTAGCGTGGGTCCGTCACGAACCGCACTTCGAAGGCCTTCGGCCAGAGCTTGCCCGTGAGCAAGAACGCGTCGGCACGTTCGTCGTAGGCGATCCCGTTCAGTACCGCGTCGGGGCTCAGCACCCCGAGGGACGAGCGTAGTGGCGCGGCGTCGATGACGGCCGTCACCCGGCCCGAACGCGGGTCGATCCGCACGATCTCGTCGGTCATCCACACGTTGGCGTAGACGTCGTCCCCTACGCACTCCAGCTCGTTCAAGAGGCGCAGCGGCTCGCCGTCTCTTCGCACCTCCACGGAGCCGAGCGCGGCGAACGTCGCCGGATCGCGCCGGGTGAGGGTCGCGCTGCCGTCACTCATCCAGAGCGCTCGACCGTCGTAGCACAGACCCCAGCCCTCGCCTTCGTAGCGTTGCTCGCCGGTCGGCTCGAACGTCGACCGGTCCCAGCGGAACGCCAGGCCTGCCTGCCAGGTCAACTGGACGATCTCGTCATCCACCAGAGCGATCCCTTCGGTGAAGTAGGGCGCGGGGATGTCCCGCTGCCGGATCACCGCGCCGGTCTCGCGCGTCACCTCGCGCAGGCTGGAGCGTCCCACCAGGCCGGTGCTCTCGTAAAGCTTCCCGTCGTTCGCGAACTGCAGGCCTTGGGTGAAGGCGCCGGGGTCGTGGGGGCGTTCGGCGATGACTTCCACCGTGAGTCGCTGCGGCTGCTGCGGCCCGCAGGCACATAGGAGCGAGACGGCGAGCAGCAGACCAAGAGCGGCGCCTCGGCGCCTCATGGCGGCGTCTCCTCGAGCGCTTGCGAGAGCAGCCTCGACACCGCCTCCCACACGGCCGCCGCCACCGCTTCTTCGCTCCCGGAGGCGTCGATCACCCGCCAACTCGGATCCGTGCGAGCCTGCTCGAGGAAGCCCTCCCTGACGCGGCGATGGAACGCGAGGCTCTCGGCCTCCAAGCGGTCGTGGTCGGCGCGCGCCGCGGCGCGGCGTAGGCCGTCGGCCGGGTCGAGGTCGAGGAGCAGCGTCAGGTCAGGATGCAGCCCCCCGGTGGCCAAGCCGTTGACTTCGGCCACCAGCTCGAGGTCGAGTCCGCGCCCGTAGCCTTGGTACGCCACGCTTGCGCCGCCGAAGCGATCGCTGAGAACGTCGCGCCCCGCCGTCAGAGCGGGCGAGATCACGTCTTCGACGTGCTGTGCCCGACAAGCGGCGTACAGGAGGAACTCCGCGAGCGGCCCGATGCGGTAGCCGGGGTCGAGAAGCACCGAGCGAACCGCTTCGCCTGCCGGGGTGCCGCCGGGCTCGCGCGTGATGACCGGTTCCCGGCCGACGCTCCTGAGCCGCTCGGCCAGCCGAGCGATCTGCGTCGACTTGCCCGAGCCCTCCGGCCCTTCGAACACGATGAACCGCCCCGCGTTCGGGGTGCGGGCAGGTGGCGGCGTGATCTGCGCCGTCACAAGCCGGTGGGCAGGAGGATGAACTCGGTCTCGAGGCCGAACGTCTCTTGGACCTTCGAGGCGAGCAAGTTCACGCCGACGGTCTCGGTCATGTAATGGCCGCCGAACATCGCGTGGATGTTGCGCTCGAAGGCGTGATAGAAGACCTCGTGCTTCGGCTCGCCGGTGAGGAAGGCGTCGAGCCCAGCCTCGGCGGCCGTCACGACGTCCCACGCCGCCCCGCCACTCACGATGCCCAGCGTCCGAACCGGGTCCGGTCCGCCGGCGTGCACCAGCACCTGCTCGCCGAGCTGCTCCTCGATGCGCTCGGCAAGCAGGCGCACGCTCGACGGTTCGGGCAGGACGCCCTTCACCCCGATCGGCTTGCCGCCGAACTCGGCGAAGTCGGATAAGTCGGTGAGTCCGAGCAGCCGCGCCAGGCCCCAGTTGTTGCCGACCTCCTTGTGCGCGTCGAGCGGGATGTGCGCGGCGTACAGGCCGATGTCGTGGTCGAGCAGGAACTTGAGGCGGGCCCGGTGCATGCCCCGAACGGCGATCGGCTTGCCCCAGTAGAGGCCGTGATGCACCACCAGCATGTCGGCGCCGTGAGCCGCGGCCTGCTCGAAGGTGTTGAAGCTGGCGTCGACGGCGAACGCCACCTTGTTCACGTCCTCGGC
>CAZOTV010000095.1:0-10951 GCA_964582795.1 uncultured bacterium
TCCTGCCACAGCGCATCTTCGGCACCATCATGGACAACTACACCCTGGTGGCGGTTCCGTTCTTCGTGTTCATGGGCGTGATGCTCGAGAAGTCCGGCTTGGCGGAGGAGCTGCTCGAGACGATGGGCGTCTTGTTCGGGCACCTGCGCGGGGGCCTCGCCATCAGCGTGGTCCTGGTGGGGGCGCTGTTGGCCGCATCGACCGGCGTCGTCGGCGCCTCGGTCGTCACGCTGGGTGTCCTCGCCCTGCCTGTCATGCTCAAGTACCAGTACAGCAAGACACTGGCCACCGGCACGGTGGCGGCCTCGGCGACGCTCGGTCAGATCATCCCGCCGAGCATCGTGCTGGTGATCCTCGGTGACCAGATCGGGGTCTCCGTCGGAGACTTGTTCCTCGGGTCGTTCGTCCCCGGCTTCATGCTGGCCGGGCTCTACCTGGTGTGGGTGATCTTCGTCGCGTGGCGGCGCCCGAAGGAGGCGCCGGCCCTGCCCGCCGAAGCGCGCACGCTGCATGGCTGGCGGCTGGCCTTGAAGGTCCTGAAGAACCTCGTGCCGCCGCTGGTGCTGATCATGCTCGTGCTGGGCACCATCTTCTTCGGCATCGCCACGCCCACCGAGGCGGGCGCGATGGGCGCCGCCGGCGCGATGATCCTCGCGGCGCTGAACCGTCGTATGACGCTCGCGAACCTACGCGCCACCATGGACTCCACGGTGCGCCTGACCAGCATGGTGTTCATCATCCTGGTCGGCGCCACCGCGTTCTCGATGGTCTTCACGGCCCTCGGAGGCGGTCACGTGGTGGACGACTTCCTGCTGAACCTGCCGGGCGGGAAGGTCGGGTTCATCTTCTTCACCATGCTGGTGATCTTCCTGCTCGGGTTCTTCATCGACTTCATCGAGATCACCTTCATCGTCGTGCCGTTCCTCGCTCCCATCGCGCTGCAGTGGTTCGGCCCCGACATGATGCTGTGGTTCGGCGTGTTGGTGGCGATGAACCTACAGGCATCCTTCCTGACGCCACCCTTCGGGTTCGCGCTGTTCTACCTCAAGGGCGTGGCGCCGCCCAGCATCAAGACGATCCACATCTACCGCGGCATCATCCCGTTCGTCGCCATCCAGATCCTTGCGGTGTTGCTCGTAGCGTTGTTCCCTCGCATCGTGTCGTGGTTGCCTGCGATGGCCCAACGCTGACCGACGCAACAGGCTCCGCCGGAAGCACACGACGAATGAAGGCGCGCCCCCGGGTCTGGGGGCGCGCCTCCTTGGTGGTCGTCGTGCTTCTCGGGGCTCAGCCCTCGTATACGTAGTTCAGGTACGCGAACTGGTTGCCCTGGTCGTACTCGCGCAGCTCGTCCATGAAGGCGGTCATCGAGTCGGAGACGCGACGATACATCTCGTTGGTGTTGCGCAGCTCGTCGTTGACGGTGGCCCAGTTCGACCGCAGCACGTCGAGGACTTCCTTCGGCAGCACACGCGGCTCGGCGCCGGCTTCCACGAGGCGCTTGAACGCGCCCGGGTCCTTGGCGGCGTAGTCGGCCATCATCTGCGAGTTGACCGCCTTGGCGGCCGTGCGGAACGCCGCTTGGATGTTGGCGGGCAGGCCGTTCCAGGCGTCGAGGTTGATGTAGGTCGAGAACGCCGCGCCCGGCTCGGCCCAACCAGGACCGTAGTAGTAGCGCGCGGCGCGGTTCAGGCCCAGCACCTCGTCATCGGCGGGGCCGACCCACTCGGCGGCGTCCAGCGCGCCGCGCTCCAGCGCGAGGAAGATCTCGCCGCCTGGCAGGGTCTGCACGTTGACGCCGGCGGCGGCGTACACACGGGCGCCGAGGCCGGCGGTGCGGAACGACAGGCCCTGCAGGTCCTCGGGGCTGTTGATCTCCTTGTTGAACCAGCCCGCCATCTGCATGTTCGTGTTGCCCGACAAGAAGGCGATCATGTTGTCGCGCGCGTTCAGCTCGTCCCACAGAGCCTGGCCGCCGCCGGTCTGGATCCACGAGGTGATCTGCGGCGAGGTCATCCCGAAGGGCACGCAGGTGAAGAAGGCGTGGGTGGGGTCTTTCCCGATGTAGTAGTACGAGGCGGTGTGGCCCATCTCGAACGCCCCGGACGACACGGCGTCGTACACCTCGAGCCCGCCCACCTGCGCGCCGGCGGGGAACACCTCGATGTCGACCTGGCCGTCGGTCATCTCGCGCATGTAGTTCGCGAGGTTGACGGCGCCACCGTACAGCGTGTCGAGGGAGGTCGGCCACGAGGTGACCATGCCCCATCGGTACGTGGCGTTCTGGGCGCTGGCGAACATCAACGGCGAGATGCTCGCGCCGGCAGCCACCACGCCGGCCTTCTTGAGGAATTCACGACGTTTCATGCGTACCTCCCGTGCAGTAGAACGAATTGTCGAACCTGGGCCAGTATACGAGACCCGTTCCGGGCCACGTTGGCACCGCGAGCATCGGAACGACACAACGCTCGGGCGACCTCATGCGTCGCGCGAGTCCTCGGTTCCGGAGCGCGGCTCTGGACCGCCGACGTCCTCTTCCGCCTGCGGGTGGGTCGCTCCGTTCGCCTGCGCCCCACGCTTCCGCCTGCGTCCCGCCTTCTCCAACGCCTGCAGCAGGAGGTACTCGATCTGCGCGTTGACGCTGCGAAGGTCGTCCGCTGCCCACTTCTCGAGCTCGGCGTAGGCAGTGGGGTCGATGCGAAGCAAGAACCGTTTGCGCCCTGTCATCGCGTGTCGCAACGTCCCGGCCGTGCCGGGCGTCGTGGCCGCGCGCCGGCTCGGCTCATCGGCTCACCTGGCCGTGCGCAGGTGGCCGTGTAAGTACGTGGTCAGCGCGCGCACCAACGTGTCGGAGATGGCCGCGTCGGGCGCCGGAACGATCCCGTCGATGGCCGGTCCGCCGACGTCGACGAGGTTGTGGGTCAAGTCGGGCAGCAACAGCAGCGTGGCGTGCGGCGCTGCGCCTGCCAGCAGCCGGGCGTCGACCGTCAGTACCTGTAGGTCCTTCTCGCCCTGCACGACGGCTACCGGCACGCGCACCCGTTCGGCGAGCTCCACCGGGTCCAGTTCCATCTCGCTGCGCAGCAGGTCGGCGGCGTGCGCGAACATCGCAGCGACCGGGTTGTCGGCCAAGGCGCCCTCGAGTTCGAGGCGCGTGCCCTCCACCTGTCGGATGGCTTCCAGCGCGGCTTGCGTCTGCGCACGGAACGTGGCCAAGTACGTCGCGTCGGCGCCGCCCCGCACCGCGCTGGCCATCAACTGCTCCTCGATCAGCTCGTCGAACGGCCGGCCCGGGGTTGCGACGAGCACCAGCACGTCAGGCTCGACGGCGCCCTCCGCCACCGTCGCCAACGCAACCAGTCCACCTTCGGAGTGACCGATCAGACCGACGCGCCGCGGGTCGATGTCGGGCTCCAGCGCCAAGCGAGCGATCCAGTCCGCCGTGTTCCTTATGTACGTGTCGATCGTCACGGCGTTGCCGTCACCGGTCGAGGGCGGGATCCCGAGCTTGGCGATGCGCAGCACGGCGTAGCCCTCGCACCCCAGGGCGTAGGCCAACTGCCGGTAGCCCGAGTTCCGGATGACGGGCGCGGCGTTCCCGTCGAGGTCCACCGCTCCGCTTCCCGGCAACACGATCAGGACCGGCGCCGGCGCGGCCTCGCCACGCGCGCTGGCGACGGGCACGTCGAGCGTGCCCACGAGGGTCGCCCCGGTCGACGACACCCGCACCTCGCGCTCTTCCACGCACGCCTGGTCACGGGCGATGCGATCCTGGCCGGTGTCGCCCATGCCGGCGGTGGTCGCTTCGCCCGCCGCGGCGCTTTCACCGTCGGGGGGTGGCCGCAGCACGAAGCGGATGCCGGCCGCCGCCTGGTTCAGCTCGAGCATGCGCCCGGTCTCGTCGGCCCAGATCGTGACCGGGATCCGTTGTGGTCCGACCTGGAACATGCCCTCGAGGCGCCATGCCGTCACGGTCTGGCCGTGGTAGTCGTACGTCGCGCTCTCCTCGGCCGCGGTCATGGTGACGGTCCCGAGCGCGGCGGCCTGCGGGATGACGACGGTGGCGTTGCGTTCGCTTCCGGCCGCGAACGACCCGCCTGCGAAGAAGCCGTCGACGAGCAACTGGAACCCGTCGATGAAGTTGTTGTCGAGAACGACGAGGGGCTCCTCGGACGCGAGTTCGATGGTGGTACTCCGGCCGGCCTGATCGATCGTCAGCGTCACGCCGCCTGCGTGGAACGCGCCCTCGATCCGGAACTCCGCACCTTGCGCCGTGCCTTCCACCACGTAGGCGCGGGCGGACCCGTCCGGAGCGGTCGTCAGCGTGTCGCGCATGTCGAGCAGACCTGGGATCTGGACCCACGATCGCGAGACGGCGCCACCCTCGTCACGCTCGATGGCGACGCCAACCTCGCCGAGGTTCGCTTGACCCTGGAACAGGTCGTAGACCGCGGCCGGCGGCGCGTCCTCGGAAGGCGCGCCTTGCGCCGACGCCGAGTTCCAAGGACCGAACGCGCCCAACACGAGCACGGCTCCCATCACGACGGCTCGAGCGACTCCCGTTGGTCTTCCCATCATGGACCTCCCGTCCAGACCAGCCTAGCGCCGGTCAGCCCGCGTACAGCGTCCCGGTGTTGATCACCGGCGTGCTCGCCTGCTCGCTCGTGAGCGCCACCATCAGGTTGTTGGCCATCGCCGCGCGCTTGTCCTGGTCGAGCTCGACGACGCCGCGGTCGGCGAGCCCTTGCAGTGCGTCCTCGACCATCCCGACCGCGGCCTCGACGATGAGGCGCCGTGCCGACACCACCGCCTGCGCTTGTTGCCTGCGCAGCATCGCCTGGGCGATCTCGGGCGCGTATGCCAGGTGTGTCAGCCGCGCCTCCATCACGTCCACGCCGGCGACCTCGAGCCGAGCGTCCAGCTCCAGCTTCAGCGCGTCGGCCAGCTCGTCGGGGTTCTCGCGGAGGCTGGGCCGCGCCTCGCCGCTGGCGTCGTACGGGTACCTGGTGGCGAGGCTGCGAAGCGCCGTCTCCGCCTGGATGTCGACGAACTCCTCGTAGTCGTCGACGTCGAAGACCGCCTTGGCCGACTCGACCACGCGCCACACCACCACGGCGGCGATCTCCACAGGGTTGCCGTCGGCGTCGTTGACCTTGAGTCGCTCGCTGTTGAAGTTCCGCACGCGCAGACTGACGCGCTTCTTGGTCGTGAACGGGTTCGTCCACCAGAAGCCGGAGTGGCGCACGCTGCCCGTGTAGGTGCCGAGGAACGTCAAGACCCGCGCCTCGTTGGGCTGCACCGCGAAGAGGCCGGGGGCGAGCAGGGTCGCGAGCACCAGCGCGGCGATACCGAGCAAGGACGCCTCGGCTTGGACGGACGAAGCCGTCACGACGTTGTGCCAGATGCCGAACACGCCCAAGGCAAGGGTGATCACGAGCATCACGAAACCGTTGACGCGGAAGGCGTCCTTCTCTTCGACACGGGTCATCGGTGCCTCCTTCATGGAATCATGATGATATCACATTGATGGCAATGTGGGTTCGCGTAGCGCTCTCGCGTCCGCTGCGGGCGCGCAACCGCCGGCAGGTACGACATGGCCCCAACGGGCCGCCATGAGGTCACGGACCCTCTGGGCGCCCGCGGCAGCACGACCCTGCCGTTGGTAGACTGCCCCCCATGAGCATCCGACCCGATTGGTGGATCCGCGAGCGCGCCGCGGCCGGGATGATCGCGCCGTTCGAGGAGAACCTGGTGCGCGAAGGGGTCATCAGTTACGGGCTGTCGAGCTTCGGTTACGACCTGCGCGCCGCGCCCGAGTGGCGCATCTTCGTCAACGCCTACAACACCGTCGTCGACCCGAAGCACTTCGACACCCGCAGCTTGGTCGAGCACGACGGCGAAACGTGCATCATCCCGCCCAACAGCTTCGTCCTCACGCGCTCGGTCGAGTACCTTCGCATCCCGGAGGACACCATGGTGGTGGCTCTGGGGAAGTCGTCCTACGCCCGCTGCGGCATCGTCGCCAACGTCACGCCGTTGGAGCCGGGCTGGGAGGGGCACGTGACGCTGGAGTTGTCCAACACCACACCCTTGCCCGCGAAGGTCTACGCCAACGAGGGCATCGTGCAGCTGCTCTTCTTCCAGGGCGACCGGCCGGAGACGACCTACGCCGACCGCAAGGGCAAGTACCAGGGTCAGCGTGGCGTGACGTTGCCGCGGCTCTGACGCGCCCGCCCGCGCACACCGATACGGCCCTAGCACCGACGCGTTCGCGCTGACCGACCCATCCGAACAGGCCGGGACGGCGCGGCGTGCGGTTCGAGCCGCGTTCAGGTCTCCAGGTCTTCCTCGTCGTCCGCTTCGACGCACGGTAGCCGCACCTCGAAGACGGTCCGCCCCGGCGTGCTCTCGACGCGGATGTCCCCTTCGTGATGCTCGGCGATCTGCTTGGCGATGGGCAGGCCCAGCCCGGAACCGCCGCCTGCGCCCTTGTAGAACTTCTCGAAGATCCTCGGCAACACGTCGTCCGCGATGCCGGGGCCATCGTCCGTGACGCGCACCACGACTTGGTGAGCATCCATCTCGAGATCGAGCGTCACGCCGGAAGGGCGCCCCGCCGCGCGCACCGCGTTCGCCGTGAGGTTCCGGAACATCTGGCGGAGGCGCACCGGATCGCCGAGCATCAGCGCGGTCGAGCCCTCGCGCAACCGGACCCCCTCGAACTCCCCCGCGACGGGCGCAAGTACGTCCCGCCCCAGGTCGACCAGATGCGGTGGCGCCTCGCGCACCACCTCGCCACGCGACAACTGCAGCAGGTCCTCGACGAGGCGCGACATCGTCCCCGCCACCCGTTGCGCGTCGACCAGGTCCTCCTGGGCGCCTGGGCCCGCGCGGCGCTTCGCGCGGTCGAGGAAGCCACGCAGGCTCGTCAACGGCGTGCGCAGTTCGTGGCTCGTCTCGGCCAGGAACACCCGTTGGGCGTCGAGCGCCTGGCGCAGCCGCGACAGCAGGCCGTTCAGCGCGTGGGTGAGGCGGCCCACCTCGTCGTCGGGTCCTTGGTAGGTGATGGGGTCGAGCCGATCGGGGCCCAGCACGCTAGCCATGCGGGCCAACCGCGTCAGCGGCCGCAGCGAGGCGGACGCCACCGCGTATCCCACCATCAGACTCAACGCCACCATCACGGCCGCCACCGGCACGAGCAGACGAGCGAGACTCGCCATGGTGGCGTCGATGTACCCCGCGTCGGCCAGCACCGCGACCACGCCGAACGAGAACGGAGCCAAGGCCGCCTCCATCCGTGTGCCGGCCAGTTGGCCGCTCCAGGTCGTCGGCACCAACGCCGCACCGATCACGTCCGAAGGCGGTATGGCGGCCTGCGCCCGCTCGAACTCGGGGCGCGACGCCACGAGCAACTGCCCCGTGGCGCCGTACACCTGGAGCACGACGCCGCCCGTGGGGCCGGTCACGTTGACCGTCTGACCGCCAGCACCGGTCCCGTACGCCGCCGCCACGTTGGTGGCGTCCTCGCGCAACGACCGCCGCAGGTCGTGGTACAGAGCCGTCCGCACGACGAAGTACGACGCGAGCATCGTCACGCCCGCCAAGGCAGCGATGGCGACACTCGCCAACAGCGCGACCCGCCACGTCAACGACGGCCCCTTCGCTCGAATCGGCGGCACCGCGACCCTCAGCCGACGACCGGCGCCGGGGCGCTCACGACTTCAGGGCGTACCCGACGCCACGGACGGTACGGATCACCCCGAAGCCGCCGGCTTCCCGGAGCTTGCCCCGGATGTTCGCGATGTGCACGTCCACGACGTTCGACGAGGGCGGAAGATCCTCTCCCCAGACGTTGGTCTCGATCTCGTTGCGACTGTAGACCCTCCCGGGCTGGCCGGCAAGGTACGCCAACAGCTCGTACTCGCGCGGGCTGAGCCGTACTTCTTCCTCGCTCCAGTACACCTGGCGGCGGGCCGGATCGATGGTCAGGTCGCCGATCTTCTGCGCTGCCCCCAAGGTTCGCTTGCGAAGCTGCACGTTGACGCGCGCCAACAGCTCCTCGACATGGAACGGTTTCGCGAGGTAATCGTCGGCCCCCGCGTTGAGCATCTCGACCTTGGTGCCAACCTCGTCGGCGGCCGTGAGGATGAGGATGGGTGTGTCCCCCGTCCGGCGCACGCGGCGCGCGATCTCTTGCCCGCTCAGGTCGGGCAGGCCCAGGTCGAGGATGACGAGGTCGGGTTCCGTCTCTCGCACGGCGGACAAGCCGCGCATGCCGGTCTCGTAGGTGAGCACGTCGAACCCGGCGTCCTCCAACTCACGCCGCAGCAACCGAAGGATGTCGACGTCGTCTTCGACGATGAGGATCCGCTTCGCGGCCATACGCTATCGCGCTCCACCAACGGGAAGGTCCAGCTCGATCCTACGCTCCTCGAGCAGCAGATCGCGCAGGGACACGGGCGCCGGGTCTTCCGTGTCGATCAACAGGATATCGAAGCCTTCGGTCGTCTGGATGACGCGACCGTGCAGTGCCGTGGCCCCGCTCATGGCGGCAGCCTGGTTCTCAGGGGATGGATCGGGTGGGAAGATCAGGATCCGCACGAGCGTGCCAGCAGGCGGCAACTCGGTGAACTTCAGCCGCCCTGCCTCGACACGGGCGGACGCGTACACGGTGAACAGGTCGGCCGACAGGATGCGAACTTCGGTCCCGTCCGGCATCCCGGGCAGCATCGCCAGCACCTGCCCCATCACGAACAAGTGCGCGAGGCTCATGACGGTTCCCCCGCGAACTCGGGAGGTCGGTTCATCGACGTCATGCTCCCATGCTAGCGCCGGCCCGTGAACGGTCGTTAGGGCGCCGCTTCAGGGAACCTTCATGGCCGGCCACGGCGCCGGTGCGACGTGCCCGGACCGCGCCAGGCTCCGCCCGCAACGAAGCAGCGCCGTCCCCAAGGGCGTTTTCCGCCCGGGCAAAGTGAACGACCTAACCCCAGCGCGCCGCACGGAAGGTCATGATGAGCCGACAGTCGTGCCGGTGGCATCGCGAACCGGCTGCCGTCACCGCGTTCGGAAGGGATCGCATGCACATGCCTCTTGGGCCGCTCGGGTCCGTCCACCCACTCGGGTTCACGCACCGCGCCCGCCACCTGGGCGCCCGGTACCTAGGCGCGTTGGTCTTGGCATGGCTCGCGCTCTTCGGCGTCGCGCATGCTCAAGGCTTCGACGAGAACCGGTACTTCGAGCAGTGCCTGCGGTTCGAGGCGGGCGGCGACCTGGAGACGGCGCGCCTGGCGTGCCTCAACGCTCTGCAGGTTCGCCCCGACTTCGCTGCGGCGGAGCTCGCACTCGGGCGTATCGAGTTGGCGCTGGGCGACATCTCGAGCGCCGAGCAGCGCCTGCGGCGCGTACGCAACCGGATCGACGATGCCGAGCCGATCGTGCTGCTGGCGGAGGCCGCGCTGGCCGCAGGCCGGCCGGTGGACGCCGCCGGGCTCTTGAGCGAAGCGCGCAGCATGCTCGCCGAACGCGGCAACCGCGAACTCGAGGGGCGGGTCAGTCTGCTGAACGGGCGGATCGAACAGTACCGCGGCCGGTACTCCGCCGCCCTGTCGGCCTACGGTCAGGCCATCGCGGCCGACGCCCTCAACGTGGAGTACCGCTTGGCCGACGCCGAGCTTCGCCTGCGCATGAGCGACCCGGCATCCGCCGCACAGCAACTCGAGAGTTACATGCAACTCACCGGTGACGAGCGCAACGCGCAGGTACGGTCGTTGCTCGGCCGAGCGGCCTGGGCGCAGGGTGATCTCGAGACGGCGGCAGCGCACCTCGAGTTCGCGCACCAACTGCGCGGCGCACGCGACGTCGATGCGCAAGCGCGCGATCTCCGGGCGCTCGCGATGATCTACACCGCCCAAGGCGATCTCGAGGCGGGCGGTCTGGCGCTGCGCGAGTCGGTGCGGCGCGAGAACCTGCTGTCCTACCTCTCCGGCAACACGCTGCTGTGGCTGTTGGCGCTGCTGCTACTCGTCGCCGTGCATCTGGTCGGCGAGAGCCGCATCGCCAGCTCGAGCTCGCTGGAGGTCGTCGACGGCCCGCGCGCTTGGAGCGTCGGCCAGGCATACGGCGTGCTCCTCGCCAGCCTGTTGGTGGCCTTGGCCATCACCCTCGTGTACGGTCAGGTGCGGTACGACAACCTGCTCGTGTTGCTGACGCCGGTCCTCCAGAGTGACGCCCGGGCGCTCTTCTTGCTCACGACCTCGGTGCTGCTTGCGTTGTTGACGTGGCGCCGGGTCCAGATGAACGGCTTCGAGCCGCTCGAGGCGCTGATGGGCCGAAGTGACCGTGCCGGCACGGGCTTCGTGTGGGGGGTGTTGTTCCTGGCAGCGACCCTCGCGTACTTGCACTACCGCCCGTTCGACGGCACCCTCGGGGTGTTCTACCTCGACCTCTTCCAGCTCACGCCGTTCGTCGTCGCGGCCGCCATCCTGGTGCCGCTGACCGAGCTCTTCTTCCGCGCCTTCCTGCTGCCCCCGCTCACGCGCCGCTACGACGCCGCCATCGCCACGATCGTGTCGGCCGCCTTGTACGCGCTGGTGTTCTCGACGCCGGTCGCGCTGCTGGCCGCGTTCGGCTTGCTTCTCGCCGATGCGTTCCGCCGCCGCAAGAGCGGTTGGGAACCGCTGGTGGCGCAGCTCACGCTTCATGTCGGCCTGCTGATCGCCGTGAGCGCGAGTCCGTGGGCGAGGAGCCTCTTCTACGGCTGATCGTCGACGGATCGACGGCTGATCCGACGCTCGGGCGAGGGGCGGATCCCGGTTCCCGGAAACGTCATTGCTCGAAGTCGTCAGCGGGCGATGGCGTCCGGCGGCGTCAGTACGCCGGCGTCAGTATGCCGTTCCCAGCTCGAGCCGAAGCCAGGCGCCATCCGCCAACCCTCCCCGCAGCGTGAGCG
>CAZOTV010000096.1:0-10694 GCA_964582795.1 uncultured bacterium
ACGACATCTACCTCCGGCACCCCGTCACCCGCAAGGTGCTAGAAGCCGAACAGCCCCACCAAGTCGCGGGCGGAACGTACGCGCTCGGCGGCACGACCGAAATGCACCTGAACGTCACGTACAACTACGGCTATCTCCTCCAGCTCCGCAACTTGCTCGGTGAGCGTGGCATCCGCTCGCTCTACGGCAAGACGGGGGCCGAGAGCATCCCCATCCTCGAGGCTGCCATCGCGCAACTCCGTGACGACGTGAGCGACAACTACTGGGAGCCGACGGAGGGCAACGTGAAGGCGGCTCTGCGCGGCCTACTGGCGTTCGCTCGGCTGCGTCCCGATGGCGTGTGGGACGGCGAGAAGGAGGAAGCGTGAGCACTAACGAGAGACTGGTGGAGCTTGCCCGGAAGTACTTCGACCTCTACATCGAGGCGGAGGGTTGGGATGACGAGCTGGATGAGAAGTGGCCCGAGAGCCTCCTGAGCGACCGGGCAGTGATCGAAGCGGCAAAGAAGGAGGAAGCATGAGCAAGATGTCGTTGGCCGAGTACACGCGGGAGTTCGTTGATTACATGGTGAACCGTATGCATCCCGACGCCACCCCGGACGCCGTTCAGGGCGTCAGGGAGTACGCGGAGAAGACCGCCCCGACGTACTTCGAGGAGGAGGGGCCGTTCCGGGTTTCGGACCCGGCGGAAGCAGCCGAGTTGGACATGTCGTACTGGGACTCGTGAAGGAGGAAACGTGAAGCCCGATTGGAGGACCATCCAATGCCACGGGTGCGGCGGCCACGGCGTCGTAGCCGTCTACAGTTACTACGACTTCGAGGGAGCCGACTTCTGTGACGTCTGTGGCGGTGCCGGGTACGTGTTCATCCGACCTACTGGCCACTTGTTTCTGCACCCTGGAGGTCCAGCCTGCGGCATGGCAACGCCGGAATACTACGCGCAGGGGGAACCGTTCGCGCCCCAAGAGGACGAGTTGGAGGGCGTGGTGCCGTGACCTGGATCGAGATGGAGCAGGCCATTGCCGAACTGCTCAGGCGCGAACAGCAGTGGCGCGTGATGCTCACCGTAGCCCTGGTGCAGATGAGCGGTCTGTGGCTGGTCATCGCCATGCTAGAACACCGAGCGTACCGGCTGCGGCACGGGATGCTGCCGCCACGCTGGCATGGCTGGTACAACCGCGCCATCGCCGTGGTCATTCTCGTCCTCGCCGTCACCCTGTGGTGGGTGCCGTGAGCAAGAACCGGGAGGCGGTGTACCTGCGGCGCAACACGCGCCTCATTCGCCACGCCGCCATCCGCCGCATCCTCTACGGGCGCTACCACAGCAACGGCATCCGCAACCTCGACCAACTGGTCAGCGAACTGCAAGAGGTAGCAGGCATCCGGGTCACGAAGGAGACGGTCAGCACCGACCTGCGGGAGATGGGCGCCATCAAGGTGCGGGACGTGGAGCGACCCACTATCGAATGGTGGGTGCTGCCAGCGTTCAACCCGAACGTGGAGAACCTACGTGACGAGATGGATGCCGACCTCATCGAAGCCGAGGTGGGGTTCAAGTTGGCAGCGCACGTGGTCGACATGACCCCGGTCGGGCGGTACATCTACGTCCTCACCGAAGCCAGGGCCGGGACGCTGGTCGCCTACTGGCTATCGTGGCTCACCTGGCCCGGCATCCTGCTGGTGCAGGAGCAACTGGATGGCTGCATCATCCACTGCGTCAATGACCATGCCGCCCTGGAGGTGGCGGAGAAACTGATCGGCGCTGCGCCGAAAGCCAGCGAGGAAGGGGACGGCGATGACGGAGAGTGAGCGACGGCGGGAGCAGGTGCGGGCGGCATTGAAGGACCTGCTTCCCGCCCTTCGTGAAGTGATGGAGTTGCACCCGGAGTTCTTCGACGTGGAGATCGACGGCTTCGACGAGAACGCCAGCAAGGGAGCGTCTGGGGCGTTCGACACGCCAGGCCGGGTCAGCAGGAACAACCGGGTATGAGGTACGCCGGGGTCACCGACGACGAGATGAACGAGTCGTGGGACGAGATGTTCCCCGATTACCAACCGAGGGTCAAGCCGCCGAAGAACCCGAAGGTGGCGAAGGCTGTTACGCTCCATGTCAGAGCGGCGAAAGCCAAGTCGGGGAAGCGGAAGAAGTACAACCCGTTGACCCGAAGGATGGAGTAGCATCATGACCTCGGACGAGATTCGCAGCGAACTCAAAGCAACGGAGCGTGAGATCAACAGCATGCTGGAGGTGCGCGCCGACATCATGGAGGCGGTGCGTCACATCGAGGCGGACCTCGGTAACACGCTCCAGGAGTTCGTAGCGACGTCCGGGCGGGAACCGAGCGAATACTACCCGTGGCGTAGGGCTGCGAAGCAGGCCAGGCTGCGGAAGTTGCAGGCGGTGCGGGGCCTGGACAAGCGGGTGGTGAAAGCGAAGGAAGCACACACGCGGTTGCAGATGGCGCTGCTGTCCGCCGAGAGCGGGTACCGGGGCGAGGAACCCCAGGACCTGCTGCGAGCCACGTACCACTTCCTGATGGACCTGCTGAGCAGGGTGGAAGTGGACCTTGACGATAGCGAGCGGGGCCTGCTGATGACGGTGCGGCTCCAATGCGGGTACGACGTGCCCTCGATACAGGAGGATTCAGATGGAGCAGGATAGGGTTCAAGATTTCTCGAAGCCGTGGCTGCCAGATTGGCTGGAACGACTGCATGGCCTTCCCGCCTACGACCAGGCCATCGGCTTGTGGCTGGCGCACCAGGCGAACGAGAAGGGTGTCGTCGAGCACATCGACTGGGACGACCTCATGGCGGCGGCGAACGTCAGCCGCACGAAGGCGCGTGAGGCGCTGCGCGAAGGGCCGCTCGTGAGGAACGGGTTTCTGCGACGCAAGACTAGACAGTTGGGAGAGGCAGGTGCGTACATGCCAACGGTCTACACGCTCAGCATCAAGCCCAGATAAATGGGCGCCCCCGTCACCTCGGGAGCGCCCTGCCTGAAAGGAGGCACTGCATGAAACACCACAGTGTAGCACGTGTCGTCTGGAGGGTGCCTGCATGAGCCTTGACGCGCTCTCTGCCGCCCGCAAGATCACCACCCTCGCACCGCGCAACAAGTTCGTGTTGATGGCCCTCAGTGATTACGCCAACGACGACGGCTTCGCCTGGCCGAGTTACAAGTCCCTCGCCGAGTGGACATGCCTTGGCCGCAAGACCATCTATCGTGCCCTCATCGAACTCGAAGAGGCAGGTGTCATCGCCAGCACGCAGCGCGTGCGAGAGAACGGCTCGTGGACATCGAAGGAATACAAACTGCTGTTCCTCGCCCCCGGTGTCATCCAGATACCCCCCCGGTGTCAATCTGACACCCCCCCCGGTGTCAACCTGACATCCCCAGAACCCCCATATAGAACCCCCAAGAAGAACCTAAAACCATTGTCGGCTGACGCCGACGAGCGAGCCGACGCTTCGCTTTCGGCGAAGAAGAAACAACGCGCCTCGGCTTCGCCTTCGGCGCAACCCGAACACGCCGCGCTCGTCGATGCGTGGAACGCGAATCGCGGATCGCTGCCGGAAGTCAAGACGATTTCTAAAACGCGCGTGCGCGCGCTTGACAGGTACCTACGCACCTGCGAAGAGTCCGGTCTTGACCCCATAGACACGCTCGTGATGGCTACCCGTGTGGTGGCGGCGGACGAGTGGTGGGTGAAGAAGAAGATTTACGGCTTGGACAACCTGTTGGCTGGCGACAAGGTGTTCGCCAGGGCAGAGGCGGCACCACCAGAGATGCGCGTAGGCGAGGATGCGGTGACGTTCCGCAAGGGCATGCTGGTGTGGTGGTTACAGAACCCGAACCAGCCGAAGGGTAAGTGCGAGTACGGGGTCGTGAAGGACGTGGATGGCGACAACGTGTTCGTGTACAAGGCGGAGCAGCGCGGCTCGAAGATGCGCGTGATTCCCGATGACACGGTGCGTGTGTTGGCTCGCCGCTTGAGCATCGACGATTCCGACCTGGAGATCGAGGTGAGTCGATGAAGTTCCTCAGCCTGTTCTCCGGCATCGGCGGCATGGACCTCGGACTGGAGCGGGCCGGGTGGGAGTGTATCGGCCAGGTGGAGATCGACCCGTTCTGCCAGCGGGTGTTGCACAAGCACTGGCCGCACGTTCCCAAGGCCGGTGACGTGGCCACCGTGAACGGTGACGAGTTCGGAGAGTTCGACCTGCTCGTGGCTGGTTACCCGTGTCAGCCGTTCTCTCACTCCGGCAAACGAAAGGGGAAGCATGACCAACGACACCTCTGGCCCGACGTTCACAGAATCGTTCGCAACACTCGACCGAGCCTCGTTCTCTTGGAGAACGTATACGGACACCTGTCCCTCGGGTTCGACGAAGTTCTCCGGGACCTGGCCGAGATCGGGTATGACGCGCAATGGGATTGCCTACAGGCTGCCGCCATTGGCGCCCCGCAAGCGAGGGAACGGTTGTTCGTGGTGGCCTACCCCCACGGCGAACAGCAGCCTGCGATGCAGCGTGGCGGCTGGGAAGCGGGAGGCGGCGCGTTTGCATCCGCAGGGGCGGTACACGCTTTGGACGCGCATCGCCGAGCAGGAGCAGAGGGACACTGGCTTTCTGAACCCGACGTGGGTCGAGTGGTTGATGGGGTTCCCGACCGGGTGGACCGACTTAGGGCACTAGGCAACGCCGTCGTGCCGCAAGTGGCGGAGTTCCTTGGTGAACGTCTGGCCGCCATGTACCGAGGTGACGCATGAGACGCGCCAAGGGTGATGTGCTGACGGACGCTGTGCGGGCCACGGACCTGCCCGCCCTCATCGCCAATCACTTCCCGGACTCGGGCTGTGTCCCCGGTAAGCCTGGGGTGTTCTTCGCCGCATGGCGGGGGAACACCGAGACACCAGCCTTGTCGCTCACCCGGAAGGACGGGGTGTGGCTGTGGCATGACATGGCGACGGGTGAGGGGGGCAACGCCTTCGACTTCCTGGTCGTCACCCTCAAGATGACTAGGCAAGAGGCTGCGCATACCCTGCTCTCGCTGCACAGTCTTGACGAGAGCATGCCTTCAGGCAAGGCCGGGCAGTCTACCCTTAGGCCCATCCCTCCAGAGGCTTCTAGGGCATTTGAGAGGCCCGAATCGCAGCGGATTCCAGCGATGGCTGGCAGGGGGTTCACGCCTGCGCTGCTGAGCGAGTACGGGATCACCACCGACAACGGTCAGGACGCCCTCATTCCCATCACCAGCCCCGAGGGTGTCATCCTGCAGGTGAAGCGGCGTCTGGCGAAGCCGACGAAGAGCAAGTACATGTACGAGTACAAGGGGCATGGTGGCCCCGCCTGGTGCAGCCCGAACAGTCGTGATGCGCCGGTGCTGCTGGTGGTCGAGGGGGAGTTGAACGGCATCATCGCGCACGCTTCCCTGGTGGAGGCGGGTGAGACGAGCATCGGTGTGATGGGCGTGGCCGGGGCGAAGAACGACCTGTACCCCGGCCTGTGCTACGGCAAGCGGGTGTTCATCTACGCCGACGACGACGACGCTGGCGAGGAAGCGAAGAGGGCGTGGTCGGAAGCTGCCAGGGCGGATGGTGCCCGCAGCGTTCACATCATCCCGGCGAACGACATGGACTTCTGCGACTTCGCCGGGAAGCACGGACGAGTGGAGTTGGCGCAGTTGCTGGACGCGATGCGGCACGCCGCCGTGCAACGCTTCGGGGCCGCTGACCGGATGCTCGGCACGTACACGGTTCGAGAACTCTTGAACTCGGCGGACCGGTACTTCAATGGCGGCGTGATCCACGCTACCGGCATCCGGCAGATGGACCGGGAGACGGGCGGCATCCGGGAGTCCGGTGTGTACGGCATCGCCGCCCTGCCGAGCATCGGCAAGAGCGCCCTGCTCAGGCGCTTCCTGCTGGAGCACGTGCGGGCTGGCGGCACGGTGCGCCTGTACTCGCCCGACCAGAGTCCGAAGGCCATCTACCGCCTCACCGCTGGCCTGCTGGCGAACGTGGGCGTGCATGAGGCCCGCACCCGCCGCTTCCACGAGGACACGCTGCGGCATCACGGCTCGCCCGAGAACGCCATGAAGGCGCTGCGGGAAGCCTACGAGCACATCCTGCTGGAGTTGGGTGACCGCTTCCAGGTTAGCGAGGAAGGCAGCGTCACCGCCATCATCGAGGACATGCGTCGAGCCAGGGACCAGGGCGTGACCATGTTCGGCGTCGACTACATCCAACTCATCGAACCCGCCGAGTGGAATGACAAGGACGGGAAGGTGGTGAAGGACCTGCAGGTGCTGTCCAGCGAGTTGCGGGCGCCGATCCTCACCGCCATGCAGTTGGCCAAGTACAAGTTCCCGCCGTCCAGGAAGAGCGGTATCCCGATGGCGAGCGACATCGAAGGCAGCGGGGCGTACTTCCAGGCGAGCGAGATGGTGATGATGCTCTACAACGAGAGCGTCTACCGCAGGAAGTACGCCGGTCCCGACGTGGAGTTGTTGGGCGACGGCGACCACGAGGCTCGCCTGATGCTGACGAAGGACAAGGAAGGCGACGGTAACCTGGAGTTCATGCTGCTGTGGGTGCCGCGCTTGGTAACGTACCGGGACCCGAGCATGTGGAAACCCGAACAGGAGAGAGAGGGCTTGATGTGAGCGAGGAGATTCGACTGCGGCACCAGCATGGCGACCACCTTCGCATCATGCTGAACATCGACGATGACGACGAGGAGACGACGAAGGTGGCGAAAGCCATCTATCAGTTCCTCATCGACAGGGCACACGCCATCCGGCGCTTCGCCAACAATCTCGGCCTACAGAGGGACGACATCGTGCTGAACATCACCCGCATCGTGGAGCGCACTGCGGAAGCCATGCCGTCAGATACGGAAGCGCAGGCGACAGTGACGTACCTGTCCGCCTCGCACGTCATCGACTTCAACGTGGCGCACAGCATGGTGAAGGAGAACGACCCGGAGCACCTGCTGAAACTCGTCACGCACGAGATGCTGCATCTCGCCGTGGGCAAGGTCAGCGGGGCGCTGCGGCTGTACGCCGAGGACGAGCGGCGCAAAGTGAAGGGCGGGTACGACCTCGGGAACGTGCTGCTCGACTCTTCGCATCATCACGAAGAGCAACTGGTGCGGCACCTCACGCCGTTGCTGTGGAGGGAGTTGCAGTGAGAGACATCATCGGCGTGAGCCTGGACATGAGCCGCAAGGCGACCGGCGTGGTGCTGTGGAAGAACCATGCCCCGAGCCGCACCCAGATCGTCAGCCTGCCCGACGGCTACCTGGGGCAGCAGTTGGTGGAGTGGGAGGCAGCTCTTGAACGGGACGTGTTCGGACTGCTGCGGGAACCCCCGGCGTGGGTGGCTTACGAGGACGTGCGGGCCGTGAGCAAGCAGCACGGCATGATCCAGTTCGGCATGGTGGGGGTGCTGATGATGTGGGCGTGGCGCCTGGGGGTGCCGGTGCTGCCGTTCGCGCAGGCGACGGTGAAGAAGGCGCTGACGGGCAGGGGGAACGCCAAGAAGCCGGAGATGGTGGCGGCGGCGCAGGAGCGTTGGCCGGAGTTGGGCGTGACGTCGTATGACGTGGCGGATGCGCTCGGGGTGGGGCTGGCGTTCCTGGCGGCGGTCAAGGAATAGCGACGCCCCCCACCCGGCTGGGGCTATGGGGGGCGTCAACACAGGCACGCGGTGCGGGCTACACAAGCCCACCTCCCGCTAGATTGGACCACCCCCTCTCGATCGGAGATGGCCCAAGCGTAGCAGTTACTCTTCGATGGGTCGCCGCTCCGGGTACAACTTGGCGGTGAGCATCACACCTGGTGTAATGGTGATGGTGACACCAGAATCCAGCCATTCTTCCGTGGCGTAGGAGCGCAGGCAGTACGTGCCCGGTTCGAGCGGGTGGAACGAACTGGCCACCAGTTCCTTCGAGTACGGCGAACCCCATCCCCTCGGCTGGTCGTCGGGGCAGGGGCCGATGTCGATGACGACACTGAGGTCGGGCGGGCTGGTGTGTACCACGATGCCAGCGAACGATCCCCATTGCACCCGGTTCAGGTCGATGGGTTTCGCCACGGTGCCCTCTAGGGCGATGGCCGCCTCGGTCAGCACGCGGATGGTGCCGTCGAAGCCGTCGATGTCGTCCTCGATGGCGTCGAAGTCCGCCTCGAAGCCGTCGACCTCGATGGCGAGCGCGTCGACGGCGGCTGCCAGGTCGTCGACAGCCGTGGTGAGGGCGTCGATGCGGGCGTTGAGCGGCCCGAGGTCGACGGACTGGCCGGGGGTGGTGGGTCGGCAGGCGACGAGGAAGAGCAGGACGGCAAGCAAGGGGATGACCTTGCGCATGTGAACCTCCTGAGTGCCAGCCTACCTGAGTGGCGGGGTCGTGAAGCGCGGCGGGCGGTACGAACTCACCTAACCGGTGAAGACGGCATCGACGAGCCAAATGTCCGTCGATGTGCCCGTCGGGAAGGTAAGGGACGCATTGTACGAAGGGCGCGTCCGGCCTTGCACGTACGTCACGCCATCACCAAGCGTAATGTCACCGGGAACGGAGTGTCCCTCGTGGCTTGGGTTCGTGCCGTCCGCGCTCGTGCGAGCAATCCCGATGATGTAGTTCACGCCCGCTCCGAGGGCGACGGGCGTGATGGCGACCTCGTTCCACTCGTTAGGGTTTGATGTCGCGTCGAACTTGGCTTGCGCGACGATGCTCTGATCGCTCACGCGCCACAGGACTGCCGTCGTCGTCGAGGCGCCAAGCCCGCCGTACCACCGGAACGCGGTCATCTCTGCGGCCGCGTCGAGCGTGAACTCCCAACCGCGGAAGGCGGCGGTGGAGATAGCAAGGTCGTTGGCGGGTACCTCGTCCATAATCAGGTTGGTGGGGACGCCCCCGCCGCTGGCGGCGAACACGAACGGGTTGATGATGGAGAGGCTCACGTCTTCGTCCCGATGAGCGTCACCTTCAACCCGGCCCCCGCCACAGTCGAGCCAACCTGGTCGATGTCGATGGTGATCTCGGCGTCATCCGCCAGCGCCGAGTCGCTGATGACGGCGGCGGTGGCGGCGGTCGTCGACGTCTTCTCACCCGCGTCGATGCTCAGGATGGTGCTTAGGATGCTGGCGCCGCCCTCGTTGATGTCGACTTCTAGGTTCGCGCCCGTCGGCGCCGTGGTGACAGAGGCGCGGACGGCGGTGAGGGTGAACGCGAACGGCATGCGGAACGTCACTTTGCCCGCGCCGGTAGTAAGCGCGGTCGTTTCGTCGGAGCACGCGACAACGAACGACAACGTTGCGGAAGGACCAGTCGGCCCCGTCGGGCCGGTCGGGCCGGTGGGTCCGTCAATGCCCGTTGCGCCTGTTGCGCCTGTCGGCCCGGTCGGGCCGGTAGCGCCATCGGCCCCGGTGGCGCCCGTCGCGCCCGTAGGCCCCGTCGGTCCCGTGGGGCCTACCTGACCCTCGACCCACACGTCCCACTTGGCGCTGACACCCGGCTCTTCCCCGGCGACGGTGATGACGTTGGCGATGTACGACGTGCCGTTGTGCTCCACGGCGTCATGCAGCGCGTAAGCAGTGCCGATGTCCCAGGCGCCCTGCCACGAGACGTCGGTGCCCGCTGGCCCCGTCGGGCCGGTAGCGCCATCCGGTCCCGTCGGGCCGGTTGGCCCCGTGGGGCCGTCAGCGCCCGTGTTGCCCGCTGGCCCCGTGGGACCAGTGGCGCCAGTCAAGCCGGTTGGACCGGTAGCGCCAGTCGGACCCTGTGGACCCGTAGGGCCAGTCGGACCAGACGCGCCCGCTGGTCCCGTCGGCCCGGTGGGGCCAGTGGGTCCGGTGGCGACACCGACGACCGCCGCCTCCAACGCCTCGATGTCAGTTAGAGAGTTCTCGAACTGGGTCTTGATGGCAGCGAACACGGTGCGGATCGCCGACGACGACAACGCCGCGCCGTTGGCTGGCGTATCTACCGGTACAGCGCTAGGGTCAACCGTTGCCATCGTTCGCTACGCCTCCCATGTCGTGAGGCCATCATCCCACATCGTCACACCATCGTCCCAGGATGCCAGCACGTCACCGCACGGGTCCACCCGTGGCGGCAAACACGACTCCGGACTAGCCGCTGCATCGGCAGGCACACATGATTCCGGCGAGGCCACGATCTCCGGTGGCGGGCAATCGAACGGAGCCACCCCCTCACCCTCATCCCCTTCGTCCGGGACGTCCACGCCAACCAGGAACGTAAGGAACACGACGCGTTCCACATCGAACGGGGTGGGGTTCTCGCCAACGTACACACCGCCCAAGTCTTGACCGTCAGTGACCTCACGGGACGCGATCCACATGAACGCGTTGTAGTCGTCATGAATGGTGTAGGGGGGGTCCTTGACTGCCATTAGCCTGCACTCAACCACTCGCTGATGGCCAGCACGCCAAGCCCACCATCACCAGGGGCGGTATACGGCAAGGTCACGTCCTCATCCGGCGTTGTCGGGCCGCTGTAATGCGCTGCGAATCCCGTCAGCACCTCGCCCTCGGCCAAGGTCGTGACGATCGCCACGAAGTATCGAATGCTGATGCCGTCCAGGATCACATCGGCCTCGGGCGGGACACCGGTGTACACGAACGGAATGATGGAGATGTCGTCAGAGTCGACGCGAGCAAGCGGCTGCTCCGCGTC
>CAZOTV010000097.1:0-10590 GCA_964582795.1 uncultured bacterium
GTTCCGCGGCCGCGCCGAGGACGGTGGCCTGCTGCGAGCGCTTGCCTCCGCTCATGGCGCCGCTCGACTCCAAGATGTCGCCGTCCAGCGTCACCATCCGGGGCCGCGACGCGTGCCGCCGTGCCAACGCGGTGGCGTCGTCCATCGAGCCGACGATGGCGGTGCCGCCGAGCAGCTGTTCGACCACGCGTTGGAATGCGGCGTCGACGGTCACGACGTCTGCGGCGGGAGCGATCACGCCGCGTTCGTTCTCGAGTGGCCCCAGTTCGCGGTTGCCCCCTCCGCGCAGGAGGTCGAGAGGCAGCACGGTGACGAAGCCGCCGGCGCGGCGAACGTGCTCGAGCACCTTCTTGGCGGTGTCGGCGTTGTCGACGACGACGTACTCGGCGCGCCGCCCCAATGCCCCGGCGATGGCCACCTGGAAGCGTTCGGGCACCCGCAGTAGGTCCGCTACCGAGCCCAGCACGCCGTCGATGCCGGACGCCAACGCGTTCCGTGGCCCCTGCGCGTACCCGCGCCGGGCCTCGTACGCTGCCCGCAGGCGCTCCGCGGCGCGGGTGCGCGCCATCGCTTCGGCAGCCGCCATGGCTTGCCGGCGGTGCACCTCGGCCAAGTCGATCCTCCCTTTGTCCAACGCTTCTTCGAGGTCGCGGCGCTTGGCGACGGCCGTCGCGTGCGCTTCGGCGAGGTGGCCTGGGTCTTCCTCTTCCGGCCTGTGCTCGGCCTCGAGCCGCGTCAACTGCTCTTGAAGGCGCGCCTGCCGACGTTCCAGTTCTTCGCGTCGGGAGCGCGATACCGCTTGCTCGCGCTCGATCCGCGCACGCGCCGCCCGCATCCTCTCCAACCTGCTGCGCTGCTCGGATTCGGCGTCCTGAGCACGGTCGAGCGCGGCGGCGGCGCGTTCACGCGCTTCGCGCAGCTCGGCCACGCGCGCTTCGACGTCGCCGGCGCCGACGTCCGGCGCGACGGGTGGTTCGAGGGTCTCCAAGCGCCGGGCTTCCGACGTGGCGGCCTCCGCTCGTCCGAGCAACGCCGACCTGCGCTCGTCCAGCCGCTGAAGGCGCTCCTCCGCCACGCGCAGGTCGCCTCGGCGCGCCTCCAGTTCGGCCGCCGCGGCGCGGTAGCGCTCCTCGCAGGCGTCGCGTTCGGAGCGCGCGGCAACCGAGCGCTCGCGCAGGTCGGCCAGACGGCTGCGGCCATCGGCCAACGCGGCCTCGAGCTCGCCGCGCCGCTCGTCCAGTGCGCGGATCTCGTCCAATAGCGACGCCTGCCGAGCACGCGCCGCGGTCACGCGAAGCTGCAGCGACTCTCGTTCGAGTTCAGCGTGGCGCCTGGCGTCTTGGGCCTCCGCCGAGAGGGCCGTCACGCGCCGCTCCAGTTCGATCAACACGTCCTGCAGCCGGTCGAGGTGATTCTTGGCGGTGTCGAGCCGAGCCTGGGTCTGGTCGCGACGGTTCGCAAGACGCGCGACGCCTGCGGCCTCGGCGACGTATTCCAGTAGCTTCGCCGGGTCGGCCATGAGCACCTGGCTGACCTCACCCTGGCCGATGACCGCCAGGCTCGACCGTCCCAGGCCGGTGCCGGCCAGCGCTTCGTCGATGTCGAGGAAGCGCGCGTGGCGCCCGTCGAGCCGCAGGCGCGTCACGCCGTCACGGTCGAGGCTGCGGTAGACCTTCAGGTTCTTGCCGTTCCGGTGGAGCTCGACCTCGACCTCGGCGAGGCCGACGCTGCGTTTGCCGGCCGCGCCGTGGAAGATCAGGTCGGTCTTGTCGGTGGCACGGAACTCGCGCGCGCGACCACCGCCGGTGGTCCACCGCAGCGCGTCGATGACGTTCGACTTGCCGGAGCCGTTCGGACCGATGATGGCGGTCACGCCAGGAGCGAACTCCAAGCTGACGCGGTTCCCGAAGCTCTTGAAGCCCTGAAGCGTCAGCGAGACGATTCGCACGAACGTCCGACCCCCTGCAAGATCCGCATGGCTGGGAGTATACCGTCGGTGCTCCGCACGGCGCTCTCGGGGCCGGATCCGTCCTCTAGACGTCGTCCTCGGGCCACTCCTCGCCGTCCGGCGTCTCCTCGCCGGCGTCTTCTTCGCCTTCCGGACTCGCGTCCGACGGCGCGGGCAGCGCCCTGCGCCGCATGTCGTCCATGTGGTCGCGCAGACGCTCCTGGAGGCTGGCGATGCGTCCTTCCATGTTGTCTTGAAGCTGGTCGAGGCGGTTGCGCAGCCGGATGATCTCCTCCACGCCCGCGAGGTTCACGCCGAGTTCCTGCGTCAAACGACGGATCTCCCGCAGCTGCTCGATGTTCCGTTGCGAGTAGAGCCGCGTCTTGCCTGCGCTGCGGCTCGGCTCGATGAGACCCTTCCGCTCGTACAGACGCAGCGTCTGCGGATGCATGTCGACCAGTTCCGCCGCCACGCTGATGACGTAGAGCGGCTTGTCCTGGTCGATCTCGCCGGGACCGTGCTCACCGCCGCGGTCCCGGCGCTGGGAGGTGTCGGTGTCGTCGTCTTCCGGACGGCCTCGGTTCGAGGTCACGCTGCGTCGCCTCCTCTCGTCAGCTTACGAAACCAGGCGCCTGCGGAGCGCGCCGCGGCGCGAGCGAGGTCGTACCGCACCGTCAGCACGAGGTCGCCTCCCAAGCCCGCGCCCGCTACGCGCACCGTGCCGCCCTCGGCCGTGCCCCGTGGCACGCGAACGTCGACGCCGTGATAGTCGGCGCGCGCTGCGCGGCCGCGCTCCCAAGGCGGCAGGTACAGCTCGTCGATCACGTCGCGGCCCTGGACGCGCGCCCCGGACGGGACCTCCGGAACGACCTTGACCAACACGTCACCGGGCGGATTGCCGGGTCCGCCCAGACCACGCAGGCGGAGCCTCGTGCCCGGCCCCGCCTTCGCAGGGATCGTCACGTCCACGCTCGCTCCGCGCCGCCGGACGCCGCTACCACCGCAGGAAGGACAGGTCGTCGCGTCGGCGCCGGTTCGGCTCGCTTCGAACGGTCCTGGCGCGCGCGCCACCGATTCCCCTGCAGCCGCGCGCCCGCTGCCGCGGCATGTGGGACAGATGCACGGACCAGGGACATGAAGGCGCCGCGTGCCCCCGACGTGAAGCTCCCCGAGACTGACCGCGAGCTCGACTTCACGCGTCTCCCCCGGCATCAGGCCTGCGTTGCGCATCATCCCCGCCATGACGCCGAAGAGCGCGTCGAACACGGCGTTACCCGTGCGTGGGATGCCTCCGTGGGCGCCCCAGTCGATGGGGATGTCGGCCTCGCGGAAGACGCTCTGCCAGTCGACCGTCTGGCCTTCGGGCCGGAACGCGCGCGGATCGCCGGCGCCGTAGCGGTCGTAGCGCGCCTTGGCTTCCGGGTCGCGTAGCAGGGCGTACGCCTCGGAGAGCCGCTTGAAACGCTCTTCCGCCTCCGGGTCGCCAGGGTTGCGATCCGGGTGATACCGCATGGCTTGGCGCCGGTACGCGGCCTTGATGGTGTCGGCGTCCGCGTCCTTGGGAACGCCGAGGACGTCGTACGGATCGCGTGCTCGGGCTTGCGCGGTCGGGCTCACTGCAGTCACGATACATTACTTGAGCGCAACTCGCTTAGGTCGGGGGCCGAACCACGAGGGTGCTATGCTCCGTGTCGGAACCGCCGGGACGTTCCCCGGCGGCCGGAGGTCGACCGTGAAGAGGGTTCTCACCATCGTGGTGGCGGCGTTACTGGTCTTGGGGCTCGCCGGATGCAGGAACGAGACGCAGAACCGGATCCGCCGCAGCATCCAAGACTTCACCGCGCAGCGCATGTACATCTCCGTCTACTCGTACGACGGGAAGGTCATCTACCAAGGCATCGTGGACGGCAAGGTCACGCGGTCCGGCACGGCGTCCGAGGGCGGCGCCGGTGGCGACGCGCTGGGAGCGTACGTCTACTGGTACGACGAACGCGGCCGTTACCACCAGACCGATCTGCCCTACTTCGTCACCACGTACGATCGGGCGGCGTCCGAAGCGCCTTGATCAAGTTGACTTCGTGGGTCACCTCGCGCGGCTTCGTACGCGGAAGACACGGTGCTCGTACGCTGAAGACACGGTGAAGGTGACGCGGCAGCGCCTTCTCCCAAGGCGAAGCGGCCTTGCTACACTGCCAGTTGGCAAGGAGGCACTTCATGAACCGGTCTAGCCTTCGCATCTTCCCGCTCGTCGCCTTACTCGCGCTGCTGGTCTCTGCATGCACCATCTACGTCCGTCCGGGCACCGTCACCGACGTCGACCTCGACCTGTCCGAAGTGATCGTCGACTTCCGCCCGACCCGTGGCGAGGGCGCCACGTACTACGTCGGCGAGGAGATCGAGTTCTACGTCGACACGAGCCAGTCGGGGTACATCACGCTCTCGGCCATCGACCCTGACGGCTCGGTGTACGTGTTCTCACGCAACATCCCCGTGGGCGCGGGCCGCACGCTACTTCCCTTGCCGAGCCAGCGCGTCGCGTTCAGTGCGGCGCCCCCGCGCGGCTTCCACCGGGTGCGGGCGCACTTCACCCCACAGCGCACCGACGAGACCGTGACGTTCCGTGGGCGCTACGGCGATGGCGAGTGGACCAGCGCGATCACGCTGGAGATCCGCCCGTACCCCGTTCGGGACGTCGAGGAGACGTACCTGTACATCCGCTGACATCCGCGACCGTCGTTCCAGACGACACGCATCCCTCCGCCGCCGCGATCTTCGGGTCGTGGCGGCGGTGCGTTGGAGTACAATGTGTCCATGGTGACGCGTGCTACACGCGTCGCTGTTCATACGTGAGCGCACGAGCGTCAGCGGCTACCCGACCGCAGGAGGACGACATCCTTGGCAGGCCATAGCAAGTGGGCACAGATCAAGCGCAAGAAGGCCGTGTTGGATCGCAACCGCGGCAAGGTCATCAGCAAGCACATCCGAGCGATCCAGTCCGCGGTTCGCACGGGGGGCAGCGGTGACCCCAGCGTCAACCTACCGCTCAAGAACGCGCTGGGCGCAGCGAAAACCGACAACGTCCCGCAGGACAACATCGACCGCGCCATCGAGCGCGCGTTGGGCGGCGGCGAAGGCGGCAGTTTCGACGAGGTCGTGTACGAAGGGTACGGACCCGCTGGCGTGGCGGTGATGGTCGAGGCGCTCACCGACAACAAGAACCGCACCGCCGCCGAGGTGCGCCACGTGTTCAGCAAGCATGGCGGAAACCTGTCGGGCTCGACCGCTTGGCAGTTCGACACCAAGGGCGTGATCGTGGTCGAGCGCGCCGACGAGGAGTTGCAGGAGATCGCGATCGACTTGGGCGCGGACGACCTCGAGGTCGACGACGGCACCACGACGATCTTCACCTCCCCCACCGGCCTCTACGAGTTCGTCGAGGGCCTTCAGGAGCACGGCATCGAGGCGCAGGTCGCGCAGCTCACCAAGGTCCCGCAGACGCAGACGGAGCTGACGGAAGAGGAAGCGCGCAAGTTCATGACGTTCGTCGAGAGCCTCGAGGACCTCGATGACGTGCAGAACGTCTACTCCACCGCCGACCTCGAGAGTTTCGAACTGGTCGGCTGAATCCACGAGAGGGTACGCATGAGCTTCCCGCAACTCCGCTGGGACGACCTCCCCGCCATCACCGCGAACCAGATGCAGCAGCTCATCATGCTCGCGACCGGCAAGTTCGGTCTCGACAACCGCGTACTCGTCGAACACACCGCCCGTAACCTGGTCACGCTGGTCGAGGAGTTCGGTGGCGACGGCCCGATCCTGGTCGTCGCGGGCCGCGGCAACAACGGCAGCGGCGGTCTCGCGGCCGCCCGCTTGTTGGCCGCTCGCGGCAGGCGCGTCTGGGTCGTTCCGACCCACGAGGCCGAGAACTACTCCGGCACGCCCAAGGAGCAACTCGAGCACTTGCGGCACTTCGAACGCGTCAAGGTGCGCACCAGCCTGCCCAAGATGAAGTTCGGCTGCGTGATCGACGCCGCCATCGGCACCAACCTCGAGGGTCCCCCGCGAGGGCGCACGCTCGACGTCATCACCGTGCTGAACCACATGCGCGAAGGCTGTTGCGTCATCTCGCTGGACACGCCAACGGGCATGCGTGCCGACGATGGCGCGACGCCCGGTGACGTCGTGCACGCCAACGTCACCATGAGCGTGGCGCTGCCGAAAACCGGCATCCACCCCGGCGGTCACGCCGGTCGTCTGTTCGTCGGCGACTTGAGCCTCCCCCACGGCCTGTTCGAGTCGTTGCGCTTGCAGCCTGTCGACCTGCCCGGCTACGTCACGGAGATCACCGAAGGCTAGTCTGCCGATCGAGCCGGCGCGCGCCAGGCTGGGCGCACGGCCTTCGGTCGATAAGTGGTCACCCGAACCGTTTGCGTGTCATCACGCCCCAGGTCCCGCGTCTGCGCCGGATGGTGAACATCGCGATGGTGCGCACCACCGCCAGCCATGGCCTGTACCCCAGGTTCTCGGTGACGACGGCGTTCAACATCCGGATGCGGTCGCCAAGGCGGGAGGGCGCTTGCGGCAACACGATCTCCAACGCGCCGCTCGCCAAGCTCACCAACACCCCGTAGAGGATGGCGAGGGCGAAGAACGCAGCCGCGAAGATGGGTTCGAGGTTCCCGGTGAACGCGAGCGCGACCACCAGGAGGTAGCCCGCCACCTCGACGAGCGGCGCCAGACCCTCGAAGAACCAGGCGTGCGGAACGGCGATCATGCCGATACGGCCGTACCGCGGGTTGAACAGCATGGCTCGGTGCGCCCACAGAGTCTCCCACAACCCGCGGTGCCAACGGTCGCGCTGACGCCTCAGGGTGGCGGCATCCTCCGGCACTTGCGTCCAGCAGAGCGGCTCGATCATGTACTCGATGGCGTAAGGCACGCGCTTGTCCCGGAAGTGCCGGTGTAGGCGCACCCCCAACTCGAAATCTTCCCCGACCGTGTCGGTACGGTACCCACCGACCTCGATCAGCGCGCCGCGACGGAACAACCCGAACGCGCCCGAGACCAGCATCAAGCATCCGACGTGACTCAACGCGGTCCTGGCAGCGAGGAAGGCGCGCACGTACTCGAGCTGTTGCCAGCGGGCGAGGAAGTTCCTCGGTGTCCTCGCCTCACGAACGGCTCCGTCGACCACGGTGGCGTCGTTCACGACCCGGATGGTCCCGCCCAGCGCCACGAGGTCCGGCCGGTCGTGGAAGCGCGCCCCGGCGCGCAACAGCGCCGACGGGTCCACCAGGCTGTCCGCGTCGATGGCCGCGACCACCGGGAAGTGCGCTTGCTCCAAGGCGGCGTTGAGCGCGTCAGCCTTCCCGCCGTTCTCCTTGTCGAGCACGATCAGGTTGGGGTGCGAGCGGCTCCGCCAGGCGCTCCTGAGTGGGGCGTGCGGCGCCACCCGCAACGGCAAGGGCGCGCTCGGCACGAGGTCGAACGCCTCCTTCATGACCGCCATCGTGCCGTCGCTGGAGCCGTCGCTCACGACGATCACCTCGAAGCCGGGGTAGTGCATCGCCAGTAAGCTCCGGATGCTCGCGACGATCGTCGCTTCCTCGTTGTAGGCCGGTACGAGGAAGCTGACGGGTAAGTAGTTGCCGGCCCGTGCCATGGCCGTGTCCTCCAGGGCCGACGAGCGACGGTCACGCATGAGGAGCGTGCGGGAGGCGAGGACGAGGCTGGCCGCGTAACCGCCGTTGATCGCCGTGAAGACTACCAAGACGACCATCTGCAGCAGGTCGATCACGCTCACGCCGCGACCGCCGACGCAGACGGGCGCAGGCTGCCCGCGAGGTCACGAGTGGTGGCGAGGATCGCCACGTCCCGTGCGAAGGGGTCGACGTGCGCCTCCGCGGCGCGCCGCAGCGCCGCCAACCCGGACGGGCCGCAGCGGGACATCGCCGTGGCGGCCGCGCGTCGAACGTCCCACGAAGGATCGCCCAGCATCGACCACAGGGCGGGGATCGCGACGTCGGCCTCCATGCCGACGAGCGCGTACGCGGCTTGCACGCGCGTGCCGATGTGCGCTTCGGTGCTGGCCGCGATCACGTCGGGCACCGCCCATCCTGGCACGGATCCAAGGGCGGCCAGGGTCCGGAGAGCGGCCGCCCGAGCCTCGTCGTCGACGTCCAGGCGCAGGACCCCGGCCGCCAGATCGATCGCCTCCGGGCGCCGCGAGAGGCCGAGCGCCTCGAGGGCCGCCACGTGAACGGCGTCCGGCAAGTCGCGCCGCAGCAAGGCGTCGCTGACCCAGGGCGTGTGCTCGCCGCAGGCGAGGATCGCGGCGGTCAGGAACGGTCGCGCCGTGACCGGCTCCGCCAGGCCGCGCACGTGCTGTGTGACGGCTGCCACGAACTCCGCGCCCACCGGCTCGGCGCGTCGTCGCTCGGACGCCAACCGCGCCAGGCCCAGCAGGGCGCTCCTCGCGGTGCGCACGTCGCGACTCGCAGCAGCGCGCCGGAACACCGGCAGGGCGCTCGGTGACGCGATGCGCGCCAACCGCTCGAGTGCCGCGATCGACGGCCCACGCGGTGTTCCCACGCCACGCGCGGCGATCGCGAGGTCGCGCGCCAGCAGGCCGGTGTCGGCCAGGAGCGTGCGGATGCGCTCGCCGCCGGACCCCGCGACCTGCTCGAGCACGTGCGCGGCGGCCTCGGTTGCGGCCACGTGAGCGGCCCGCGGCACCGGCGGAAGGCCGCCGCCCACGGCGACGTCGCTCCACACGCCGGTCCAGAACCGCATCCTTGCGCGATGGCGCATCCCCTCGACCTGCCGCGCGGCGATGAGCGTCAGGTGCATCAGGGCGACGACGCCGATGGCCACCCCGGCCGCCGCCATGGCGGTGACGAGGGAGCGCCATGCTTGCAGCGGTCCGGTCTCGAGCGTGAACCGCATCATCATCGCCACCAGCGTGACGATCACGGCCAGGGCCACCGCCAGGATGGCGACGAACATCGGCGCCAGCCCGGCCGTCCGCATCAGGAGGTCCCGATGGCGCGCGTGCCCGGACGTGGACGCACTGCGCGCGACACCCGCGCCACCAAGCTTCGCAGGTCGAACGGCTTGGATACGACGTCGCTCGCGCCTGCTGCGAACGCCAGCTCGACCTGGTCCGGACCCGCCATGTTCGACACCATCACGACCGCGGCGCCGGTGGCGGCGAAGACGCCGATGTTGCCAAGGCCGTTCCCATCGGGCAGGTGGATGTCGAGCAGCACCGCGTCGGGTGCGCCGGCGCCCTCGAGGGCGTCGATCGCCTCGCGCAGGTGCTCGAACTCCGCCACCCGCCAGCCGGCACGCTCGAACGCGCCTCGTGCCAAGGCGCGGATCGCGAGCGTGTCGTCCACGACCCATAGCGTGCGAAGCCGGTGATCCTCTCGTTCGTCCGCGTGGGCGTCCGCGCTGCCGGCGGGTGCGGCCGCGGCCTCGAAGGGGCCCGCTCCGACGACCACGCGCGCGCCGCCGGCCGCGGCCGCGAGCGCGTCGACCCGCGCGTCGCGCTCGGGCGCGAGCACCACGACCTGGATCCTACGCGTCGCGAACCGGAGTTGACTGATCGCCACGGCCGCGTGGCGGCCGTCGTCGAGCGGCTCGAGGTGCACGTCCACGACGGCAACCTGCGGCACGTCCAGACGCGCCGACGCGAAGGCTGCGTCCCCATCGGCTACCTCTACGACACGCCAGCCGGCGCGCCGGAGCGTGCCCGCGATGGCTCCACGCACGGCCGCGCGCGCATGCGCGACCAGCGCGACGGCGTTCGACCCGGGGGCGTCGAGCGTGTCCTGCACGGAGGAAGTGTACCTGCGGCCGGTCCTGGGCGGCGAGGCGTTGGCCACACTGGTTGGCGTCGGTGACGCGCCTACCTGCGTTCCGGGGTCTCGTCAGAACGGTCCGAGGATGACCCCTTCCTCGAAGGTGACGGACTCGACGGTTCCACCGGCGCCGAACCCGAGGTCGACTCGCAGGAGGTAACGATCGTCGCTCGCCGGATGGCGACACGAGATGTACCGCCTGCGGTCGGGGAACTCCAGGTCGAACGCGAGGCCTGTGCTCGAAGCGAGGTAGTCGGCCAACGGCGCGAACGTGACGACGATGCGACCCGGTGCGTCGTGGCGAACGTCGAGCAGCAGCGCTGCTACGTCGGGCTCGTGGGCGCCGTAGGCGAAGTGCACCGCCTCGAAGTAGGTCTCGGGTAAGTAAGCGCCCGGGCCCGTGCCGAGCGACCAGCCGATCGCCAGTTCCGGTGCGGGGGCGAAGGCGTCGAACGGCTCTGCTACGTACGGCTCGGTCATGTTCTGGCCACCCGAGCAGGTGTCCTGGAACAGGAACCCACAACCGGCGAGCAGTGTCGCTACCAGCAGCACGCTGCCCATGGCGAAGACGCGCTTCTTCGTGGGTTGATCGTGAGCATGGGCAGGCACCATGTCGCTCCTAAGCGGACGCTACCGGCTACCGGAATGCCACGGCCGCAAGCGCACCTACGGTGAACGCCGGCAGCGCTTCCCTCGGGAGCGATGCCGGCGTTCACCGTTCGTCATGGTAGGCGCGGGCAGGATTGAACTGCCGACCTCTACAGTGTCAATGTAGCGCTC
>CAZOTV010000098.1:0-10256 GCA_964582795.1 uncultured bacterium
GACCAGATCATCTCGGGCACCGCCATCAACCTCATGGCGATCGGCATCCCGGCGGTGATCCTGTCGGGCCTGTACGCCAACACCGCGACGAGCGACCCGATCCGCAATCGCCTGCCGCTCTGGAAACTGTTCGGTATCGACGGCCTGGCGTTCAGCCCGCTCGTCTATCTGGCGTTCCTGCTCGTGCCGGTCGCGTGGTTCGTGTTGTTCCGAACGCCGTTCGGTTTGCGGTTGCGCTCGGTGGGCGAGCACCCGGCGGCCGCCGACTCGCTGGGGATCGACGTTCAGCGCATGCGCTACGTCGGGGTGATGCTGTCGGGCGTGCTGGCCGGCCTCGGTGGGGCGTACCTGTCGATCGGCAACCTCAACCAGTTCATCAGCGAGATGTCGGGCGGTCGCGGCTTCATCGCGCTGGCCGCGCTCATCTTCGGCAAGTGGCATCCGCTCGGCGTCCTCGGTGCCACGCTGCTGTTCGGCGCGTTCCAAGCGACCGAGGTACTGCTCGGTGGCGGGAAGCTGTTGCCCCCGACGTTGGTGCAGAGCCTCCCGTTCATCCTCACCATGCTGGTCCTCGCCGGGTTCGTGGGCCGCTCGGTGGCGCCCAAGGCGATCGGCAAGCCGTTCGAGAAGTGAGTTCGCCCGAGGCGGATACGCCTGAGGCGATGGTGCCGGAGGGAACCATGGCGATCGAACGAAGCGCAGGCATCCTGCTCCACCCGACCTCGCTGCCTGGTGATCACGGCATCGGCGACCTAGGACCCGACGCGCGCGCGTGGATCGACTGGCTGGCCTCGGCCGGTCAACGCCTTTGGCAGGTGATGCCGCTCGGCCCCACCGGGTACGGGGACAGCCCCTACCAGAGTTTCAGCGCTTTCGCAGGCAACCCGTACCTGCTGAGCATGGAGGCGTTGCGAGACGCCGGTTGGTTGACGGACGAGGAGTTGGCGCCGCTGCGCGCGCTACCCAGCGGTCACGTCGCGTACGGAGACCTCATCCCCGCGAAGAGTCGACTGCTGACGACGGCCTCGGAGCGCTTCTTGGAGAGCGCCCGCTCGAGCGACCGGGCCGACCTCGAAGCCTTCCGCCAAGCCAACGCGGCATGGCTGCCCGACTTCACGCTGTTCATGGCGCTCAAGGAGGCGCACGGGGGCAGCGCCTGGAGCGACTGGGTGCCGGAGCTGAGGCAGCGCGAGCCGACAGCGCTGGCAGCGGCGCGAGCGCGCCACGCCCCCGACATCGCGAGGCACGAGGTCTGGCAGTTCTGGTTCGCTCGGCAGTGGGGCGAGTTGCGCGCCCACGCCGCGGCTTCGGACGTGCGCATCGTCGGCGACATCCCGATCTTCGTGGCGTACGACTCGGCCGACGCCTGGGCACACCCCGATCTGTTCCGATTCGACGAGAACGGTTCCCCGACCGTGGTGGCGGGCGTGCCGCCCGACTACTTCTCCGCGACGGGACAACGCTGGGGCAACCCGCTGTACCGCTGGGATGTCATGGCGAAGCGCGGCTTCGCGTGGTGGATCGAGCGGTTGCTGCACACGCTCGGCATCGTGGACCTCGTGCGCATCGACCATTTCCGCGGCTTCGCCGCGTACTGGGAGATCCCCGCAAGCGAACCGACCGCCGTGAAAGGGCGCTGGGTGCGCGGCCCGGGCCAGGCTCTGTTCGACGCGCTGAAGAACGCGCTGGGCGAGCTGCCCGTCATCGCCGAGGACCTGGGCGTGATCACCCCCGACGTCGAGGCGCTCCGCGACGCCAACGGCCTACCCGGCATGAAGGTGCTCCAGTTCGCGTTCGGCGCCGATTCGTCCGACCCGTACCTGCCCCACAACTACCCGCACGGCTGCGTGGTCTACACCGGCACGCACGACAACGACACCACCCGAGGGTGGTACGAGAAGGCGCACGAGGTCGAGCGCGACTTCGTGCGGCGCTACCTTGCGCGAGGCGACGACAACGTGGCGTGGGAGATGGTGCGGCTGGCCCAGGCCTCGGTGGCCGACGTTGCCATCGCGCCGCTCCAGGACGTCCTAGGGCTCGGCAGCGAGGCGCGCATGAACACGCCGGGCACCGCTGCCGGCAACTGGTCGTGGCGCTTCGCCTGGGAGGACGTGCCGTACTGGGTTGCCCCGCAGCTTAGGGAGATGGCGGAGTTGTACGGGCGGCTGCCGGGCGAAGGTCCGCGCGACACCGCCTACCGGCAGTCGGTGACCACGAGCGAGGTGGAGGACGCCTGATCGCGGCGAACTCGACTCAGGCCCGGAAGATCACGTCCTCGCGTCGGAAGTTCCGGAGCGCGAAGGCCAGCAGTAGGCCGATGGCGATCGTCAACGATCCCCACGTCAGCAACACGGCGTTGGGCGAGACGGCGCCCTTGACCACGTCGTCCATGAGCACCAGCACGTTGAAGATCGGGATGTAGTAGCTCGCGTCCCCCAGCCCGATGAGGTCCTTGAACTGGAGCGCGACGGCGGGCAGGATCAACACGAACGACAGCGGCGCGATGTAGCTCTGCGCTTCCTTGAACGAGCGAGCGAACATGGCGATGCCGATCAACAGCGCCGAGACCACCGCCGACAGCAGGATGGCGCTCACCAGCAGCATGCCGATCGAACCGATGGAAAGGTCGAAGCTGCCGCCCATCACGGACACGATCTCGGTACCCGCCTCGCCGAGTCGCGGCAGGAAGATCGAGCGCATCACGAGCGCGCCCACCATGTACCCCACGATGGCCATGACCGCCGCCGTCAAGCCGAACACCATCGTCGCGATGAACTTGCCGACGACGACCTCGATGCGACGGACCGGAGCCACCAGCAGCACCTCGAGCGTGCCGCGCTCCTTCTCGCCGGCGGTGGCGTCGATCGCCGTCATCTGCCCGCCCGTCAGCGTCCAGATGGCGATGAAGAACGGGATGAGCCACGACAACTGACCGCTGGCGCGCTCCGCTTCCGAACTGGCGTCGACGGTCACGACGCGCACCGGCTGCAGCACGGCCGGGTCGAGTCCTGCGGCGCTCAAGCGGGCCGCGACGACGCTCTGCTGATACACGGTGATCGCCTGCTGGATCTTGCTCGCGTTCAGCTCGCTGCGCATGTTGCCGACCTTGGTGGCGACCGTGAGGTCGGCGCTTCCACCCTCTGCCAGGCGCTCGGCGAACCCTGCGGGCACCGAGAGCGCCGCCGGCATGTCCTGATCTTGGACCGCGACGGTGACGTCGTCGACGGGAACCAACGCGACGTTCTGCGCTTCGATGGCCTCCTTGAGCGCGGCCGGGAGGTGCTCCATGCCGACGACGCCGATCTCGGTGACGGTGGCCTGCTCGCGCTCGAACAGCCCACCCATCAGGAGCGGAAGCCCGAGCATCATGACGGGCAACACGAGCAGCGGGATGAGCAGGTTCGAGATGATCGCGCGCTGGTCTCGAAGGGTGGAGAGGATCTCCTTCGCTGCGATGCGCCGGATCATGGCCGGTCTCATGCTGCCACCTCCTCGGCGCGCAGGCCGGAGCGATCGACCAGGCGGAAGAACGCCTCCTCGAGCCCCTTGCCATCGCCCGCTTCGGACAGGCCGGCGATGGTGTCCTCGGCGATCTTGCGTCCCTTGTAGATGATGCAGGCGCGGTCACACAGGGCCTCGACCTCGCTCATGACGTGGGTCGAGTAGATGACGGCCCTGCCCTCGGTGGGGTACGCGCGCACGAAGTCGAGCAACGCGCGCCGCGCCACGACGTCGAGGCCGCTGGTCGCCTCGTCGAAGAAGATGACGGGTGGGTCGTGCAGCACGGCGCGCGCTACGACGATCTTCTGCTTCATGCCGCTCGAGAAGCCGCCGGCGCGCCGCGTAAGGGTGTCGCCGAGGTCGAGCAGGTCGTCGAGCTCGCGCACGCGGCGGTCGATGGTAGGCGTGTCCATGCCATACAAGCGGCCGAAGTAGGCCAGGATCTCGCGCCCGTTCAAGCGGTCGTACAAGCCCATCCCACCATTGACGACGCCGATGGACGCCCGAACCGCTTCGCCGTCCTTGACGATGTCGTGACCCGCGACGGTCGCGCTTCCGGCGTCCGGCGCGAGGAGGGTCGCGAGGATGCGCAACGTGGTGGTCTTGCCGGCGCCGTTCGGACCGAGCAGCCCGAACACCTCGCCGCTGCCGACCTCGAAACTCAGGTCCTGCACCGCATGCACGCCGTCGAACGACTTGTCGACGTTCCGCACCGAGATCATTCACGCCTCCCAAGGTGGCAGGCGGCGAGCCGTGCCCGGCGCAGGCACCCCGGCTGGGTGAACGTGACGCCTAGCCACCGTCTCGATGGTAACGCAACGGTCGCGCGCCCGACATGCACGTTCGGGTTCGGGCCCGGCGTGCGGCCGCGGCGAAGGGCTCGTCCCCTGCTATCATCGAGGCGATGACAGAGCGCGATTTCGCCGCCCTGGACGGGCATCAGCTGTTGCCACGGGTGCTTCATGAGGTCGCCTCGCCGGACGTGCGGGCAACCGTCCTCGGCACCACGCTCCCGTCGCCGATGATCCCGCGCTTGCGCCGGCCCGGGAACGTCGACGCCGGCGTCCTCGTCGTGATGGACGCCGACGCGGCGCTCGACCCGAACGCGCGCCACGCTCCGTCGGCCACCGTAGCGTTGCTGGGACCGTCGCGCATGGCGGAGCTGGTGCCGCGCACGCGCGCCCTCGCCGAGTTGGGCGTGGCCGCCATCGGGCTGGACTTCACCGCGATGGGGGAGAGCGAGCCGTTCGGGCGGGAGCCGTGGCGGCCCAGGACGCGCGAGGACCTGGCCGAGCTTCGCGCGGCGGCGGGACGGCCGCTCTGGGCGTTCGGCCTGTGCGACGCAGCCGACGCCGAGATCGCCGCGGAGGCAGGCATCGACGCTGTCGTGCTCGGCTGCGAGGTCGGTCGTCGCATCGGCGCTCCCGCAGTGATCGACGTGCTTCCCGAAGTGCTCGATGCCGTTGCCGGCATGCTCACCGTTGCCGCGGCCGGGCCGGTGCGGGACGGGATCGACGTGTTCCGCTACCTGGCGGTCGGCGCCGAGTTGGTGGTCGTCGACGGCGACCGCTCGCTGGAGGCCCTCGAGGCCGAACTGGTGTACGCCATGCGGATGACCGGCTGCTCGAGCTTAGCCGACGTCGGCTACGACGCGCTCTTCGCCCCGTTGTTCGGAGAGCCGTGATCGCGTTCGTCGAGGGCGTGGTTCGTGAGGCGCGCGAGGCGAGCGTGGTGATGGCCGTCGGAGGCTTCGGCGTCGAAGTGTACGCCCCGGCCTCGACCCTGGCCCACTGCCGCGTGGGGGAGCCGGCGACGCTGCGGACCTACCTGGTGGTGCGCGAGGAGCAGCCGGTGCTGTATGGCTTTCACCACGACGACCAGCTGCTGATCTTCCGGCGCCTGCTCGAAGTCGGCGGCGTGGGACCGAAGCTCGCGCTGGCGGTGCTGTCCGCCATCCCCACGGCGCTGATCGCGACGGCCGTCGCGAACCAGGACGCCGGGTTGCTGACCAGCGCTCCGGGTGTCGGGAAGCGCACCGCGGAGCGCATCGTGCTCGAGCTCAAGGACCGCCTGCCGGAGTCGTTGATGGCGGGCGCCGGCGCGGGCGCGGGCGCGCCGGCGAGGGCGCTGGCAGCGGCCGGGGAGGACGCGGTCGAGGCCCTGATCGCGCTCGGTTACCGCGAGTCTCAGGTGAAAGGCATCGTCGCCGAACTGGCGGCAGCGTCGCCGGACGCGACCCCAGAAGCGCTCATCCGCAGGGCGCTGGCCCGGCTTCGCTGAGCGGCGGGATCCGTCTTCAGGCGGTCACGGGCCGCGCGTGCAACACCTGCTCGGGGGCATGTGCCGGGATGTCGAAGGCCTGGCCGACCGCCTGGTAGGTGAGCTTGCCGGCGTGGGTGTTCAGTCCCTGCAACAGCGCCCGGTCGGCGAGCAACGCGCTGCTGCCGCCGGCCGCCAGCTTCAGGGCGTAGGGAAGGGTCTGGTTCGACAGCGCGCGGGTGCTGGTGTTCGGCACCGCACCGGGCATGTTGGCGACGCCGTAGTGCACCACCCCGTCGACCACGTAGGTGGGCGCGTCGTGGGTGGTGGCGTGGATCGTCTCGATGCAACCGCCTTGGTCGACGGCGACGTCCACGATGACGCTCGCGGGCTTCATCAGGCTCAACATGTCGCGCGTCACCAGGCGCGGCGCCCGCGCGCCCGGGATCAGCACCGCGCCGATGACGAGATCGGCCGTCGGGAGCAGCTCCCGCACGTTGCCGACGTTGGACGTCATGGTCTGCACGCGCCCGCCGAAGATGTCGTCGAGGTACTGGAGCCGGGCGTGGCTCACGTCGACGATGGTCACGCGCGCCCCGAGCCCGAGCGCGATCTTTGCGGCGTTGGTTCCGACCGTTCCCCCGCCCAAGATCACCACCTCGCCCGTCTGCACTCCGGGCACGCCGCCGAGCAGCACGCCCCTGCCACCGTGCGAGCGCTCCAGGAAGTGGGCGCCCACCTGCGGCGCCATCCGCCCCGCGACCTCGCTCATCGGCGTGAGGAGCGGCAGGGTGCCGTTCGGCAACTGGACGGTCTCGTACGCCACGGCCGTGGTGCCCGCTTCGATCAGCGCCTCGGTGAGCGGGCGAGCCGCTGCCAGATGGAGGTAGGTGAAGAGCAACAGGTCGGAGCGCAGGTAGCGGAACTCCGAGTCCAGGGGTTCCTTCACCTTCAGCACCAACTGCTGGGACCAGGCCTCGGCCGCCGTGTCGACGATGGTCGCGCCGGCCGCGACGTAGTCGTCGTCGCTGAAACCGGAACCAAGCCCCGCGCCGCGCTCGACCACCACCTCGTGGCCCGCGTCGACGAGCGTGTGGGTGGCGCCGGGGGTGGTCGACACCCGGTGCTCCTGGGGTTTGATCTCCTTCGGGACGCCGATGTTCATGTTCGCTCCCCTCGAAGCGCGCGGGTGGTGAGCCATGCGCCTTGCGCCTCGGGCGTGGTCGCTCCGTACGGCATCCAGTCTACCGGTTGGGTTCCGCGTCGCGGCGTGCGAAGGGGCCCTCGGGGGCGGTGGCCACGACGTCTGCGTACACGCCTGAGCACCCGCGCGCCCACACGCCTGAGCACGGGCGTGCGCACCCGCTTGCGCGCGTGCTTGCGCGCCTGCTTGCGCGTGTCCTTGCGCGCGCGGGTGCACACCCATGGGTCACGGCGAACTGCCCTCGTGCCAGACGCGCAGAAGCCGGATCGCAGGCGGGCCCCCCGACGGGGCGCGCTCACCGGGGGCCGGTCGGCCCGTGGTGGCTTCGCCCGTGGTGGCGTCATCTGTGATGGGTACACCCACGTCTCGTTCGCCCGTGGTGGCTTCGCCCGTGGCCGATGCGCCCGCGACGCGTTCCTCGCCGGACCGCTCGGCGTCCGTCGCGGCCGGCTCCGCGATCGCGGCGAGCTTGCCGCCGGGGTCCACCAGCGCGCTCCGGCCGGACAGGTGCAACGGCACGCGTTTCCCCTGACGGATGAAGGCGCTCGCACGTTCGTCCAAGCGGACCACGGGAAGCGCGAGTGCTTCGAGGGGGTCGACGCCGGACGCAGCGTCGAGGGTCTCGAGCGCGGCGGCGCGCCCGAGATCGATGGCGCCCGCCGCGGTGCGCACCAGCGCGGACAGGTGCGCAGGCACCCCGAGCCGCAACCCTAGGTCCCGGGCGAACGATCGGACGTACGTGCCCGCCGCGACGCGCATGCGGAACAGGGCAACGGGATAGGCGCCGAGGGGAGGTGGTTGCGCGAAGGTGCGTCCCTCGGCGGCCGGTCCCCACGCGCCGGCGTCGTCGGGGGCGAACGTCTGCGGTAGCGCCTCTCGGTTCGGCCCGAAGGCCAGGAGATGGATGTCGCGGTACGCCACCGGCCGCTCCGGCGGCTCCTCCGGTTCGCCGCGTCGGGCGGCGCGGTAACTGCGCACGCCGCCTCGCTTCACGGCGGAGAACGCCGGCGGGCGTTGCGCCCTGACCTGGAGGAAGGACTCCGCCGCACGGCGTACCGCCCCTTCGTCGAGGAACGAGGCGTCGCCTTCGGTTCCCACCGGCCCCTCGCCGTCCAACGTGGGCGTGGAGGCTCCGAGCGCCACCCAGGCGAGGTACGTCTTGTCACTGCCGGTCAGGTACGGCGAGAGCTTGGTGGCGTCTTCGCTCAGAAGCGTCAGCACCCCCGTGGCGAGCGGGTCGAGGGTGCCGGCGTGCCCCACGCGCCGCGTGCCCAGAAGGCGGCGAGCGCGTGCGACCACGTCGTGCGAGGTCATCCCGAGGGGCTTGTCGACGGGCAGGACGGGCACGCACGATTCTACCCACGGCCTGGCGTGCGCCGGCGGTTCCCGGCCGCCACCGAAGCGGGGCTATCGTAGGGCGTGCCGCTGACCGTACGGACGCTCGGGCGCGCGCTCGCCGTGTGCTTGGCCTTGGCCCTTCCGGGCGCCTCCGCGGCCGAGCAAATCGCGCTGGGACCGGTTCGGGTGGTCTATGACGACCCTGCCCTGCGCCCGTACGCCGAACGCGTGGCTCGACTCGCCGCGCGAGAACTGATGCGGGTTGCTGCCGTGTTCGGACGCTCACTGGCCTGGCCCGCAGGCGCCGCGACGGGTTCGCAGGAATCGATGCCGACTCCCGTCATCGTGCGCATCACCACCGACAACGACGCGTTCAACGCGTTCGGGCTTCCCGTGCCGCGGCCGACGGTGGTCTTGCGCGCGCTCGAGCCGAGCCTCGTGGGGATCGGTCTTGGGAGCGAGGACGCGCTGGCGACGTTGCTGCGCCACGAGTTCGTGCATCTCGTCCATCTCGACGACCCACGCACCTTCGCACCGGGCAGCGACGGGCTACCGGAGCTCGGGCTGGTGGGGCAGCGCTCGTTCCCACTGCCGCCCGCCTGGTTGCTCGAGGGTCTGGCGACTTGGATCGAGTCACGTCCGGAGGCCGACGCGGGCGCGGTCGATCGTGGCGGTCGGCTCTTCGCCACGCGCACCCGTGCCCTGCTCTTGGCCCTCGCGGCGGACGGAGCCTTCCCGAGCCTGGCGGACGTCTCGCTCGCCACCTTCGAGGCTTGGCCGGCAGGTGAAGCCCGGTACCTGTTGGGGGCCGCGTTCGTGGACGAACTGGTGCGGCACACCGACTTCGCGACCCTGCTCGACGCGTTGCATGCCTTCCACGGCGCAGCGGGAAGCATGACCTTCGCCGGCGCGTGGCGCAGCGTCACGGGGTCGGACCTCGAGGACGCGTGGGCGGCCTGGCAGGCGCGGCTCGAGGCCGAGGCGAGGCAAGCGTTCGACCGGACGGCTGCTGCCGCCCCCCAGCTGCTGCGTGCCGCGGTGAGCAGCGCGGCGGCGGTAGCGCCTGACGGTCGGGCCCTCGCTTGGGCCGCGGGCAACGAGGTGGTGGTGGCCTCGATCGAGGACCTGACGGTCGGAGTCGGCAACGGCGTGACCGGTTCGGGGAGCGCGGAGGTCCGTACCTTCGATGCTCCGCCCGGCCTGTACGCCGTCGAGTGGCTCGATGAGAACACGTTGCTGCTGGGTGGGTACGCGCGACAGGCAGGGTCGGTTCGCAGCGAGTTGTTCACCGTGGACGTCGGAAGCGGTCTTCTGTCACGGGTAACGCATCTCGGGCGCATCCGGTTACCGAGCGCCGACGGCGCTGGCTGCGCTTGGTTCGTGCGCGACCGAACCGCGTTCGGCACCCAGGCCGCGACCGACGACCCTTCGCCACTTCAGGTGCGGCACTGGTGTGTCGACGGTCGGGGCGGCGGACCCTGGTCACTGCCGACCGGCGTACAGGTGGCCGACGTTGCGGCGGCGCCGGATGGGGCCGTGGCGCTCCTGCTGGTGCGGGGCGGGGAGCGCTGGCTCGAGGTACTCGAGCCCACGGGCGCCGGAGACACCATCGAGGATGCGACGTATGGGGGCGGGGTCCGGCGCGTCGGGCGTTTCGCGATGCCCTCGGGCGCCGGAGACGTCGCCTGGCGCGGAGCCGACGGCCTGATGGCTACGGTCGTTGAAGGCGACACCATGCGCATGCTCGCTTGGCGCGTGCTGCGCGAAGACGGCCGGGTCTCGCTGGTCCCGGCGATGGCTTCGCCGTCGACCGTGTCCGCCTTCTCGCCGGCCGCAGCGGCCGACGGCGTGGTGTTCGTGACGCTGCGGGGAACGGGCCCCGTGTTGGCTTGGTGGCCTTGGGATGCGTGGGAGGCCTGGGGTGGCGATCTCCCACCGGATGCGGTGCACGCTG
>CAZOTV010000099.1:0-7323 GCA_964582795.1 uncultured bacterium
TCCCCATGGAGCAGTACGTGGCCGATGCAAAGTTCATCCGCCGCTTCCACCGCGAAGCGGAGGTGGCGCAGCGGCTGAACCACGTCAACATCGTGCGCACCTACGAGCACGGCGCCATCGGTGTGCAGCACTACATGGTGATGGAGTTCGTCGACGGCCGTAGCCTCGAGGGGTACATCGAGGCCAACGAGCTCGACGTCCCGCTCTCCATCGAGATCATGAAGCGCGTCGTGCGCGCGCTGCAGCACATCCACTCCGCGGGCATCATCCACCGGGACATCAAGCCGGCGAACGTCATGATCGTGCGCGGCGGCATCACGCCCGACGCCGAACCGCGCCTGAAGCCCGAGACGGTGAAGCTGATGGACTTCGGCATCGCCGGTGGGAAGGTGCTCTCGCGGCTGACGATGACAGGTGCGCGCGTCGGCACGCCGGTGTACATGTCGCCGGAACAGGCACGTGGCCTCAAGATCGACCACCGATCCGACATCTACAGTCTCGGTCTGGTGTTCTACGAGATGCTCACCGGCCAGACGGCCTTCAAGGGCGGCTACGAGGCGATCGTGCATCAGCAGATCTTCCAGACGCCGCCTCCGCCGAGACAGGTGGACCTGAAGGTGCCGAAGTCGCTCGACCAGTTGGTGATGCGCATGATCGCGAAGGACCCGGACGAGCGCCCTACGCTCGACGAGGTGCTCCACACCCTCGACGAGGTCGAGCTCGGCGTGGACGACGAACCGGTGCTGCCGACGCGACTGCTGCTCACCGTCAGCGCGCGTCAGGGCGTGCTACGCATCCTCGACACCGACGGCAACCTCCACAGCTCCATCGGCGACATCGGCGTCGGTGCAGGCAACTTCTCGGCCGCGCCGTTGTCGGTGGCGGTGGACCGCAGCGGCGACATCTTCGCCGCGATCTTCGAGTACCGCGTCGGCCAGCAGGATCACCGCATGGTGCACAAGCTCGCGCCGGACGGGGCGCCCATCACCTCGTTCGGCAGTTACGGCATGCACCCCGGCGAGTTCCTGTACCCGGCGTCTCTGGCGTTGGCCCCCGACGACACCGTCTACGTGCTCGACTCCGAGACGCATCTGGTGCAACGCTTCACCAACGACGGCCGCTTCCTTGCGAGCTTCGGTGGCCGCGGACGCGGGCATGGCACCTTCAACGATCCGCGCGTCATCAACGTCGACCCGCGCGGGAACGTCTACGTGCTGGACTACGGCAACCGCCAGGTGCAGCGGCTCACCGGTGACGGCGTGTACCAGACGCGCTGGGCGTTCAAGCTCGCCGCCGATCAGCCGGGCATGCGCCTGCTCGACGGCGTCACGGTCGACGCGGAAGGCAACCTCTACATCTCCGATGCCACCGGCGGCAAGATCCGCAAGGTGACCGCCGATGGCAAGGTAGGGGTGTCGTTCGCGCTGGACGCGAAGCAAGGCGAGGTGACGGACACCATCGTCGACTTGGGCGTCGATGACGCCGGGTACCTCTACGCCGCGCGGCGCGGCGGGCACATGATCCGCAAGTACGACCCGGCCGGCCGTCTGCTGCAGACGTTCGAGACGTACGCGCCGGTAGTGCAGATGATGGTGGACGTGCGCGAGCGCTACGGCGAAGCGGTGGCGCGGGGGGACTGAGACGGGCGCCCAGTCGACGGAGCGGCGGTGCTAGAGCCCGGGGATCGCCCGGACGATGCCTTCGAACAACCGCAAGAACGCCAGCATCAACCTACCGATGACGCCGGTGAAGTTCAGCACCAGGAAGAACACCATGAACCCGAGGATGCCGAACTGCGCGATCTGCATGATCACGCGACGCACGTCGGGCTGACCCCAGGCAAGGGCGGCGCGCGCGCCGTCGAGCGGAAGCACCGGGAACACGTTGATGACCGCGTGAAGCAGGGCGTAGGTGGCAGCGATCTGGAACGCGCTGTAGAGCTGCGGGGAGTTCAGCCTCGCGAAGATGGTGGCCACGAGCACGCACACGAACCCCACGACGAGGTACGCACCGACTCCGGCCAACCACACCCACGCCTCTTTACGTCCACGACCCGGGTAGTTGCGCGAGTTGACCGGCACCGCGCGGGGCCAACCGAACCCCAGCAGGAACAGGAACACGACCCCGATGAGGTCGAGCTGGCGCTGCGGGTCGAACGCGGTGAACCCGGCCAGGCGGGGGCTCGGGTCGCCGAGGCGCGACGCGACCCAGGCTTGCGCGATGTTGTGGAAGATCAGCGCCATCACCATCAAGATGCCGGCGATGACGAGGATGGTCGGGTTGCCTAGGTGATCCAGAAGCATCGCGTCACTCCACGTCGTTCGGGGGGCCTTCGAGTTCTTGCACGAGCCTTCGCGCGAGCGCGAGTTCGTCGTCGAAGCTGGTCGCCGTGCCGTCGGCGCGGGCACGAGCAACGGCGTCCAGGACGCGCCCGACGGCCGGTCCTGGCGGCAGGCCCAAGGCTACCACATCCCTTCCGCGCACCTTCCTGCGCGGCGGTTCTTCCTCGATGCGCGCGAGGCGCGCGGCGAGGTCGGCGTCGGCGGCGCGCACCAGGAACCGCGCCGCCTCGTCGAGCTCCTCGAGTTCCTCGTCGCGCACGCGCTCGCGGTCGGACCCGCGGTCGGGTCCCAAGACGCGCAGCAACCGCCCGCGCACGGTGAGGTAGCGCCTGGGCCAGTGGAACGCGCGCATGTGCGCCTCCGCCGCTTGGTCCTCGGCGCCCACCAGGAGCGCCAGCAGGTACGCCTCGTCAGGCACGTCCGTTTCGCGTCGCAGCGCGTCGAGTGCCTCGATCAGCGTCGCGGCGGCGATCGGTTCTCCGTCGTAGGGCAGGTGGAACATGGCGCGCATGGCCCCGAGCTCCTCGAGCCGGCGCAGCGCGGGCGCCACGCGCGGTTCGGCCAGTGTGAGCTCGAGTTCGGCCCGGAGGCGCGAGCGGCTGACGTTGGCGAGGATCTCCGGCACCAGCGCCGCCCGCGCCTGTTCCGCCGTGACCGACTCGAACCGGAAGCCGAGCCGCCCGGCCAGCCGCGCGCCTCGGAGGATCCGGGTGGGATCTTCGATGAACGAGAGCGGGTGCAGGACGCGAAGTTGCCGCGCGCGCAGGTCCGTCTCGCCGGCGAACGGGTCGATCAGCTGAGGCGGCTTGGGATGCAGCCTCAGCGCCATGGCGTTGACGGTGAAGTCGCGGCGCGATAGGTCCTTGCGCAAGGTGCTGGGGGTGACGTCGGGAAGTGCGCCGGGACGCGCGTACACCTCCTCGCGCGCGGTGGCGAGGTCGACGACGAGGCCGTCCTCGAGCTGAAGGGTGCAGGTGCCGAAGTCGACGTGGCACGAGAGCGTCCCGCCGAGCGCTTGTTGCAGCCGCGAACCGAAGCGCTCCGCGGTGTCGCCCTCCACCACCAGGTCGAGGTCTTTCAGCCCGGTTCCGAGCAGCAGGTCGCGCACCGTGCCGCCGACCAGGAGCAGCGTCGCCTCGCCGGCCAGCGCTACCGATCGATCGATGGCGCGCGCCGCGCTCGGTGGCAGCCGTTCCAGCAGAGCCGCTGCCGGGTCGTCCTCACGCAGGTCGCGATGGCGCGCGCCGATCAGGTCGGTGCGGGTCACGATACCGACGAGCGCGCTGCCTTCGATGATGGGGATGCGCCCGATGTTGTGGCGAAGCACCAGCTCCTCGAGCTCCGCTAGGGTGGTCGATGGGCTCGCGCTGACGACCGTGCGGCTCATGAAGCCCGACACGCGGCTGCGCCCGAGCCCGTGGCGGAGCGCGCGGTCGAGGTCCCGCCGTGACACCACCCCGACGACGCGGCCTGCTGGGTCGAGTACCGGCATGCCGTTGTGGCCGTACAGCAGCAGGCGCTGCTGGGCCTCGGCCACGGTGGCGTGATCGGCGATCGACTTCACGGGCGCGCTCATCAGCTCGCGTGCGGTCAGCACTGGAGTGGCGTGGCGCGCGAGGGCCGCCAACACGAGGTCGGCGGCTTCGTCGGGAGGGTATTCGGTCTTGCCGTAGGCCGCGCCCGGGTGCCCGGCGCCGCCGATCGCTTCCGCCAGGGCCGCGGCACTGTCGAAGCGCTCGTTGCTGCGGGCGAACACGAGCGTGCGGCTGTCCATCCGCACCACCGCCAAAGCGGCGTCGGCGGCGTGGAGATCCAGCAGGTCGTTCACGAGGCCGGACACGCCGGCGACGTAGTGCGGGTACGTGAACGCCGCAACCACCACATGACGCCCGGCCGCGGTGGCGCTGCGCGCGTTCGCGAGCAGCGCTTCACGGAAGGCGCGCTGCTCTTCGTTGAGGGCGTCGTGCGTGAAGCGGCGGACCAGCTGCATGTTCGCCCCGCTGGCGAGCAGATGCGCGGCGGCGCGGTAGTCGTCGGGTTGGGTCGAGTCGAAGCTGAGGTTCCCCGTGTCTTCGTGGATCCCTAGCAGCGCGAGGCTCGCGACCGGGGGAGGGATGGTGACGTCGGTGGCCATGAGCTCGCGCGTGAGCAGCGTGGCGGTGGCGCCGAGTCTTTCGGTGATGCCGCGCGAGGCGGCGATGGGGCGCGCCGGGCGCGGGTGATGGTCGTAGAGCGTGACGGGTACGCGGCCCAGCAGGGTGTCGAACGGTTTGATGCGGTTCGGGTCGGCGGTGTCGACCACCACCAGTTCGCGCACGGCGCTCAAGTCGACGTGCTCCGGCTCGACCAGGTCGAGCTGATCGCGGTAGAGGCGCAAGAAGGACTGCATCGGCGGGCTGAGAGCGCCCTGGACGGTGGCGATGGAGCCAGGGAAGAGCAGCTTGGCGAGCGCCAAACTGGCGAGCGCGTCGAAGTCGGGCTGCTCGTGCGTGACGATGAGCCGCATACCTGCCTCAGCGCACCGTGACGGAGCCTGCGCCGACGTCGACGATGCGGACGTCGATGACGCGGCCGCCGTGTTCCAGGGCCGGGCTCTGCCAGATGCCGGTGTCACCGGTGCCCACACGCCGGAACAGCGTGCCGCCCACGTCCACTCGGCCGGGTCCGTCCTCGAGGATCTCGAGGCGAACGGGAGCGTCTTGAGGGAGGTCGAGCACCAGGTCGCCTCGTCCGGTCGCGACGAGTGCGCGCACGTCGGAGCCGGGTTGGACGCGAAGCGTGGCCCCGCCGGCGCCCAACTCCGCGACGAGGTCGAGCGAGGCGCCCGGCCGTACGTCGATCTCCACGTTCCCGCGCGAGCCGTCGACCCGAGCCTCGTACCCTTCGCCGCGGCCAGGGAGCATCACTTGGACGTCGCCGGCTCCTGCGGCCAGGGAGAGCGACTCGAGCGTGTAGGACGTGAGGTCGATGTTGGCGCCACCGGCGCCGCTACGAAGTTCCATCCTCGTAGGCAATGCAGGGTTGAGCGCGAGCCGCCAGGTGCCGGCGCGCCGTTCGAGCGCAGGGCCGTTCGCCCCCGGACGGACCTGCACCATCACGTCGTCGATGCCCGTCACGTCGACCTTCGCGGGCGTGCGCCCTTCGAACGTCCCGTCCAGCAGGACGGGGACCGCCGTCAACGCGGTGATGACGCCGTGGGCGTTCCCGAGGTCGACGACGACGTGCATAGTGCGCGCCCCGGGAGGCAGGACGGCGTGAGCGGTGGACGTCTCGGACGGCGCAGGGGCACCGACTCCGAGGATCCCCAGGACGAGCACCGCCGATGCCGCGAGGATCGTGAACGGAACACGCCAAGGGCGGGCGCGCGGTGCGAGGACGTCGACACCGATCGCGATCGGGAAGAGCGGCCACCACAAGAGCAGCGCGCGGGTGAGCCCCTGCGGGACGAACCCGACCTCGACCAACAACCACAGCACGCCAGTGCCTGCCAGGGCGAGTGGCAGCGCTCGCGCGCGCGCGGGAACTGCGAGTGCGTGCGGTTCCGGTTCGTCGGGGTGTTCGCGGGAGGTCACGACGTCAGCGTTCCGCTCCGTCCCGGCGTAGCAGCATCACGGCCCCAGCGGCGATGAGGGCGATGGGAAGGAGCCATCTCAGGGTGCCCCCGAAGTCGCCGAAGATGAAGAACTCGAAGATCCCACCGACGATCGCGAACAGGGTCAGGCCGACGACGACCGCCTGCATCCCCTCCTTCTCGCGCGCAGGGTTCTCCTCGAGCGCGCCGTGAAGGAAGGTCCCGAGGCCGGCGGCGACGACGATGAGCGCCCAGGCGTAGGCCCATGCCTGCCAGTAGCCCGTGAGGCTCAAGACCAGCAGGATCAGGCCGATGACGGTGACGATGGTGCCCGGAACCACCAGCGCTGCGTTCCGCCTGGAGCCTACGAAGGCGGCGCCGAGCATCACGACGCCGGGCACCAGGACGAACAGGGGCCAAAGGAGTCCGATGCCGACGTTTCCGAACAGCAGGACGAGCAGTCCTGCCGTCACGAGGACGATCCCGGCGATCCGGTTGGTGTCGCTCTTGGTGCGCGTGGCGCCGTTGGGTTCGCGGTCGGTCATGGCGAGGTGCCTCCTCACCACGAGTGTATCTGCCCGGCTGCGGGGCTCCCGCGGACTGCCTCACGCCATGGTCGCGCGCACCCCCCGCAGCCTGTCGGCGAGGTCGTGCATGGCGGCGCGGGCGTGCACCAGTCCGTTCTCGATGAACACGTCGGAGGTGCGCGTTCCGAAGCCGGCCGAGCCGATGACGTAGAGACCCGGCACGTTGGAGGCGAAGGTGGCGGGGTCGAGCTCGGCGGCGAGCGTGTCGGGGTGAACGCGCACGCCGGACCGCTGTAGCAGGTCGGGAGCAGCGAAGTAGCCGGTGAGCGCGAAGACGCGGTCGGCCGGGACCTCGAGCGGAGCACCGCGCTTCTCGGCGATGACGGTCTCGGGTTCGATGGCCCGCACGACCGTGTCGAAGTGCGCGGTGATGGCGCCTTCCTTGACGCGGTTCTCGAGGTTCGGGCGGACCCAGTACTTGAGGCTATGCCGGAAGTCCGGGCCGCGGTGAAGGATGGTGACGCGGGCGCCGGCGCGGTGGAGGTCGAGTGCGGCGTCGGCGGCGCTGGAGCCCGCGCCGACGATGACCACGTTGCGGCCGAAGTGAGGATGCGCCTCGTCGTAGTAGTGGCTGACGTGCGGCAGGTCTTCGCCGGGCACGCCGAGCAGCTTGGGATGGTCGAAGTAGCCGGTGGCGAGCATCACCGCGCGGGCGTGGAGCGTTCGCGCCGGTGTGCCCGTCTCCGCCGGTGTGCCCGTCTCCACCCTGGCGGCCGCCTCCGCTTGGGCGCCGGGCCGCACCGCACGCACCGGCCGCACGCGCACGGCGAAGGCGTCGGGATCGCCGAAGGCGCGGCCGGTGGGGGTGACGTCGAGCACCTCG
>CAZOTV010000099.1:7423-10100 GCA_964582795.1 uncultured bacterium
GAAGGCGTCGGGATCGCCGAAGGCGCGGCCGGTGGGGGTGACGTCGAGCACCTCGGTGTAGGTGCGAACGGCGAGCCCCTCGTTGGCGACGACCTTGCGGTAGTAGTCGAGCGCTTCCTTGCGCGTGGGTTTGTCGGTGGCGGTGACGAGCGGATGGCCGCCGATCTCGAGCCGCTCGGAGGTGGTGAAGAACGTCATGTAGGTGGGGTAGCGCTGGATGGCGTGCACGACGGCGCCCTTGTCCAGCGCCACGTACGAGAGGCCGGCGCGCTTGGCGAGGATGGCGGCTTCGAGGCCGATGGGGCCCGCGCCGACGATGACGACGTCGAACATGGCGACAACCTACCAGAGGGTACGTGCCCGCCTGGGCGGGGGCGCTACCCCTGCCTACGGGTTCGCGTCGCAGGCCGAACGGACCGAGCGGCGCGTTTCGCCTTCGCCCCACCGGCGCAATCCGCGTTCGTCCCACCCGCGCGATCCGCCTTCGCCCCACCGGCGCGCTTCGCCTTCGCCCGGCGGGTCGTGGGCCCGTTCACGGCCTTGCCGCACGAGGGGCAGTCGGGGCAGAGCGGGCAAGTGTCGCAGGCGGGCGAGCGCGCGGTGCACACGCGACGACCGTGCAAGATCAGCCCGTGGTGCACGAAGATCCAATCCTCGCGCGGGAACACCTTGCAGAGGTCGGCCTCGACCTTGTCCGGGTCGTCGTGACGCGAGAACCCGAGGCGTCGCGCCAGCCGACCGACGTGCGTGTCGACCGCGATGGTGGGTTCACCGAAGGCGTTGGCCAGCACCACGTTGGCGGTCTTGCGACCCACGCCGGGTAGGTTCGTCAGGGCCGTCATCGAGGCCGGCACATCGCCGTCGTGCCGCTCCACCAGCGCGCGCGCCGTCGCGACGGCGTTCTTCGCCTTGTTGCGGTAGAGCCCGATGGTCTTGACGTACGGCTCGACCTCTTCGGGCGTGGCGGCCGCCATGGCGCGCGCGTCCGGGTAGGCGGCGAACAGGGCGGGGGTGGCGAGGTTCACGCTGACGTCGGTGGCTTGTGCCGAGAGCAGGGTGGCGATGAGGAGCTGGAACGGAGTCTGGAAGTCGAGCTCGGTACGCGCGTCCGGGTAGAGCGCGCGCAGCCCGGCCAGCACCCGGAGGGCTCGTTCGCGGCGACGTTCCAGCGATTCTCGCGGCATGGTGGGCATCGTACCGCGTGGCCGATGGTGCTCCCGGGGCAGGTTCGCGTTGGCCTCCCCTGCGGCCCTTCACCGAGCCGCCGCGGTACCGGCACCCTCCCATGGCGAGATGTGCCGTGGGGGCCGAACGCAACGGGTCGCGCCGTGCGCCTCGCGCTGCACGGCGAAGTGAGCGATTCACCAGCCGCCGGCCTCACGAATCCGGTAGGCTGGCGTGCAGTGCAGGGACCGCTCTGCCGCGCGAGGGAGGCAGGATGCCGGTATTCGAGTACAAGGCCCGCGACCGCAGCGGGAAGCTGATCGCGGCCACGATGGAAGCGGGGTCGGAGCGCGACGTCGCTGCCTCGCTGCGCCAGAAGGGCTACTTCATCAGCGAGATCAAGGCGCCCAAGGGCGGCTTGAGCGCCGACATCAAGCTGCCGAAGTGGCTCGACATCGGCAGCGTGCCGGGCGTGCGCGACATCACCATCTTCTCGCGTCAGTTCGCGACCGTGATCAACGCCGGCCTGCCGGTGGTGCAGAGCCTCGCCATCCTGCAGCGCCAGGCGCCCAAGCAGGGTCTCAAGGACGCGCTGAAGCGCGTGCGCGAGGACGTCGAGACGGGCCAGCAGCTCTCCGACGCGCTCGGGAGGCACCCGCGCCTGTTCAACAAGCTCTACATCTACCTGGTGCGCGCCGGCGAGGTGTCGGGCAACCTCGACGGCATCCTCGACCGCATCGCGGCGTACATGGAGAAGCAGGCGGCGCTGCGCGGCAAGATCCGCACGGCGCTTACCTACCCCACGGTGGTGCTCGTCATCGCCCTTGCGGTGACGTGGTTCTTGCTCACCGGCATCGTCCCGCAGTTCGCGCAGATCCTCGACCAGCTCGGCGGCGAGTTGCCGGTCATCACCCGCGCGCTCATCGCCGTGTCCGACTTCCTGCGCTATCAGTGGTGGATCTTGCTCGGCATCATCGTGATCGCCGTGGTGGGCCTCGGCATGTTCTACCGGACGAAGAACGGCAGGCGGGCCATCGACGGCTTCATCCTGCGGGTGCCGGTGGTTGGCACGCTGGTGCAGAAGAGCGCCATCGCGAGCTTCTCGAACACCTTCGGCCTGCTGCTGCGCTCGGGCGTGAACATCATCGAGTCGATCGAGATCACCAAGGGCACCGCCGGCAACGCCATCGTGGAGGACATCCTCGACGAGACGAAGGAAGCGGTGCAGCGCGGCGAGCAGATCAGCACCACGTTGACGAAGTACCCGCGGGTGTTCCCGCCGATGGTGTCGTCGATGGTGGCGATCGGCGAGGAGACCGGCGCGGTCGACTCCATGCTGCAGAAGGTGGCCGACTTCTACGAGCGCGAGGTCGACGAGGCCGTCGACAGCCTCACCGCCGCCCTCGAGCCCATGCTCATCGTGTTCCTCGGCGTGATCGTCGGCTTCATCGTCGCCGGCATGTTCCTGCCGATGTTCTCGATCATCGGGCAGTTGAGTCAGTAGGGTTGGGTC
>CAZOTV010000100.1:0-5705 GCA_964582795.1 uncultured bacterium
GTGATCGATCCCATCACGCGCATCGAAGGACACCTGCGCATCGAGATCGAGGTCGACGACGCCGGCCTGGTCGAGGAGGCGGTCAGCTCGAGCACGGCGTTCCGTGGCTTCGAGAAGATCATGCAGGGTCGCGACCCGCGTGACGTCGGCCTCTTCGCGCAGCGCATCTGCGGTGTCTGCACCTACCACCACTACGAGCGCGGCGTGCAAGCGACCGAGCGCGCGTACGGCGTGACCATCCCACCGAACGCGCGGCTGCTTCGCAACCTGATCTGGGCGGCGCAGTACGTCAACGACCACACGGTGCACTTCTACCAGCTCCACTCGATGGACTGGTGGGACGTCATCCGCGCGCTGGACGCCGACCCGGTGCTCGCGACGGAAGTGGCGCACCAGTACCACGACAAGCCGTACAACGCATCCGAGAGCCACTACCGCGGCGTGCTCGAGCGCCTGCTGGCGTTCGCGCAGAGCGGTCAGCTCGGTCCGTTCGCCGGTGGGTACTGGGGCCACCCGAAGTACCTCTTGACGCCCGAGGAGAACCTGATCCTCGCGTCGCACTACCTCGACAACTTGGCCGTGCAGCGCCTCAGCGCCAAGGCCACCGCGGTGTTCGGCGGGAAGAACCCGCACCCGCAGAGCCTCGTGGTGGGTGGCGTGACGTCCGCGCGAGACGCGCTCGATGCCCACCGCATCGCGGAGTATCAGTTCCTGATGGCGAAGTCGATGGACTTCGTCGAACGGGCGTACCTGCCCGACCTGGAACTGCTGGGGAGGCGCTACCAGGAAGAAGCGCTCGCGGGGTACGGCGGGGGCCTTCGCAACTACATGAGCTTCGGCGCGTTGGCGCTCGACGAACTGCCGTGGGAGCAGAGCACCTTCCTGCTGCAACCCGGCTTGGTGCTCGACCGCGACGTGAGCACGGTGCATCCGCTCGACCCCATGAAGATCGGGGAAGAGGTGGCGCACTCCTGGTACACCTACGACGGCGACGAGACCTCGCTCCACCCGCTGCAGGGACAGACGAACCCGGCGTACGAGGGCTTCAACGACGACGGTACGCTCAAGACCGAGGGCGGCTACAGCTGGATCAAGGCGCCGCGGTACGACGGCATGCCGGTCGAGGTCGGGCCGCTCGCGCGCTTCATGGTCGCCTACGCCGGTGGAAACGACGCCGTACGCTCCCTGATGGACGGGTACACCGACAGGCTGGGCGTGCCGTTCTCCTTCTGGGGCTCGACCGTCGGGCGCACCGTGGCGCGCGGCCTCGAGTCCAAGCTGATCGGTGACTACCTGCCGAACCTGATCACCGAGCTCACGGCCAACGTCGCCGGTGGTGACGACCGCTTCTTCAACCGGTACACCGCCAAGGACGGCGAAGGGTGGGCGATGGGCGAGGCGCCACGCGGCAGCCTCAGCCACTGGCTGACGGTGGACGGCGGTCACGTCGGCAACTACCAAGCGATCGTCCCGACGACCTGGAACGCCGGCCCGAAGGACGCCCGCAACCAACGCGGCGCGTACGAGGCATCGCTCATCGGGCAACCGATGGCCGATCCCACGCGACCGCTGGAGGTCGTTCGCACCATCCACTCCTTCGACCCGTGCCTGGCCTGTGCCGTGCACATCCTCAACCGGGACGGCCAGGAGATCGCGCACTACGAAGTGGAGGTGTGAGCGTGACGACCGAGACCACGCGCGTGCGCCGGCCGAAAGCCGTCGTGCTCGAACGACCGGGCCGCCCGACGATGGTGGTGTACGTGTTCGGCCGCTTCGTTCGCATCGCGCACTGGATCCGCAACGGCGTGCTGATCTGGTTGGTGCTGTCCGGCATCTACATCGGCAACCCGTTCCTCGCCCGGAACTTGCTGAACGAGACGGCCAACAACTTCGTCCTAGCCCAGGTGCGCGGCTGGCACGTGGCTGCCGGTTGGGTGTTGCTCGCGTTCACGCTGGTGCGCATCTACCAGTTCCTGTTCGTGACCGCCGATGGGCGCCTCGGGGTGGGCCGCGAGTTGCGCATGACGCCGATCCTGTTCAACTGGAAGGCGTGGCGGGACCAGTTGTCGTTCTACCTCCTCGCGCGCCGTGACCACCCGCACTTCACCTACAGCAACTACGGCCCGCTCCAGTTCCTGACCTACACCGTGCTGTACGCCAGCCTTCTCGTCATCAGCGTCACCGGCATCCTGCTGGCGGCGCCGTACGTGAACGGCGGCCTGGCCGACTTCGGCGCCAACCTGTTGCGTCCGATCGAGGCGTGGATGGGCGGCCTAGCCAACGTGCGCGCCGTGCACCGCTTCACCATGTTGTGGTTCGTGGTGTTCACCGGCATCCACATCTACATGGCGGTGTGGAACAGCCTCCGTTCCGGCAACCTTCTGGTCGAAGCGATGATCTCGGGCTTCAAGGCCGACGACGTCGACGCACGGCCGTTGGAACTCGAAGACCTCACCGGTCCTCGCCCTAGAGGCAAGGCATCGTGACGCACGCGCGCCCGCTCCTCGTGCTCGGCGTAGGCAACGTCTACTACGGTGACGAAGGCGCGGGCGTGCACCTGATGCACTACTTGCGCAACAAGTACGTCTTCCCCGAGGGTGTCGACGTCGTGGACGGCGGCACCCTCGGTTGGCATCTGCTGAACCTGATCGCGGAGTATGACCACGTCGTCGTGGTCGATGCCGTGGCGGCGCCGGTGGGGAAGGTCTACCGGTTCGACCGTCGTTCGGTGCCCGCCGAGATCGGGTACGGCAAGCTCTCGTCGCACGAGTGGGAAGTGCCCGACCTGCTGACGGCGATGGAGCTCCACGGCGACCTGCCCGACGTGACCATCGTCGCGATCGGCGTCAAGCCGCTCGAGTTCGAGAGCGGCGAGGTGGGCGTCACCCTGAGCGACACCGTCCGCGGGCGCATGGAGGCGCTCGCGACGGTGGTGTTGCAAGAGGTGGAGCGGCACGGGATGGTCCCCATCGAGATCCGGCGAGACCTACGCGCCGGCGACGTGGTCGACGCCGCGGAGATCGTGCTCGGCCATGCATGAGATCGGCCTCGTCGTGAGCATGTTGCGCATGTCGGAAGAGGCCGCGAAGACCGATGGTGCGCAGCGCATCGACGTCATCCACCTCGAGGTGGGGGCGCTGGCCGGCGTGGTGCCCGAAGCGCTCGAGTTCGCGTTCACCGCTGCACGCCAAGGCACGATGGCGGAGGATGCTCGGCTGGAAGTGACGTACCTTCCCGCGGTCGCGTACTGTCTGGGGTGTGACGTCGAGTTCGAGATCGACAACCGATTCGGGATCGCGTTGTGCCCACGGTGCGACACGCCGTCGGCCGACCTGCGCCAAGGACGCGAGTTGAACGTGACCCACTTGGAGGTGGCGTGATGGCCGCAGATTCCACCACTCGTGATGTTCGCGTCAGCCCGCATGGCACCGGCGCGGAGCCCGGGCCTCGCGTCGTGCAAGTGCAGAAGTCGTTGATGACCTTCAACGACGGCGTGGCGGCGGCGAACCGCCGGGCCTTCGGCGACACGCTGGTGCTGAACATCGTCTCGTCGCCAGGGTCGGGCAAGACGGCGCTGCTCGAGCGCACGGTCCAAGGCCTTACGCCTGGGTTGTCGATGGCGGTGGTCGTCGGGGACCTCGAGACGGACAACGACGCGGTGCGCTTGAACGCCGCCGGCGCACCGTCGGTGCAGATCGCCACCGGCGCGGTGTGCCACCTGGAAGCGGAGATGGTGGCGCGCGCCGTCGATCAGCTTGATCTGCGCGGCCTCGACGTCCTCGTGATCGAGAACGTCGGCAACCTCGTGTGCCCTGCCGCCTGGGACCTGGGCGAGGACCTGCGGGTCACGATGCTGTCGGTCACGGAAGGCGAAGACAAGCCGCTGAAGTACCCGCGCATCTTCAAGAACGCCGACGCCGTGGTGGTGAACAAGATCGACATCGCCGAAGCGGTGGGGTTCGACCGCGAGCGCGCGATTGCCAACGTGCGCCAGGTCGTGCCGAACGCGCGGGTGTTCGAGCTCTCTGCCCGCACCGGCGCCGGGCTCGACGCCTGGTTGGCGTACCTCGCGGAGCGGCGCCAGGCGAAGCTGGAGGGCGTGGGCGCCAGGGCGCCCGAAGCGCACTAGACCGGTTGCGCCGAACGCGGCTCTGGCACGCGAAGGATCCCCTAGCCCAGCAGTAGGACATTCGGCACTGGCTCGACGAGCCGGTCGTCGTCGACCATGACGCATGTCACGCCGGTAGAAGGAGGGTGACCATGTGTCTCGGGATTCCCCACGAGGTCGTCGACGTGCTCGACCAGGACAGTTGCCTGATCCGTTTGGGTAACGGGACCCAACACTGTTTCATCGGCCTGGTCGAAGACCTGAAGCCCGGGGACTGGGTCGTGGTGCACGCCGGGTTCGCCATCGCGAAGATCCAGCGCGCCGAGGCCGCCGCCAACCTCGAGCTGATCGCCGAGTACCTGGAGCCCGAGACGCGTGCCTGACCATCGGCACACGAACGTCGTCGTGACGGCGACGCCCGGGCAGAAGGGCGAGTACCGCCCCGAGACCTACCGCGACGCCGGCCTGGTGGCCGGCCTGCAGCAGCGCATCGCCGAGGCGGCCGCCCAGATCGGCCGGCCGGTGAAGCTGATGCACATCTGCGGCACCCACGAGCACGAGATCGGGCGCTTCGCCCTGCGTGACCTGCTGCCCGAGAGCGTGACGGTGCTCGCCGGCCCCGGGTGCCCCGTGTGCGTGTGCGACAACGAGTACATCAACATGGCCATCCAGCTGTCGCTGACGCCCGGCGTCATCCTGGCGTCGTTCGGCGACATGCTGGCCGTTCCGGGCAGCATCCCGCTGGAAGGCGAACGCCGTGGCGACGTGCGCATGAGCCTGCTCGATGCACGCGCTCGCGGTGGCGACGTGCGCGCCGTGTACAGCGTTTTCGACGCCAAACGCCTTGCCGAGCAGCACCCCGAGAAGCAGGTGGTCTTCTTCTCCGTCGGCTTCGAGACCACCGTGGTGGCCGTGGCGGCCATGCTCAAGCGCGGGGCTCCCGACAACTTCAGCATCATCGAGGCGAACTACTACACCCCGCCCGCCACCAGCATCCTTCCCGACCTCGACGGATTCGACATCGAAGGCTTCCTGCTTCCCGGTCACGCCGCCACCATCACGGGCCTTCGGGTGTACGAACACCTCGCCGACCGTGGCATCGCGTGCGCGTCCGGCGGGTTCGAGCCGGTCGACGTGATGGCGGCCGTGTTGTCGCTGCTGGAGCAGGTCCGGGACGGCATGCCCACCGTCGCCAACCCCTACGGCCGTCTGGTGCGCTACGACGGCAACGAGCGCGCGAAGCAAGAGCTCGACGAGGTGTTCGAGCTTGCTCCCATCCGGTGGCGCGGCATTGCCGAGATCCCCGCCTCGGGCTACAAGCTCCGTGAAGCGTACCGGCGGTTCAGCGCGGCCCGGCGCTTCGCAGGGCGGCTGGACCCGCTCGAGCTGCGCGGTGCCGAGCATCCGAAAGGTTGTCGCTGCGCCGAGGTGACGCTGGGGCAGATCCGGCCCGACCAGTGCGGCGTGTTCGGCAAGCTCTGCACCCCCGACAGCCCGTACGGACCCTGCATGGTCAGCCACGAGGGCACCTGCCGCGCCTGGTACGTGTACGGCATGCACAAGGAGAAGCTCCATGTCGAGACGGTCTGAGACGGTA
>CAZOTV010000100.1:5805-10029 GCA_964582795.1 uncultured bacterium
CGTCGCGCTCCCGCTACGACACCGTGCGCCTGGCGCACGGCTCGGGCGGCAAGCTCAGCCTGGAGTTGATCGAGGAGCTGTTCGCCGACATCTTCGGGAGCGAGCCGCTCAAGGAGCTGACCGACGCCGCCATCCTCGCCAACCCCGGGGGTCGCATCGCCTTCGCCACCGACTCCCACACCGTCAAGCCGGCGTTCTTCCCCGGCGGCGACATCGGTCGCCTCGCGGTGGCCGGTACCGTCAACGACCTCGCCGTCATGGGCGCGAAGCCGGCGTACCTCACCGCCGCCTTCCTGCTCGAAGAGGGGTACGACATGGGCGAGCTCGAGCAGGTGGTCCGGTCGATGAGGGCCACCGCCGACGAAGCGGGCGTGGCCATCGTGGCAGGGGACACGAAGGTGCTCGAGCGTGGCAAGGGCGACGGGATCTTCGTCAACACCGCGGGCGTGGGCTTCCTCCCCGATCATGTGCGCATCGGCGTCGAGTACGTGCGACCGGGCGACAAGGTGCTGGTGAACGGCACGCTCGGCGATCACGGCATCGCCGTCATGTCGCGCCGCGAAGGGCTTGACCTGTCGGTGGACCTCGAGTCCGACGTCGCGCCGCTGAACGGGCTGATCGAGCGCGTGCTCGAGGTGGCGCCCAACGTGCGCTTCATGCGCGACGTCACGCGCGGCGGTCTGGCCGCGGTGGCGAACGAGGTGGTACTGCGCAAGCCGTTCGGGCTGCGCGTGTTCGACGTTGCCGTCCCGATCCACGACTTGGTGGAGCAGTACAGCGAGATGCTCGGCATCGACCCGCTGCTGGCGGCGAACGAGGGCAAGGTGATGATGATCGTCCCGGCCGACGAGGCCGACGCGGCTCTCGGGGCCATGAAGGCGCACCCGCACGGGCGTGAGGCGGCCATCATCGGTGACGTGGTCAAGAAGCCCGAGGGCGTGGCGCTGGTGGAGACGGCGTACGGCAGCCGTCGCGTGCTGGAGATGCCGATCGAAGAGCAACTGCCGAGGATCTGCTGATGCTGCGCGCGCCGGAGATCCGTTCGCAACGCGCCTTCATCGAGGCCGTACTGGCACAGGTCGAAGAGGCGAAGGAACTCGTGCTGCCGCTTCTGATGGTGGAAGAGCCGGACGCACCTTGGACGGTTGCCGGCCTACGCGGGCTTGGGGCCCGGCTCGGCTTGGCGGGTCCGGCGCCGGACGGGGCTTCGAGCGGTGCATGGACCGCTGGTCACGGTGGGGTGTTCGCGGCCGCTGACGAACCGGATGCGAGCCCGGACGAACCCGACGAGGTGCTGAAGGAAGCGCTAGAGCTTCTGTTGGTGTTCGAAGTGCCGTTCCTGGAGGAAGAAGACCGACTGACGGCAACGGGCCGGACCCTCGCGAGCGACACGCTCGGCTTCGAGGTGGCGATGGTCGACTTCGAGCGGCGGTTCTGGGATGCGCGCTACGAGGAGTACCGGGCCGATCCCGACCGCTGGAGCGTGCGCGCGAAGCCGGTATACGACGTGTGCGAGACGCATCGCCTGGACACGGCCACGGTGCGGCGCGCGATCCGCGAACACGGCGTGACGTCGTTCGAGGATCTCGCTCCCATGCTCGGCACGGACCGAGGCTGCGCGGCCTGCCACGCGGCGGTGTCGCGACTGCTGCTGCATGAGCTGCGTCGCACCAAGGCGGAGGCGTCTTGAGGCCCTAGGGGCACTCCGCGGGTCAAGAGGCGCCGCCCACGCGCATGGAAGAAGGCGGCCGGAATGGTGGGATCCCGGCCGCCTTCGTATCGGGCGGTTCGATGTGTCGTCTGCTCGGCGCGGGTCTTGGACCGTTCCTGTCGTCCTCGAAACGGGTCACGCGTAGGCTTAGCCCCGCACGCGTTCGAAGGCGATCGGCACCGGCCGCGCGATGGTGTTGAACACCGGTGAGAGGTACGGGGCGAAGGACAGCAGGTCTTCGAGCTCCTGGTCGCTGCAGTCGGCGTCGATGTCCATGCGGAAGCGGATCTGCTGGTAGCCCGGCGTCACCGACTCGTCGAGCGCGAGGAAACCTTGCACGTCCAGGTCGCCTTCGATCTCGGTGGAGATGCGGTTGATCTTGATGCCGCGGGCGGTCGCGTGCACCACCGTGGTGGTCGTGACGCAGCCTGCCAGCGCGTGCAGCAGGTACTCGACCGGGTTGGCGCCCTCGTTGTTGCCGAGCAGCACGGGCGGTTCGCCGTTCACGAACTCGAAGGCGGTGGCGCGCGAGGTGTCTTCCTGGCCGGCGCCGTAGAAGCCTTGGATGCGCGAGCGGTTCTCGCCGCCGCTCACCCAACGGTTCTGGTTCCGGAACTCGAACTTGGCGAGGGCGGGTTGCTGCTGGAGCAAGGCGACCGTGTCGGTCATCTGCTTCAGGTCCAGGCCGTTGAGGGTGGCGGGGTCGGTCTGGGTGGTGGCCTGCGGGGCGGTTTCGACGGTTGCGTTCGACATGTGCGTTCCGCCTGGTTGCACTCGCCCTCGGGTGGCGAGGCACGGTCCATACCTTAGGGGCGCCGCCGGCCTCCCGTAAGATGCGTACATGCCGGAAACGGGCCGTTCGTGCCACGAGCGGTCGTCGCGTTCGCGCGTGACGCCGTGGAAGGAGGGGGAAGGTGCACAAGGTCGCCATCGTCGCGGTTCCGGAGACGGCCGGATCGGCGCTGTACGGCATGGTGGACGTGCTCTCGGCGACGGGGAACGTATGGGAGACGCTCGTTCGAACCGACGTGTCCGAGCGCGTGTTCGACGTGCGCATCGTGTCCGACCAGAGCGAACCGTTCCGGTGTGGGTTCGGCGTCCCGGTTCAGCCGTCGGCGGCGGTGTCCGACGACCCGTCGGCCGACATCGTCATCCTGCCCGAGGTGTGGCTGGGGCCGGACGAGGACATCGGCGATCGCTACCCCGAGGTGATCGACTGGGTGCGCCGCAAGCACGACGAAGGGGCGTGGCTGTACTCGGCCTGCTCGGGCGCGGTCATGCTCGCGGCCACCGGTCTTCTCGACGGCTGCGATGCCACGTCGCACTGGGGGTACGAGGACCTGTTCCGCACGCACTACCCGAAGGTTCGCTTCCGGCCGGAGCCGACCCTGGCGTTCGCCGACGAGGAGGGGCGGGTCGTCACGGCGGGCGGCACCAGCTCTTGGCACGACCTGGCGCTTCACATCATCGCGCGGCACGCCAGCCCCGGCGAAGCGCTGCGCATCGCGAAGGTGTACCTCCTCAAGCTCCACACCGAGGGGCAACTGCCGTATCGCCCGCTGGTGCGCAACACGCCGACGGCCGACGCGGTGGTCCGCGAGGCGCAGCGGTACCTCGAGCAGCACATGCGCGAAGATCACGTGCCGGCCGACGTGGTGGCACACGTAGGGGTGGCGGAGCGGACGCTGAAGCGGCGGTTCAAGCAGGCCACGGGAACGACGTTGATCGACTACGTTCAGAACCTTCGGATCGAGGAGGCGAAGCGTGCGCTCGAGACCAGCCGCGCGCCGGTCGAGGAGGTCAGCTTCGCCGTGGGGTACGAGGACCCGTCGTTCTTCCGTCGTCTGTTCAAGCGCTGCGTCTGCATGACGCCACGGGAGTACCGTCGGATGTTCCAGGGCGTGGCGACGTGGGAGACGGCCACGGCGGCCTGATCGCGACATGCGCACGGTCCCCCTCGGCACCAGCGACCTGAACGTCCCCGTCATCGCCGTCGGTTGCATGCGCCTGCACCGGCTCGATGCGGACGCTGCGGAGCGCTTCGTTCACACCGCGATCGAGCTCGGCGCGACGTTCTTCGACCACGCCGACATCTACGGCGGTGGCCGCAGCGAGGAGATCTTCGCTCGCGCGCTTGGCGGCGTCGCGCGCGAGCGGGTGCTGCTGCAGTCGAAGTGCGGCATCCGCAAAGGCATGTACGACTTCTCGCGCGAGCACATCCTGACGGCCGTCGAGGGGATCCTGCAACGCCTCAGGACCGAGTACCTCGACGTGCTGCTCCTGCACAGGCCGGACGCCCTGATGGAGCCCGACGAGGTGGCGGCGGCATTCGACGAGCTGGAGCAGCGAGGTCTGGTGCGCCACTTCGGGGTCAGCAACCACCATCCGCGGCAGATCGAGCTCTTGAAGAAGGCCGTTCGTCAGCCGCTAGTGGTGAACCAACTGCAGCTCAGCCTCACCCACGCCGGCATGATCACCAGCGGCATGAACGTGAACGTCGCCAACGACGAAGC
>CAZOTV010000101.1:0-6761 GCA_964582795.1 uncultured bacterium
GCCGGCGGAGCCTTCCACCGTCACGTTCAGACCGTCGATGCTCCTGCCGACGATGTCGCCGATGGCGCTCGAGAACACGTTGAAGGTGCCGCCCGTCGAGCCGCCCCCGATGGCGACGAACTGACGTTGGGCGAACGCGACGCTCGAGACCAGACCGAGCGCCACCACGAGGACCAGCAGGAAGGTACGCCGTACCCCGGATCGATGCTTCGTGTGCATCCGAGATCCTCCATCCTCTTCGAGTTTCCCCTGACGGGTCCTACCGATGATAGCGCCCGGAGCGCTGCACGCGCGCGCAAGCGTCGGCGCCGAACGACACAAGGGCCGTTCGGCGCCGACGGGAGCGAAGCTCAGACGAGTTGACCGGTCGTGTCCGGCCGCCAGGAGGCCAACACACGCATGTAGTTCGCGCGCTCGAACGCTTCGGGGTCGGCGGCGCGCGCCTGGCTGAGGCTGCCCTGCATCTGGGCGACGGACTCGTACTCGTGCTCGACCATCCAGCCGCGCATGTCCTCCACGATCTGCCCGATCCGGCCGACGCCGTGACGCAGCAACTCCGACGCCAGCATGGTCACTCGGGCGCCCGCCATCATCCCTTTCAGGACGTCGATGTGGCCATGGACGCCGCTGGTGATGGCGAGATCGGCCTGCACGCGACCGAACAGGATCGCGACCCAACGCAGCGGCAGGCGCAGCTCGTCGGACCGCGAAAGGACCAAGTGGGGCACGACCTCGAGCGCCTCGAGGTCGAGGTCGGGCTGGTAGAAGCGGTTGAACAGCACCAGGCCGTCGGCGCCGGCGTCGGCCAGTTGCGCTGCGACGTTGGCGGGGGCGCTCAGGTTCGATCCGAGCTTGACCGCAAGCGGGACCCGCACCTGGGCGCGCACGCTCTGCACCACCTCGAGGTAGCGCCGCTCGATCTCCGCTCCGGTGACCCGAGGGTCGGTGGGCACGTGGTAGAGGTTGAGTTCCAACGCGTCCGCGCCGGCCTCTTCGAGCGCGGGGGCATAGCGCGTCCAGCCGCCGGGCGTCGCGCCGTTGAGGCTCGCGATGATGGGCACGTCCACGGCCGCCTTGGCGCGACGGATGAGGTCGACGTACGCCTCCGGCCCGGGTCCGTACTGGACGACGTCGGGCGTGTACCGGATGGCCTCGGCGTGGCTCTCGGCTCCGAACTCGAGGTAGTGATCGAGCGCATGCGCTTCGCGTTCGATCTCCTCCTCGAACAACGAGAACATCACGATCGCGCTGGCGCCGGCGTCCTCGAGTTGACGGATGCCGTCGAGCGTCTTGGAAAGGGGAGACGCGGACGCCACCAGCGGGTGAGCGAGCGGGATCCCAAGCCAGGACGTGCTCAAGTCGACCGAGGTCGGAACGACGGTCGCGACGCCACCTTCGGGTTCGTACGAGCTCATCGCGCGGCTCCCTTCTCGTCCGCCGCCGCCTTGGCCGGCTCGGTGGCGGGGGGCGCTCCGGCCGGCGCGGCCTGGGCGGCGACGCCCTTGCCCGCGCGCTTCTCGTACGCCTGCCAACGTTCGGTCACGGCGTCCTGTGCGGCATCGAAGAGGCGCTCTGCCTCTTCCGGTTCCGCCCGTGAGAGCATGCGGTATCGGTTCTCGTTCAACGCGTAGTCACGGAAGCTCACGCGCGGCGCCCTGCTGTCGAGCTGGAACGGGTTCTCGCCACGGTCGGCGCGCCGCGGGTCGAAGCGGAACAGCGGCCAGTAGCCCGACTGGGCCGCGAGCTTCTGCTGCTCCATCCCCTTCGCCATGTCGATGCCGTGCGCGATGCAGTGGCTGTAGGCGATGATCAGCGAGGGGCCGTCGTAACTCTCGGCCTCGAGGAACGCCCGCACCGTGTGGGCATCGTCGGCGCCCATGGCGACCTGCGCGACGTAGACGTACCCGTACTGCGCCGCGATCATGCCGAGGTCCTTCTTCGGGGTGCGTTTCCCGCCGGCGGCGAACTTCGCAACCGCCCCGAGCGAGGTGGCCTTCGAGGCCTGACCGCCGGTGTTGGAGTACACCTCCGTGTCGAGCACCAGCACGTTGACGTTCTTCCCGCTGGCGAGGACGTGGTCGAGCCCGCCGTAGCCGATGTCGTAGGCCCAGCCGTCGCCCCCGACGATCCAGACGCTCTTCTTCACCAGCACGTCGGCCAGGGCGAGGAGGTCGCGTAGTTCACCGACGTGGCCGTCTCGACTCGCGACGCGCTCCTTCAACGCAGCGACTCGGGCGCGCTGCGCCTCGATGCCGGCTGCGTCCGATTGGTCCGCGTTCAGGATGGCGTCGGCGAGCTCGTCGCCGAGCAACGAGCGTCGACCCTCGACCAACTGGCGCGCGTACGTCGTCTGCTGGTCGAGCGTGAGCCGCATGCCCAACCCGAACTCGGCGTTGTCCTCGAACAGCGAGTTGCTCCACGCTGGCCCACGGCCGCTCTTGCCCACGCTCCATGGCGTGGTGGGCAGGTTGCCGCCGTAGATCGACGAGCACCCCGTGGCGTTGGCCACCAGCGCGTGGTCTCCGAAGAGCTGCGTGAGGAGCTTGAGGTAGGGCGTCTCGCCACAGCCCGCGCAGGCGCCGGAGAACTCGAACATCGGCTCAAGCAGTTGGACGTCGCGCACGGTGTTGAAGCGAAGGCCCGCCGAGCGGTCGATCTCCGGCAGCTCCAGGAAGAAGTCCCAGTAGGCGCGGCCGTCTTCCTTGACGTCGCGTTGGGGGGTCATGTTGATCGCCTTGCGTGCCGCGTGCGACTTGTCCTTGGCGGGACACGCTTCGACGCACAGCGTGCAACCGGTGCAGTCCTCGACGGCGACCTGGAGGGTGTAGCGTTGACCCTCGAGCTCGCGGAACTTCGCCGGCACCGACGCGAAGCCTTCGGGCGCGCCTTCCAGCGCCTTCTCGGTGACGACCTTGGCGCGGATGGCGGCATGCGGACAGACGAGCACGCACTTGCCGCATTGGATGCAGAGATCGGGCTCCCACCACGGCACCTCGAGGGCCAGGTTGCGCTTCTCCCAACGCGCCGTCGAGGTAGGGAAGGTGCCGTCGACCGGCATCGCGCTGACCGGCAGCTGATCGCCGAGTCCTGCCAGGATCGGGCCGGTCACGTCCTGAACGAAGCTGGGCGCTTGGGCAGGGACCGGCGCAGGCCTCGACGCGCCATCGACGGCGCGCCCCGCGGTCTCGAGGTGGTGCAGATGCGACAGCGCCGCGTCGATGGCCGCGAAGTTGCGGCGCACGACGACCTCGCCGCGCTTCCCGTAGGTCTCGCGCACGGCTTGCTTCATCCGTTCGACGGCTTCTTCGGCCGGCAGGACGCCGCTGAGGTGGAAGAAGCAGGCTTGCATCAGGGTGTTGATGCGGTTCCCGAGGCCGAGCTCACCGGCGAGGTGATGAGCGTCGATGCTCCATACGTCGAGTTCGCGCTCCAGGATGGTGCGTTGCGCCTCCTGCGGCAACGCCGCCCAGGTCTCGTCGGGGCCGAAGGGGGAGTTGATCAGCAGCGTCGCTCCGTGCGCGGCCTCCGTGAGCACGTCGGTGCGTTCGAAGAAGCCGAACTGGTGCACGGCGAGGAAGTGGGCGTCGCGGATGAGGTAAGGGTACGGCAGCGGCTCGGGACCGAACCGCAGGTGGCTCACGGTGCGCGCGCCCGACTTCTTGCTGTCGTAGACGAAGTACCCCTGCGCGAAGAGGTCGGTGCCCTCGCCGATGATCGAGATGCTGTTCTTGTTCGCCCCGACCGTTCCGTCCGACCCGAGGCCGTAGAACACGGCACGGCGCGTGCCGGCCGCCTCGATGTCGAGCGGTTCGCCAACGTCGAGGCTCAGGTGCGTGACGTCGTCGTGGATGCCGACGCTGAATCGGGGCTTGGGGTCGGTCTTGGAGAGCTCGGCGAACACCGCGGCCACCATGGCGGGGGTGAACTCCTTCGACGACAGGCCGTACCGCCCGCCGATCATGCGGGGCAGGCGCTCGAAGGGAGCGTTGCCTTCGGAGACGGCAAGACTCACGGCCGTGACGACGTCCTGGAACAGCGGCTCGCCTGCGCTGCCGGGTTCCTTGGTGCGGTCGAGCACGGCGATGCTGCGCGTCGTCGTGGGGAGGGCGGCCAGCAGGTGCCTGGCGGAGAACGGACGGTACAGGCGGACCGTGACGACGCCGACCTTCTCGTTGCCCGCCTGTTGCAGGTAGCGCGCCGTGGCGGCGGCGGTCTCGGCGCCGGAGCCCATCACGACGAGGACCCGCTCGGCGTCGGCTGCGCCTTCGTAGTCGAACAAGCGATAGGCACGGCCGGTGCGGGCGGCGAAGCGTTGGAACACGGCCTCCAGCACGTCCGGGAGCGCGTCGTAGTAGGGGTTCGCGGCCTCGCGCGCCTGGAAGAACACGTCCGGGTTCTGAGCCGTGCCGCGCATGACGGGCGCGTCGGGCGTGAGCTTGCGGGCCCGGTGGCGAGCGATCGCGTCCTCGTCCAGGATCGCGCGCATGTCGTCGTCCGCGAGCGGCTGGATCTTGGCGATCTCGTGCGACGTCCGGAAGCCGTCCATCACATGCAGGAACGGCACGCGCCCCTCGAGGGTCGCGGCTTGCGCGATGAGGGCGAAGTCGTGCGCCTCCTGCACGTTGCGGGCGAAGAGTTGCGCCCAGCCGGTGCCGCGCGCCGCCATCACGTCCGAGTGATCGCCGAAGATGGACAACGCTTGACCGGCGATGCTGCGCGCCGCGATGTGGAACACGGTGCTGGTGAGCTCCCCCGCGATCTTGAACATGTTGGGGAGCATCAGAAGCAGCCCTTGGCTCGCGGTGAAGGTCGTCGTCAAAGCGCCGGCCTGCAGCGCGCCGTGCACGGCGCCCGCCGCCCCGCCTTCCGACTGCAGCTCCTGCACCAGCGGAGGAGCGCCCCACAAGTTGCTCTCGCCTTTGGCGCTCCATGCGTCGGCGTACTCGCCCATCGCGGAGGCGGGGGTGATCGGGTAGATCGCCACCACCTCGTTGACGCGGTACGCCACACGCGCGGTGGCTTCGTTCCCGTCGATCATGACCCAGGGCCGCGACATGGTGCCTCCTAGCGCCCCGAACGTCGGAACGTCCGACCGTGCGCCCGCCGCGCTCTCGGGAGCGAGAAGGCGCACATCGCGTCCGTGCCGGCAGGCACGGGGCATGTCCTACGCTATCCGCGCGTCGGCCCGGCGCCGGTCGGCCGTTCTCCGACATGGGGGTGGGGGCTGCGCCTACGGTCGTTCGCGGCGCGTCGGGTAAGGCGTTCCGGGTCGTTCGCGTGAGGTGGGTCGGGCGCCTACGGACGCCCGGTCTCAGGCCTCGCCGAGCCGGAGGCCGTTGGCCTGGTTCATGGCCGCGTCGAGGCCTTCTCGCAGCAACGTGTCGACGGCGTCGGCGGCGGCCTTCACGACGTCGCTCACGAGGGCGCGCTCGTCCTCACGGAAGCGCGACAGCACCCAGGACTCGGTGGTCCAGCCTTCCGGTGGCCGCCCGATGCCGACTTTGAGCCGCAGGAACGCCGGCCCGATCGCGCGGATGACGTCCTGTACTCCCCGTTGCCCGCCGGCTCCGCCGCCGGTCTTGAAGCGAAGACGCCCCAAGGGCATGTCCAGGTCGTCGTGGATCACCAGCACCTCGGACGGCTTCGCGCGTGATCGCGCCAGCTGGGCCTGGACCACACGCCCCGAGAGGTTCATGTAGCTGCGCGGCTTGACGAGTAGGAGGTCGATGACGCGCCGTTCGATCGCCTGCGGCTGCGCGGCGCCGACGACGGCCACGCGTTCGGGGTCGGCGTCCGTGGTATCGGGAGACCTCGGCACCTCGAACGTGTAGCGGGTCCTGGCGGTGTCGGCGTCACGGCCGCGCTGGAAGCTCGCTCCTGCCCGCGCGGCGACCTCGTCCAAGACGAGGAACCCGGCGTTGTGCCGGGTTCCGGAGTAGCGTGGCCCGGGGTTCCCGAGGCCGACCAGGATGCGCACCGATCAGTCCTCGGCCGATTCCTCGCCCTCGTCTTCGCCCTCTTCGCCACCACGACCGACGACCTCGGGTTCGAGGACCTCTTCTTCGGCGGCCTCGACTTCCTCTTCGGCGACGCGCGGGGGCACCACGGCGACGATCGTCAGGTTCTCGTCATCGAGAACACGCGCCTCGTTCGGGAGGAGCTTCACGAGGTCGCTCACGTGCATGCTGTCACCGATCGCGAGGCCGGACACGTCGATCTCGACATGGTTCGGGATGAGGCGCGGCAGGATCGAGATGTGCACCTCACGGCGCTGCACGTCGAGCTGTCCACCGTCCCGGACGCCCGATGGGGTGCCCGTGAGTTCGATGGGAACGTGGACGTCGACGGCTTGGCCCTCGGTCACGGCGTAGAAGTCGACGTGCATCGGCTCCCGCCGACGCTTGTCCATCTGCACCTGTTTGACGAGCACCGAGTACGGCTTGCCGTCGAGTTCGATGGTGATCAGGCTCGAGGTGCCCTGGCTGCGGAACGCCTTGTCGAAGGCGCGCGCGTCGACGCTGAGCAGCTCGTTGGTCTCACGGTTGTAGACGACCGCGGGCAGTCGACCCGCGCGCCTCAGCGCGACGGACGAACCCGGCGTACGTTTCTCGGCTTGCAGGATCATGGCTCCTCCACGGCGGTGTCGGCCCGGGGCCGACGAACCGACAACGCATGAGCATACTCGCTGGCGGCGGCGTCTGTAAAGCCGTGACGGTGCCGTGAAGCGCGGTGCGCGCGCGAACGGGCGCCAGCTGCGCCGC
>CAZOTV010000101.1:6861-9972 GCA_964582795.1 uncultured bacterium
TGCGCCGCTACCTCCGGCGGCGTCAGCTGATGAACAGAGAACTCACCGACGCGTGGTCGTGGACGTTCCGGATGGCCTTCGCCAGGAGCGGCGCCACGCTCAACACCGTGATGCGGTCGCTGATCTCTGCCAGCGGGATGGTGTCCGTGACGTAGATCCCGCTGACGGCGGGATGGTGCAGCCGCTCCATCGCGGGGGGCGTGAACACCGCATGCGTCGCCGCGACGCGCACGTCGGGCTGGGCGCCGAGGTGCAGGAGCGCCTCGATGCCGCGGCTCATCGTGCCGGCAGTTGAGATCATGTCGTCGATGATGATGGGCCGCTTGCCGTCGACCTCGCCGATGACGTGGGTGACCTCGGTGTCGGTTGGGCTGGTGCGGCGCTTGTAGAGCATCGCAAGCGGCAAGTTGAGGTAGTTCGCGAGGCGCCTGGCCTCGGTCGCGCGCCCCACGTCGGGCGAGACGACGATGGAGTCCTCGAGATCGGTAGTGCGCAGGTGATCGCCGAGGATGTTGAGCGCCGTGAGGTGATCGACCGGTACGTCGAAGAAGCCTTGGATCTGCCCGGCGTGCAGGTCGATGGTGATCACGCGGTCGGCCCCTGCCGTCTCCAGTAAGTTCGCGACCAACTTCGCGGTGATCGGCTCGCGCGCCTGCACCTTCTTGTCTTGCCGGGCGTAGCCGAAGTACGGGATGGCGACGTTGATGCGCCACGCGGAGGCGCGCCTGAGCGCGTCGATCAAGACCAACAGCTCCATCAAGCTGTGGTTCACCGGCGCGCAGGTCGACTGGATGATGTAACAGTCGTAGCCTCGCACGCTCTCGTCGATGCGGATACGGGTCTCGCCGTCGGGGAACTGCGACACGGTGCCGTGCGCCAGTTCGAGCCCGAGATGGTGCGCCACCGACGCCGCAAGATCCGGTGTGGCGGTGCCCGTGAAGAGCTTGACGTCCTCCCCGATCCTCATCGCACGCCGCTCTCATCCTGGCCGCCAGCGACCGGCCGGCCGGAGCGCGCCCTTCGCGGGCGGACGCGCCGACGCGCCGCACCGAGCGCGTGCGCTCGTGGATCGCAGGACAGGGAACGCGCCCGGCTTTCCGGAGCGGGAACGGTTGGTCGATGGGCGCACTGCGTCACTTGGCACCTCGCATGCTCGAAGAGGCGGTCTCGAAGAGCGGCTCGATGAGCGTGGGCGGGAGTCGGCCACCGCCGTCGGCGGCCACGGGGGAGTATACCCGCCGTGTTCCGACCCGGGCTCCCGGCCGGGTCGCTGCCGGTACTCGGGCCGCCGAGCGCCGCCCTTGGCCCCTCGCCAGGCGCCGGTTCGGGCGCCTTCCCGAGCGGCGCCTTACGCCTTCCCGAAGCTGCCTAGCGCGCGTACTCCACCGCGCGCGACTCCCGCACCACCGTGACCTGCACCTGGCCCGGGTACTCCATGTCCTGCTCGATGCGGTTCGCGATGTCGCGCGCGAGTAGCACGGCCGACGCGTCGTCGACCTTGTCCGGTTGGACGATGATGCGGATCTCACGTCCGGCCTGGATGGCGAACGCGTTCTCCACGCCGGGGAAGCTGGTGGCGATGTTCTCGAGGCCCTCGAGGCGCTTGATGTAACTCTCGAGCGTCTCGCGCCGGGCACCAGGACGCGCGGCCGAGATCGCGTCGGCGGCGTTGATGATGATGGGGTAGAGCGTCTCGGCGCGTTCGAGGTCGTGGTGGTTGGCGATCGCGTCGATCACCTCGCGTGGCTCGCCGAAGCGGCGGCCGAGGTTGGCCCCGATCTCGGTGTGCGTGCCCTCGATCTCTCGGTCGATCGACTTGCCGATGTCGTGCAGCAGGCCGGCGCGGCGTGCCATGGCTTCGTCGATCCCGAGTTCCGCGGCGATGATGCCCGATAAGTGCGCGACCTGCACCGAGTGCTTGAGGATGTTCTGGCCGTAGCTGGTGCGGAACTGCATGCGGCCGAGGAGTTGCACCAGGCCGGGTTTGAGACCAACCACGTTCGCCTCGAGCGCGGCTTCGTCGCCGCGTTCGCGGATGTAGCCCTGCATGTCGTGCTGCGCCTTCTGCACGACCTCCTCGATGCGCGCCGGGTGGATGCGCCCGTCGGTGACCAGTTCCGAGAGCGCGAGTTGCGCTACCTCTCGACGGATGGGGTTGAAGCTCGACAGCAGCACCGCCTCCGGCGTGTCGTCGATGATGAGGTCGACGCCCGTGAGGGCCTCGAAGGCACGGATGTTCCGGCCTTCGCGACCGATGATCCGCCCCTTCATGGCGTCGTTGGGGATCGGCACGACCGAGACGGAGATGGCGGCCGACACTTCCGACGCGCTGCGCTGGATGGCCTGAGCGACGATGTCGTGCGCTTTCTTCTTCGCCTCCGAGTCCGCCTTGTCCAGGGCGGCTCGTACCCTGACCGCCTTCTCGCGTTCGAGCTCGCGGTCGAGCCGCTCGAGCAGCAGTTGCTCCGCCTGTTCGCGGCTGAGCTGGGCGATCTCGTGCAACTGCGCGTCGACGCGTGCCTCGCGCGCGCCCAACTCCTCCTCGCGAGCGGTGAGCTCGGAAGCGCGAGCGTTGAGCCGCTCCTCGGCCTCGTCGAGCCGAAGCGCGCGGGCGTCTTGCTGCTCACCGCGACGGTTCAGGCGTTCGTCTTGCTGATCGAGTTTCTCGCGGTCGCGGCGGATCTCGTCGCGGGCTTCGCGGATCTCGTTCCGCTCGCGTTCGAGCTCCTCACGCTTGCCTGCGATGTCCTGCAATCCCGCCGTGCGTGCCCGTTCGAGCTCCTCGTCGAGGCGCGCGCGTTCACGCCGCTCTTCGTCTTCCCAACGGCGGCGCGCCTGAGCGACCTCCGCTTCGACCGTGGCGGACGCCTGGCCGACGATGCGCTCGGCTTCCTTCTCGGCTTGCGCCAGCCGTTCGCGCGCCTGGCGCTCGGCGACCTCCGCGGCGTCGGACTCGGCCCTGCGGCGCAGCACGTACGTGACCGCGGCACCGATGGCCACGCCGAGTAAGAGGAACAGGATGATCTGCAGGGCGCTGCTCATGCTTCACCGTCCTGGTCGTCGGTCGCGTCGTTCTCGTCGCTGGCGTCGGCCTGGCCGGCGGGGCGAGCG
>CAZOTV010000102.1:0-4125 GCA_964582795.1 uncultured bacterium
TCGAGTGGTTACCATCATGGTTGCCCTCCTTCGTGGGGGTGAATGGGACACCCGACGCGCTCATGCCGGGAAGCTGCGGCGCGTCGGGTGTCGGCTTAGTGTGGGACGCTGACATTGGTGCTGTACGCCTCCTTCGCCAGGAAGCGTAGCACCAATGCGGTGATTTTGCGTGGTGGACGTAAGAAGTCGCGTTTGGCCTTAAGGCTTATGTGTTGAAAGACGCGCTTCTACTCCAGATCGTCGCGTGCTTGCCATCCGATGGTCGGGTGCTTGTGGGCTTCTTCCGGCCACCAGCTCCACCACTCGCGCGCCGTATGCGTACTGTGCGCAATCACGAACAAGCGCCGCGCGGCTTCGACCAGAAGCGGGTCGTCGTACTCGTTGGCAACGTCTAGGCGCATGCCCAACTCGACAAGGAACCTTGTGTCGTCAACCGTTTCGCTTAGTAGTCGATGCGCCCGGCTGTACAGGGACTTCAGTTCGGCGAGAGCGAGTCTCTTGGGGCGATCTACAACAGGTTCGGGGGCCATGAGCTTGTCGGCCCTTCGGCGTCCGCTGGGGGTCAGGCGGTAGTGCTCGATAGCGCGTCGCTGGTTTCGACGTTGCTCTAGCCGTTCAGGTCTCACGGCTACATGGCCGAGTTCCTCAAGCCTGTTGAGAGCCCGCACGGCGGAGGTGTACTCGACCTTTCCCCAAGCCTTGTCGCGCCCGAGCTTGTCCCACACAACTAGCGCGCCATTGCCCTTCTTGCCGCGCGAGAGCTCGAGCTTGCGCGCAGTTGTGAGGAGGAGGGCGTGCCACTCGCCCCGCCCGCGCCTCTGCGTGTTGGGTCTCGCGTTGTGTCGCACGGTCCCTAACCCTCCGTAAGTGAGCGTACCAGGCGGAATCTAGTGGCAAGCCAATGGCGTGCGAACCCCGACCACGACGCACTCGGCAGAATCACCGTACAGGACGGGAAACGCGGTGGTTGCCTACGGATCAGAAGGTCAGGAGTTCGAATCTTCTCGGGCGCACCAACGAGAACCCCGCCACGGCGGGGTTCTTCGCGTTCGCTTCGACGTCGGCCACGAGCCCATCGCCCGTGATCGCGCGGTCCAACGAGGCGCTCCGACGAAGTACGCTGTGCGCCACCTACGTCGAAGGGAAGGCCCGCGATCATGGTGGTTCTCGAGACCGAGCGCTTGATCCTGCGTCGATTCGAGCCAGAAGACCTGCTCCCCTTGTACGCCCTCTATCGCGATCCCGAGATGCGCAGGTACTTCCCCGATGGAACTCGCACTCTCGAGGAGACGCGTGAGGAACTCGAGTGGTTCGCACGCGGCCATCCTCGGCACCCGGAACTCGGCTTGTGGGCGACAGTGGAACGCGCAACGGGCGCCTTCCTCGGGCGCTGCGGGTTGCTGCCATGGAGCATCGATGGCGTGCCCGAGGTGGAACTCGCGTACCTGATCGACAAGACCCGATGGGGCGAGGGCTTCGCGACCGAGGCCGCCCGCGGCATCGTTCGCTACGCGCGCGACACGTTGGGGTTGCGCCGTCTGATCTGCCTGATCACCCACGGCAACGAAGCATCGGTGCGGGTGGCGAAGAAGGTCGGCATGGCGTTCGAGCGCGACTACGTCGACGAGTTCGGCCCGTGTCAGATCTACGGCCGGTCGCTTCTCCAGGACGATCGTCTCGGATCAGCCGCCGCGACCTGACGTTCGTGCCGCCTCGGCTCCGTCGGCGCCGGCTCCGCCGCGCTCCCACGGCCACGGCCCTGGCGCCACCGCGAGTCCGACGGCTCTCGGGCCCGTGTGCACGGCCAATGCGACGCCTACCGGCGCCGCGCTGGTCCACAGAAGCGGGTGGCGTTCACGTAGTCGGGTCAGAAGTTCGTCCGCCTCACCCTGCTCTTCGCCGTAGACGAACCCGACGCGAAGTGGCGTTCCGGCTCCGTAGCGGCTCGTGACCTGCTGTGCGAGCGCGTCGAGCGCCTTCGACCAGGTGCGTGCCCGACCGACGTTCGCGTAGGTGCCGGCGGCCTTGTCGACCGTGACGACCGGCTTCAACCGCAACGCCGATCCCAGGGTTGCCTGCACGCGCCCGATCCGACCGCCGCGCCGCAAGTACTCGAGGGTGTCGATCGTGAAGAAGAGCTCGGTCTCGTCATGGACCATCCGCGTCCAGTCGAGCGCCGTGTCGATGCCGAGTCCGAGGCTCCGCGCGCTCATCACGGCATGCACTTGGAACGCCTGCGCAGCCGACAACGTGCCGCAGTCGTGCAGCGTGACGCGGACGTCGGGCACGAGCGCCTTGGCCTGGTCGGCGGCGTTGAAGCTGCCAGAGAGTCCAGCAGAGATCGTCATGGCCAGGACGGGTGCGGCGGCGCTTCGGAAGATCGTTGCGAACTGCTCCGGAGACGGCTGGCTGGTGGTGGGGTGGGGGCTGCCTTGGCGCAGTCGGGCGAAGAACTCCGCCCGCGTGAGGTCACTCGCGAGGAAGCTCTCGGCACCGAAGTTCAGGGTGAACGGCGCGACGGGAACTTCGTTGAGCAGGCTCGACAAGGGATCCAGACCGCCGTCGCTGACGACGTCGAACACCGGCGCGGCAGGTGGCGTGGATGCTGCGGATGGTTCCGATTCCATGGGAACCTCCTCCGACTCGGGCGCCGCCGAGGTCTTCCGAGCGGCCGCCCTTCAACACCATGCTATGCCGCGGCGCTGGGGAACGACAGCGCTCGATGCTGCCGTTGAGCAACGCGGTACGGCCGCGCTAGCCTGTGGTATGCCGCAGGTTGCCGATCGGTTCGTTCGCCGGCTCGAGCTCGAGGTGTCGCTTCCGTACCTTCTGTACTTGCCCGACGACCACGCGCGTCGCAACGACTGGCCGTTGGTCGTGTTCCTCCACGGTTCCGGTGAGCGCGGCGACGACCCGGAACTCGTGCGGAAGCACGGGCTCGCGCGGTTGCTTCACGAGGGCCTGGCGCTGCCTGCGGTGGTGGTGTCGCCGCAGTGTCCGGAGAACCACGGCTGGGTGCAGCACCATCCAGCCTTGATGGCGTTAATCGACGACGTCGTCACCCGCTACCGTGTCGATCCCGACCGCATCGTGCTGACCGGTCTGAGCATGGGCGGCGCCGGGGTGTGTGCTCTGGCGGCCGAGCATCCGGAACGGTTCGCGGCGTTAGCGCCCGTCTGCGGTCCGGAGATGTGGTTCGAAGTCACGAACGAGTTCGCGCGGCTGCCGATGTGGGTCTTCCACGGGGACGCGGACGACGTGGTGCCGGTGAGCGAGTCGCTCGAGTTGGTAGAGCGGGTTCGCGCGCTCGGGGGGAACCCGCGGCTGACGGTCTACGAGGGTGTTGGGCACAACTCATGGGACCGGGCCTACGGTGACAGTGAGCTGCAGACGTGGTTGGTGGAGCAGCGGCGTCCGGCTTGAGTCGTCTTGGCGCTCGTTCGCTCCGACTTGTCGCCGACGTGTCGCCGGCGACGCGGGTGCTCAGGAGTACGAACGGGCCTGCTGCCTAGCGCCGCCCACCCGCTCCGCCCACCCGCCCCGCCATCGTCACGGTTCCGAGGCGATCCCGTGCACCTCCGCCAAGGCTGCCGTGGCGGCTTCCGGCTCACTCCCGAACTCGCTCTCCAGTAGGGTCCGGAGCGAGCGGTAGACCCGTGCGGCACGATGCCCGTCACCTGCCGCCATCGCGGCGCGCATCGCCAGCCGCGCAGCGGTTTCGTCGAACGGATCGCAGCCCAGGAGCCGATCGGCGAGGTCGAGGGCGTCCAGTGGCTGGCCGGCGTCGAGCCGCTGCTCGGCCAGCGCCAGAACACCCGTCCGCCAACGGTCCGTGAGGCTGGCTCGTTCGAACGTCAGCCACTCCTGGACGGACGTCGACAACGTGTCTTCCAGACCGTCCACGAACGTCCCGCCGTACGCTCCAACCACCCTGTGCCATGCCTGGGCTCGGACGTGCGCCTCGAACGTGGCGACGTCGCAGGTGCCGTTCCATCGGACGCGCGTCGGCTCGCGCTCGAAGGCCGTGGCTGCGTTCGAGCGCGCGATCGTCTGCAGCGTCTGGCGGAGGTTCCAGTTGGCGCGGTCCTTGTCGTGATCCGGCCAGAACACGGCGGCCAGCGCCTC
>CAZOTV010000102.1:4225-9869 GCA_964582795.1 uncultured bacterium
CGCGCGAGCGTCTCGCCTCCACGTTTCGTTCCGGTACCGCACGAGCATGAGCGACCTCCGCATCCTGGTGGCGCCCGGGTTCGTTCCCGGGGTTGCCGAAGGATGCGGAGGTGGCTCCGTTCACGGTCCGATCAAGGGGCGTTCACAACATGCACGACGGCGGGGTGGGCCTCGCCTACCGCCGATGGGTCTCGGATGGCGGTCCACGGTGACGACTTCCGGCAGTCATGGTCGCTCGCACGGGTCGAGTATCTCGAGATCGTTCACCAGTGTGAAGCTTCCGGCGGCGTAGTGCATCGCCGCCGCCGGCGCTGCGAAGGACGTCCCCCAGTATCCCAGCGGTGTGCCCTCGGGTGCACCGTCGTTGCCGTCGGACGTCTCGCTCGTGGCGAACCACGTGCCCAGTGCCCGTACGGCCTGGTCACCGTTTTGCGCTCCCAGCCCGAGCCAACCCTTGTTGGAGAAACCCGCCCGTTCGGGCACACCCCGCATGCACGCCTCGACGCCGATGACCCCCGGCCATGCCGCGGGAGGCATCGGGAACGGGAGCCCTTGGTTCCCCGCGGACGCGAAGATGCCTGAAGTCACCTGGACCCAATCACCTTCCGGCCGCATGCCCACGTCCTCCGCGGCCTGAACGCTCATGGCCGCGATGGCCGCGATGGTCCCGAGGTCCAGAAGTGCGTCGATGTCGCCACTGCAGTCGATCGACGCTGGTGCGATCGCCTGGTTGATGCGGTCTTCGAACGTGCTGCATAGGCTTATGAGGACCGCTTCCGCGTCGCCGGAAGCCAGGGCGTTCTTCAGGTAGTGGGCGAACGTCGCGTTCCCGGGAGCGCCGCCTTCGATCATCGCCTCGCCGTAGCCCGCGCCCAGTGCGCAGTCGACCAGACCCCAACTCGTGACCACGACCGCGTTCGCTTGGTCGAAGTCCGACAAGGTGTCCTTCACGATGCCCATGCTTGACGGATCGTCGAACGTGATCGCCACGAGGCGAACCTGTACGATGCGGCCGTCATCGAACTCCACCGTGAGTCCCAGGACACCGTCAATGGCAACGTTGGTGTCGATCGTGACCTCAGCATGGGTGGCGCCCAAGTGTGCCAGGGCGTGGTAGGCGACGAAGTGTCCGTGGGGTACGGCAACCGTGGCCACATCGCCGGCGCCAGGAACATGGACCAACGCATTCCAGAGTTGCTGCAAGGCATCCCCTGCGTCCATGCGCAGGGTGGTCGACGCGATCGAGGCCCCGAGTACATCGAGTTGGAAGTCGTCGGCGATGACGATGGTGTCGACCTGCGGGACCAGCCCGACGGCAAGTTCCGCTGGGTCGACGACGTATCCCTGGGGGTGGACGCCTCCCGGCAGGGCGGCCAACAGGTTCCCTCCGCCGTCGAGTTTCGGGTGGCTGCCCGCTCCCAGTACCGTTGCGCAGGTCGATGGCATCGTGGGAGCGTCACTTGACACTCCAGCGCCTCGTCTCATGGTGGAGATCAACAGCGAGCCGAGCTCGCGTGCACCGCCATCGGTGGCGAACGCGTCGTCGAAGACGACGAACACGCTGGCAGCCCACTCACTTTCCAGTAGTGCGTCGGGAAACGTCGGCTGAGCGAAACCGCTGCCTCCGAACGTCACCATGACGAACACGAGTACGACGGTGGACGACCTGAGGAACATCTGCATGTGGACTCCTCCTTGCGAACCTCGACCCATGTTTCCGACGACGTTCGAACGCACTCCGTCCTACCGATCCGACCACTGGATGCGTGAGCTCACCGTGATGTCGCTCCGCCGGTTGCTGCCGATACCTGCGCGGCCGCGGCCGTCGTTGCCTGTGACAACAGGCGCTCGGCCCCGATCCTGTCCGCCTCGAGCCCAGCCTGCTGGAAGATGTCGACAGCGTTCCTCGCATGACGGATCGCGCTCTCGAAGTCGCCGGTGCCGAGGTACCCGTCAGCGAGGTTGAGATGAGCGAAGCCGGCCCACGCCGCCTGGCCCTTCTCGAGCGCCACCTGGAGCGCCCGCAGGCGATACGGGATCGAGTCCTCGGGCCGGCCCAGCTCGTCCTCCGCACCTCCAAGGTTCAACAGCGAGAAGAAGAGGAGACTGGTGGCCCGCACCGTGTCCCCCGCGCCATCGATGACGGCGCGTTCGGCCAACTCGACGGCTTCCGCGTTGAGGTCGCGCGCCTGCTGCCAGTTCTTCCGTCGACTCGCCACGTACCCCGACCGCTGTAGCACCTCGCAGCGAAGCAAGTCGTCGCCGGCGGTCTCCGCGAGCGTTCGGGCCGCGCTCAGATGCCCCGCTGCGACGACGGGGGCGCGGTCGTCCAGCAGCGCTCCTAGGATCGCGTGCAGCATGACTTGGCGATTCACGTGGCCGAGCCTGGCGGCGATGGCGAGCGCGTGCCCGTACAGACGCGCGGCCTCATCGTCGTCGGATCCCAACGTGCGCACCGCGTTGGCGGCCTTCACCCAAAGACGCTCGGCGGCTTCGAGGCGGTCGGCTGCTTCCGCCACCTGCGCGACGCGCTTCGTCAGGTCGATCAACCAGGTACCGCCACCACGAGCCTGCAGGTAGTCGGCATCGACGACCAACGCGTGCATCATGTCGATCGCGCGTTCGGTCTCGTTCGCCTCGAGCGAAGCGACGACGGCGTGGACGATGTCGGGCAGGTCGGCGCGGATGCGGTCCAAGACCTCGTTCGGCTCGTCTTGCACGCGTTCGACGCTGTTCTTCAGGAGAACTGCGAAGAAGCGCCGATGGGCAGCGGAGGTCGAGGATGCCGTGTCTTCGTCGGTTCGCTCGCGCAGGAACGCCAACATGACGGGATGGAGGCCGAACCGGCCCCGTGAACTGCCCTCGCTTCGCAACACGGCACGATCGACGAGGCGCAGCAGCATGGCAAGGGACGCACCCGAAACGGCCGTCGCGGCGTCGGTCTGGAAGCTGCTTCGGAACATGGCCAGGCGCGTCGCAACCTCGCGTTCGTCGTCTCGGAGCAGCGCCCAGCTCGGCTCCAGCGCCGCGCGCACGGCGCGGTGGCGCGCGGGGGCATCTGCCGGGCCGTGGTCGAGCAGGTCGAGCGCGTGTTGCAACGACGCCTGGATCTCTTGGACGCTCAGGGCGCGTGTCATGCTCGCCGCGAGCTCGATGCCGAGGGGGTAGCCCTCGAGCGCTTCGCACACGGCTTCGATCGCCGGCAAGTCCTGTATGGCGGCCTCAGGCGGGTAGCCCACCCGCTCGGCGCGTTCCAGGAACAGGCTGGCGGCGTCCGATGTGCGTGTGGCGTCGTGGTCCAGGTCCAGCCCGCTCAGTTCGATCGTCCACTCGTCCGTCAGACCGAGGCGCACCCGGCTAGTCACGACCACCTGGAGTCCGGGACACGCACGCAGCAGTTCCGCAACGTCCGTCGCAGCGTCGATGACGTGCTCGAAGTTGTCCAGCAGTAGTAGCGCTCGCCAGCCGGCTAGGGCGTCCGTCAGCGACGCAAGGTCCGTGCCGGCCGCCTGCGGCAACGCCGCCGCTGCCGCGATGGCCGTGACGACCTGCGACGGGGAGGTGAGCACTTCCAACGGCACGAGCACCACACCATCCGGGTAGCGCTCGGACGCGTCCGAAGCGAGTCGCTCGGCGACGCGCATCGCAAGGCGCGTCTTCCCGACGCCGCCCATCCCGAAGATCGTCACGAGGCGAACCGTCGGGTCGTGGAGCCGGTCCTCGAGCGTCTGCAGTTCTTCCCGCCTGCCGATGAACGCGGTCGACTTGTGAAGCGACGTGCGAACCGACAGGATCGGCACGGTGACCTGGGGGGCCACCCGCTCCACCATGAGTCCGTAGCTCTCCGCCAGCTCGCGCAGCCCGGCCGCCGCGGGCAGCTCGAGCCGCTCGACGATCGGCAGCGCGCTCGCCAGTTCGTCCGGTTCGAGCTCCGGCGCCCCCGGTAGCGCCATGGCGTACGTCGCTAGCCGCCTCGCGTCTTCCAGTCGCTTCTCCGCTATCGCCGCGCGCGCACGGTGCAGCGCGGACGACCGCACCCGCCGTGCGATGGCCTCGCGGTTGGCGAACAACCACTCCTCGAGCTCGACACCGAGCTCGACGTCGAGTCCGTCCAGGAATGGCCCTCGGTACGCATCCAGTACGGCCCCGTAGCGGTAAGCGTCGAAATCCTTCAGCAGTTCAGTAGCGTCGCACTCCACGGCGCTGGCGACGCGGTCGTCGTCGAGCAGCGCGACAGCATCGATCTTGCGTAAGTGACGAAGCCCGGTGGAGAGGCTGTCGCGAGCGTCCAGGGCGTCGTGATAGAAGGTGTCGGCGAGCTCGCGACGCGTCGTCGCACCGTTCAACGTCAGGTACGCCAGCATCAGAAGCGGCTTGGGACGCGTCAGGGTAGAACCCTCGAGCGCCAGGCCGCCGAGCGTCCTGAGCTTCACGTGCAAGCATCGTAGCAAGAGGCCGAGAGAGCCCATCGCCATCGGACACAGCGCGTCGAGCGCGGCCCCGTGAGTACGACGCGTTGGTGCGCGGCGCGCCGCCGTGCGAAGCCGGCAGCGCCGTCGAGGCAGGAGCCAGGACGCCGCGCACGCGGCCGTCCGTTCTCTCTTGAGCCACCCGTCGGGTCGTGCCATGATCGCGTGCATGACCGGTACGTCCGCCAACGCGCAGCACCTGCGTCTCCTCGCGCGCCTGCGCCGCGTCCGCGACCGCATCGACCGCGAGTACGACCGGCCGCTCGACGTCGAGGCGCTCGCGCGCGGCGTGAACATGTCGGCCGGTCACCTCAGTCGGCAGTTCCGGGCTGCGTATAGCGAGTCGCCGTACGCCTACTTGATGACCCGCCGCATCGAGCGCGCCATGGCGCTGCTGCGCCGAGGGGACATGAACGTCACCGAGGTGTGCTTCGCGGTCGGCTGCGCTTCGCTCGGGACCTTCAGCAGCCGCTTCACCGAGCTGGTCGGCGTTCCGCCGAGCGCGTACCGGAGCAAGGAAGCGCGCGCCACGGCGGGCATGCCGGCGTGCGTGGCGAAGCGCGTGACGCGACCGGTCAGGAATCGAGAAGCGCCAGCGGCCGATCGTCCCTAGAATGGCCGGCATGAACATCACCATCCATCACAGTTTCCTGCCGCACGACGACCCTGAAGCCTCTCTTGCCTTCTACCGCGACGTTCTCGGGTTCGAAGTCCGTAACGACGTCGGCTACGAGGGGATGCGCTGGATCACGGTCGGCCCCGCCGGTCAACCGGACACGTCGATCGTCCTACACCCTCCGTTCGCCGACCCGGGCATCACCGAAGAGGAGCAGCGCGTGATCTCCGAGATGATGGCCAAGGGCACCTACGCCGGCCTGGTGCTGGCCACGCCCGAGCTCGACTCCGTCTTCGAGCGGGTGCAGTCGGGCGACACCGAGGTCGTGCAGGAGCCCACCGACCAGCCCTACGGCGTGCGCGACTGCGCCGTGCGCGACCCGGCCGGAAACCTGATCCGCATCCAGGAGCGGCGCTGACGAGGAGGGCACCATGGCAGTGAAGAGCACCACCAACCAGCGCAAGAAGTCGGCCCCCAAGGGGAAAGACTCCAGCGGCTTCACCGCCGAGGAGCGCGCCGCGATGAAGGAACGCGCCAAGGAGGCGAAGGCGGCCTCCGG
>CAZOTV010000103.1:0-3368 GCA_964582795.1 uncultured bacterium
GACCAGCACCACCGCTTCGGGGTGCGCCCGCCTGACCATGGCGGCCACCTCCCGCACGTCGGTGAGCGCACCCGTGGACGTCTCCGAGTGCACCACGGTGACGGCCGCCAGGCGCGGCAGTCCCACGAGCGCTGCCTCGAGTGCCGCGTAGTCCACGGACGCGCCCGCGGGGGCGGCCAACTCGTGCACCTCGTAGTCGAATCGGCGTGCCATGTTCGCCCAGCGCTGCCCGAACTTGCCGGCGTGCAGCGCAAGCACCGGAGCGCCGCGCGGCACGCAGGCCAGCAGACCCGCCTCGAAGCCGGCGGTGCCGCTACCGGTGAGGATCAGCACGTCGTCGCCCGGCACGAGGAGCACCTCGGCGAGTTGCCGCCGCACCCGCATCAGCAGGTCGCGGAACGCGGGTGCGCGGTGGTGCACGACGGGGCGGGCCATCGCCTCGAGCACCTCCAAGGGAACCTCGACCGGTCCCGGCGCGTAGAGCCGCTGTTTCATCGTCGCTCGGACGTTCGCCCGCTCGCCGGCGCCCTGTATCCCGTCTTCCCTCACAGCCGCACCAGGCGCAGGGTTCGGATCACGTCGCCGAGGTCCTTGAGGACGGCAAGGACGTGCTCGGGCGGTGCCTGATCCAACGTCAGGACGAACATCGCGAGACCATCCTCGCTGACGCGCGAGAGCTGCATGCTGTTGATGTTGACGCCGGCGTCACCGAGCACCGTGCCAACGCGGCCGACGGCGCCCGGACGATCGAAGTTGGTGCACACCAGCATGGTGCCCTCCGGCCGGATCTCGAGCGGGTACCCGTCGATGCTGGTGATGCGCGGCTTGCCCGCCAGCACCGTACCGCCCACCGTGGCTCGCGTGCCGTTCGCCACCGCCGTGACGAGCACGTGCGTGGTGTAGCCGCTGCTGCGCGCGGCACGCACCTTCGAGACGCGGATGTCGCGATCGCGCGCGATCGACTCGGCGTTGACGTAGGTCGGCGGCTGGTCGAGGTACGGCTCCAGCAGGCCCTTGGTCACCGCGGTGGCGATCGGGTCGGGGTCGATGGGGAACTCGCCGGAGAACTCCACCTCGAGCTCCCGCACCCGCCCACCCACGAGCTGCGCTGCGGTGGCGCCGAGTCGCTCGCCCAACTCCAGATGCATGCCGAGCGCGGCCATCACCTCGGGCGCCAGCGCCGGCGCGTTGACGATGCCACGGGAGTAGTCGCCGCGCAGCGCCATCACGGTCCGTTCGAGGATCTCCGTGCCCACGCGCGACTGCGCTTCGCGCGTGTTGGCCCCGAGATGCGCCGTGAGCACGACGTCGTCGCGTCGCAGTAGAGGGTGGTCCGGCCGCGGCGGCTCTTCGACGAACACGTCGAGCCCGGCGGCGAAGAGATGTCCCGTCTCGAGCGCTTCCCATAGCGCCCGCTCCTGCACGATACCGCCACGGGCGGCGTTGACCACGATGGCGCCCTCCGGCAACGAACCCAGCTCGGCCGCGCCGATCATGCCTTCGGTCTCCTCGGTCAACGGCGTGTGCACCGTCAGGAAGTCCGACCGCCCCAGCATCGCGTGGAGGTCGTCGAAGAGCTCGACGTTCAGCTCGTCCGCGCGCCGGCGCGTGATGTACGGATCGAAGGCGCCCACGTGCATGCCGAGGCCCTGCGCCCGCCGCGCCACCAACGAGCCGATGCGCCCGAGGCCGACGATACCGAGGCGCGCGTTCAACACCTCGCGGCCCAGGTACTTGCGGTCCCACGTCCCAGCCCTCGTCAGGCGGTCGGAGCGCGCCACGCCACGCGCGGCCGCGAGCATCAAGGCGATCGCCAGCTCGGCCGCCGAGACGTTGTTCGCCTCGGGTGCGTTGACCACCAGGATGCCGCGACGACTGGCGGCTTCCAAGTCGATGTTGTCGACTCCGACGCCACCGCGCCCAACGACCTTGAGTCGCGGCGCAGCATCGAGCAGCTCTTCGTCGACCTGGGTGCGACTTCGGGTGATGATCGCGTCGTACTCGCCGACGATCCGCAGCAAAGACGCCCGGTCGATGCCCGCATGGTCTTCGAGCGTGACGTCGGGGGCGTCGAGGGGAGCGAGCTGGATGGCGTCGGTGACCAGGATCCGGGTCATACCGCGAAACGATAGCACTTCGCTTCGGCTCCGGACCGAGCCGCGGCATGGCGTCGGTACCCTGTTGGCGCGGCCGCCGTCGCTCCAGGCGGACTCAGTCGATGAAGCCCGTCACCGACCAGCCGGAAGGCACGGGGAACGAGTCGACGCCGAGGACGTCCATCGACAAGTCCCCTTCGAGCCGAAGCAGCGTCGCGTACCCGTCGAGCGCCGCCTGTAACGCCGCCAAGGCGTCGACCTCGAGTCCGTCCGACGGCGGGTAGAACAGCAGGTCGATGCGCGTCGCCTCGCCCGCTGCCAGCGGTACGGGCCGCATGTCCGAGCGCGCGACGGGCCAGCCGCCGAGGCTGAGCGTGAGGTCCTTGCCGTGAAGGAAGTACCCGATGTCGCCCGGGTTCGCCGCCTGCAGCACGACCTGGACGACCGGCACGTCGCGCTGGAGCAGGAAGGCGCGGCTGGCGTCTTCGTCGAGCCGCAAGAGCGGCGCCTGGACGGTCTGGCGCGCCAGGGTGGCGCCATCCACCAACACGCGGTTGCGCGTCTCGAACGCGTGGCTAGCGGACCGGAACCGCAGCGTCCCCTCGACACGGAACGGCAGCGGGCGGTCCGCGAAGGCCCGGACCACGGCGCGCAACAAGTCACTGGAGCCGCGTAGCTCGGTGTCGATGTCGAACTCGACGAGCGCGGTGGCGCCGGCCTCGAGGTAGACGGCCGGAGCGAGCGCGCCCTTCACCACCTGCTTGCCCTCGAGGAAGACGGTGTACGTGACGGAATCCAGGTGGATGCCGAACGCGTTGGGGTTGTGCGCCAGTGTGCCGACCGTCATCGCAAGTCCGCCTCCGGCGCCGGGCGGGTCGAAGCGCTCGATGCTGGTACGGCCCGGGATCAGTTCGAACGTCGGGGGCGCGATGTCCGCGATCTGTTCGGCGCTGCGGATCTCGGCGCGCGGCGCGCACCCGCTCATGACCGACAGGACGAGCGTCGCGACGGCGAAGATAGCGAGCAGCACGAGGCGCGGGACCCGGCGGAGCACGATGGCAGTCTAGCAGACCGCTCTCTTCCCGCCGTGTGCGCGAGCGCTTCCCGGAGCGCGCTCCTGCGCCGCGCGTTCGCCTGCCGGGGCGTGTTCCTGCGTAGCACGACCGCCCGTGTGTCTCGCGGGTCCCTTACGGGGTCCGGTCCTGCCCGCCTTGCCCCTGCCCACCGGGAGTCTGCCCACCCGGAACCTGCCCGCCCGGAACCTGCCCGCCC
>CAZOTV010000103.1:3468-9744 GCA_964582795.1 uncultured bacterium
GAACCTGCCCGCCCGGAACCTGCCCGCCCGGAGCCTGCCACCGTTTCCGCGCGCGGCGCTCGGGCGCCTCCGGCACGAACGGCAGCAGCGCCGCCACCGCGAAGATGGTGAGCGTGGCGTACGTCACCGCGGGCACCACGTCGAGGGCCCACTGCTGCCCCCGAAGGAGGAGCACCAGGGCGAGGAGGGGTAGCGCCGCGTAGACCAGCCCGGTCAGGAGCGGCAGGAAGGCGGCCAGCCAGGGTCGCGAGGCGACCGACCTGCGGGCGGCCAACGCGCCGACGACCGCGACGACCACGGCAGCCGCCAAGAACGCCGCGACCGTCGCCGCGCCCACCTCGGCCCGCACGGCGGTCCACGCCACCGTGGCCGCGTGCAACGGAAGCAGTAGGGTGGCCAAGGTCGCGACGAGCCCGAACCGGGCGCGACCGAGCGCGATCCGCAGGACGAACCCCGCTCCGAGCCCCGCCGCGATGGCGAGGGCCAACAGGCGCGTCAACATCGTCAGATCACCTCCCGCACCATCACCGCTTGGCTTCGCCGGCGCAGCTCGACCCTGAGCCGTGACGCCCACGGCGCCAGGAGCTCAGGATCTGCCTCCAGCATGCGCTTGGCGAGGTCCCGCGTCTCTTCGATGATCTCCCCGTCAGTCACGACGTCGCCGACGGACAGCTCCGGCAGTCCCGACTGGCGCGTGCCGCGCAAGTCGCCCGGGCCGCGAAGGTGCAGGTCCATCTCGGCGATGGCGAAGCCGTCAGCATGCTTGGCGACGATCTCGAGACGCTTCTGCGTCTTGCGGCTCCGGTCACCGGCGACCAACACGCAGTGGCTCTCGTGCGCGCCCCTGCCAACGCGGCCGCGCAGCTGATGCAACTGCGACAACCCGAACCGCTCGGCGTTCTCGACGATCATGACGGTGGCGTTGGGCACGTCGACGCCCACCTCGATGACGGTGGTGGACACGAGCAGGTCCACTTCGTGGCGACGGAACGCCGCCATCACCTCGTCCTTCTCGGCCGGCGGCATGCGGCCGTGGAGAACGCCGATACGGGCTTCGTCAGGGAGGAGCGTGCGGAGGTCCTCGGCGAGCTGCGTGGTGGCGACCACCTCGTCGAGCGCTTCGGACTCCTCGATCAGCGGCGTCACCACGTACACCTGCCGTCCGGCCTTCACCTGGTCCCATGCGAAGCGGTAGACCTCGCGCCGGCGCGAAGCGTTGACCAGCCGCGTCGTCACCGCCTTGCGTCCGGGGGGCATGCCGTCGATGACGGTGAGTTCGAGGTCGCCGTAGGTGGTGAGCGCGAGCGAACGAGGGATCGGCGTCGCGCTCATCACCAGCACGTCAGGCATCCCCTTCAGCAGGCTGCGACGCTGCGTGACGCCGAAGCGGTGCTCCTCGTCGATCACCGCCAGGCCGAGGTCATGGAACGCCACCCCGTCCTGGATCAGCGCGTGGGTCCCGACGGCCAAGTCGGCGTCGCCGTCTCTGAGGCGCGCGCGGGCGCCCTTGCGCTCACCGGCCGTCATGGCACCGACGAGGAGCTCGGAGCGAACGCCGAGCGGGAAGAGGTACTGCTGCAGGTTCAGGAAGTGCTGCCGCGCGAGGATCTCGGTCGGCGCCATCAACGCGGCTTGGGCCCCGTTCTTCACCGCCACGAAGATGGCGGCGGCAGCAACGGCCGTCTTCCCGGAACCGACGTCGCCTTGCAGCAGCCGCGCCATCTGCTTTGGCGCCTGCATGTCGGTGAGGATCTCGTCCAAGGCACGCGTTTGCGCCGGCGTCAGGTCGAAGGGAAGCACGTCCTGGAACGCGGCAAGATCCTGCCTTGCGACCCGGAACGATCGCCCTGAACGGTTCGGGTCGCGGCTGCGAAGGACCGCCAACTCGAAGAACAGGAAGTCGTCGAACTTCAAGCGCCTCACGGCCCGCCCGAGCTCCTCCTCCGTGGTCGGGAAGTGGACCTCGCGCAAGGCCCGGTCGAGCGGGACCAGGTCGTGGCGGTCGAGGAGGCTCCTCGGTAGGTGGTCGGGAACCGCGCCAAGAGCGTCCAGCAGGCGTTTGGCCGCCCTGCGCAGGTAGGCCTGGCTGAGCCCCTGGGTACTGGGGTAGATTCCGACGATGCGGTCGAAGGAGAGCGACTCGCTGTCGTCGTCCACCTCGAAGCCTTGTACGGCGATCTCCGCTTGGCGCCCGACGCGCTTCACCTTGCCGTTGAGCACCAGGCGCGCCCCCGGGAACACCTGCTTCTCGAGCCAGGGTTGGTTGAACCAGACCGCGGTCACGCGTGCGCCGCCGGCGTCCATCAGGCCCGCGCGGAAGACGTGCATCCCGCGGCGCGAACGCGTCGCGGCGCGGCTGACGACCTCCCCACGCACGGTCGCGACCTCGCCGTCCTTCAGGGCGGTGAAGGCGGGGAGCGCGCGGCGGTCCTCGTAGCGGCGAGGCAGGTGGTAGAGCAACTCGCGGTACGTGCCGATGCCGACCTCGCGTAGCTTCTTCGGCGCTTGCTGACCCAGGTCCACCAGACGCTCGGACAAGGGCGCGTCGAGGTCGTCCGTGCCGAGGGCGACCCCGCCGCCAGGCTCGATGGCCTTCCCGTCGAGGTACTTGGCGGATCGCGTTCCACGGTTCGTCGCGGAACTAGCGCTCGGCTGTGCGTCCGGGTCCTCGCTGCCTCGACGGCTTGTGTCCCTGCCGGGCATCTGGCCAGGCGCTTCTCGGGCCGCCGGCGAAGTACGGGCCCCGACCGCTTCGTCCTTCGCAAGTTCCTCCAGCACGGCTTGCAGGCGTTCTTCGCGCTCGCTGGTCGACATCCGCGCGTAGCCGTCCAGGCTGCTCCCCAGCGGCCGCAAGGGAGGCGGCAGTCGCCGCACCAGCGCTTCGACGCCGCCGACGATGGCGGTGTCGTGGCAACCGCTGCGCAGCTCCAACTGGAGGGGCCGCCGTAGGCGCCCCTTCCAATCGGCGATCGTGGTCATGCGGTCAGTCTACCGCCCGCCAATGTGACCTTTACCACACAGCCTGACGCGGTCTAGGATGAGGGGACGCCCCGGCCCCGACGCGGAACTCCGCCGACCGAGGTTCGGCGGTCCGCTCACGGTCCGGGCGCGAACGTCGGGTCCAGCGTGCGGCCCGGTTCGGACGGCATGCTCGCGGCCCACGACGTTGGGGGAGGTGCCCATTGGACCTGCCGAGTACGTGAACGACGAGAACCCCACGAGAGCCGTGAACGACGCCGCGTGCCATGCTCACGCTTCGGCGCGATGGCGGGAAGGGGAACCGAAGATGCGTAGAATCCTCACTTGGATCGCTTCGTTGGCGTTGGCGACAGGGTTCGCTTACGCCCAGGGCGAGCTCGAGATCTTCTCGTGGTGGGCCGGTGACGAAGGCCCCGCGCTCGAGGCCCTCATCGACCTGTTCGAACAGCAGAACCCCGGCATCGAGGTCATCAACGCCACCGTCACTGGGGGCTCCGGCGTCAACGCGCGCGCCGTGCTCAAGACGCGCATGCTCGGCGGCGACCCGCCCGACTCGTTCCAGGTCCACGCAGGCCAGGAACTGATCGGCACCTGGGTCGCGGCGCAGCGGATGGAAGACATCACGTTCTTGTTCGACGAGGAAGGCTTCTTCGATGCCTTCCCGCCCGGCCTGATCGACCTGATCAGCACCGAAGACGGCACCTGGAGCGTCCCCGTCAACATCCACCGCTCCAACGTGATGTGGTACGTCCCCGCGAAGCTCGAGGAGTGGGGCATCGAGGCCCCGGCTACGTGGGACGACTTCCTGGCGGTCTGCCCGACGCTGCAAGCAGCGGGCGTGACGCCGCTGGTGGTCGGTGAGAACTGGACGCAACAACACCTGTGGGAATCGGTGGCGTTGGCGGTCCTCGGGCCCGACGACTACGCGTCGCTGTGGAGCGGTGAACTCTCCTTCACCGACCCGAAGGCCATGGCCGTGTGGGACACCTTCGGCCAGGTCCTCGACTGCAGCAACGACGACGCCGCCGGCCTCAGCTGGCAACAAGCAACCGACCGGGTCGTCAACGGCACGGCCGCCTTCAACGTCATGGGCGACTGGGCTGCCGGCTACATGGTCACCACGCTCGGCCTCGAACCGGGCACCGGCTTCGCATGGCAGGCCTCCCCCGGCACCGATGGCGTGTTCATGATGTTGGCCGATGCCTTCGGGCTGCCCAAGGGTGTCGCCAACCGCGACGCCACCCTTGCTTGGCTGCGCCTGATCGGCTCCAAGGAAGGTCAGGACACCTTCAACCCGCTCAAGGGCTCGATCTCGGCCCGTCTCGACTCCGACCTCGACATGTACAACGCCTACTCGCGCTCGGCCGCGGCCGACTGGCAGAGCAACGCCATCGTCGGCAGCCTGGTGCACGGCGCCGTGGCGAAGGAAGCGTTCATGAGCGAGTTCGCCACCGTCATGGAGATCTTCCTCGCGTCGCGCTCCGGTGAACAAGCCGCCAACGCCGCGCAAGCGATCGCCAACCAGGTCGGCCTGGGGCGGTAACGCACTCCCGCCGAGGGGAGGGGGCCTTCCTCCTCCCCTCGGCACCGAAGGCACCCAAGCACGCACCTGCTTCGCCGCTCAGCCCGAGGGCTCCCATGAAGCTCACCCGCGACCGGGTCACCGCCATCCTGATGATCCTGCCGTCGTTGATCCTGCTCGCGATCTTCGTCTACGGCTTCATCGGCCGCACCGGCTTCGTGTCCCTCACCGATTGGGGCCAGGACCCCTCTCAAGCGCTCGCGCTCGACCCGGAGCTGCACTTCGTCGGGTTCGAGAACTACCGTCAGCTCTTCACCGGGATCATCAACACCCGGTTCCGCCAGGATCTCGTCAACACCTTCTTCTTCACGGCGTTCTTCCTGGCAGGGTGCCTCGGTCTCGGCCTGGGCCTGGCCATCCTGCTCGACCAGAACGTCCGCGGGGAAGGCTTCTTCCGTACCGTGTTCCTCTACCCGTTCGCGCTCGCGTTCATCGTGACGGGCACGGTGTGGCGCTGGCTGCTGCAGCCCAGCGGCGGCGTGAACGCGCTCCCGGAACTGATCGGCCTGCCGCGGATGTCGTTCCGCTGGCTCACCACCCGACGCCAGATCTGGCGGTTCGATTGGAACGACCTGCCCACCATCACGGGCGTCGTCGTCGCGCTCGTGCTGCTCTACGTCGCGTGGAGCGCATGGCGCTCTGGTAAGCGAGGGCGCGCCTGGACGACGGCGGGAGCGACGCTCCTGGTTGGCGCCTGGGCGCTCTTCCGCGCGCCGGACGTCCGTCTCTTGCCGTTCCCCGAGACGCACGGCTTCAACGTCGCCTTCGTCGGCATCGTGTTGGCCGCGGTATGGCAGATGTCGGGCTACACCATGGCGCTCTACCTGGCGGGCCTACGCGGCATCCCCGACGAACTTCGTGAAGCCGCCCGCGTCGACGGCGCCGGCGAGTGGCAGCTCTATCGCCACGTGGTGCTGCCGCTGCTCGGGCCGATCACGCTGTCCGCCATGGTCATCCTAGGGCACATCAGCCTGAAGATCTTCGACCTCGTCTGGGCCATGGCCGGTTCCGACAACGCCACCACCGACGTGCCCGCGCTCCTGATGTACCTACGCAGCTTCCGCGCCAACCAGTTCGCCTCGGGCGCCGCCATCGCCGTCGTGCTGCTGTTGCTGGTGGCGGTCGTCATCGTGCCGTACCTGTACTCCAGCCTGCGTTCGGAGGTGCGGCGGTGAGCGCCGTCCTCACGACCCGGCGCCCTCGCACCGGCGATCCGGGCGCCCGTGCCCGCAGGCGTTGGATCGTCTATCTCCTGCTGGCCGTCGCCAGCGCGTTCTATCTCCTGCCCATCTACCTGGTCGTCATCACCAGTCTGAAGCGGCCCGCCGACATCGACCTGGCAACCACGTGGGCGTTGCCGCAGGTCTGGAACTGGGCGAGCTACGCCACGGCCTGGACCGCGTTCGCGCCCAAGCTTCAGAACAGCTTCGTGCTCGCCGTGTCCGCCACGCTCATCTCGGCGTTGATGGGATCGATGAACGGCTACGTGCTCTCGAAGTGGCGCTTCCCAGGCGCGCGCATCGTGTTCCCGCTGATGCTCTTCGGCATGTTCATCCCGTACCAGTCGATCCTCATCCCGTTGTTCCAGTTCCTGCGCGACATCGGGCTGTACGGCAGCATCTGGGGCCTGGTGATGGCGCACGTGGTGTACGGCCTACCGATCACCACCTTGATCTTCCGCAACTTCTACGCCGAGATCCCCGACGAGATGATCG
>CAZOTV010000104.1:0-9631 GCA_964582795.1 uncultured bacterium
CCGCGCGTGCGCGAGCTGCTCGCGGAGGCCGAGGCCGCTCCTACCGCCGAGGCCGAGACGGCCGCCTACCAGGAGATCGCCCGCATCATCGCGAACGACGCGGTGAACGTGTGGGTGTTCAGCCCGCCGTTCCTGATGGCAGCCAAGCAAGACGTCTACGGCTTCTGGACCGACCAGCCCACGCCCGCCATCGACATGACCGGGGTCTACCGGGCGCAGTGACGGACCTTGCGGGCCTGCGGGCGTCGCGGAAGCGACCGTCGCCGGCCCGCGCGAAAGCCGCCGGTGGGGGCGAACGCCCGCCCTCACCGGCGGCGGTCTCGCGCGGCCGCGGCTCGTCGCCTTCGCCTCGCGGCCTTGCCCCGCGGGCAGGCACGACGGGTACGCGGCCTAGCCGCGAGCACAAGGCCTAGCCGCGCGTCCACGCCCCAACCTCCACGCCCCAACCTCCGCGCCCCAACCTCCGCGCCCCAACCTCCATGCTCGGATTCCTCGTTCGCCGCTTCCTCACCGCCCTAGTCAGCATCGTGCTGGCCAGCATCGTCGTGTTCTCCGCGCTGCTGGCGGTGCCAGGAGACCCGGCCGAGATCATCCTTGGCATGAACGCCAACCCCGCCGCGGCCGCGGCGCTTCGCACCAAGCTCGGGCTCGACCGGCCGCCCGCCACGCGCTACTTACAGTGGTTCGGCGGCGTGCTTCAAGGAGACTTCGGCGAGTCCATCAACTACCAGCGCCCGGTCGGCCCGATGATCCAGGACCGGTTGCGCGTGAGCGTGCCGCTATCGATCCTCGCGGCCGCCGTCGCCACGATCATCGCCATCCCCATCGGCATCCTGGCCGCGCTCCGGCGCGGCACCGTGTGGGACCCGCTGCTCACCTCGCTCAGCCAGTTGGGCGCGGCCATCCCGAGCTTCTGGCTGGGGCTCATGTTCATCCTGTGGTTCGCGGTCGAGTGGCGCGTGCTGCCCGCGGGCGGCTTCACGACCTTCGGCGACGACCCGCTACGCTGGGCGAAGAGCCTGCTGCTGCCGGTGCTGGCGCTCGGCCTGGGACAAGCGGCGGTGATGACGCGCATGACGCGCGCCGCCATGCTCGACGTGCTGAGCCAAGACTACGTGCGCACCGCGCGGGCGAAGGGCGTCGGCCAGCGCGGCGTGGTGTGGAAGCACGCCCTGCGCAACGCCATGGTCACCATCGTGACCATCTTCGGCCTGTCCCTCACCAACCTGTTCATCGGCTCGATCGTCATCGAGCAAGTCTTCGCGCTGCCGGGCATGGGGCGCCTGGCGCTCACCGCCATCGGCACGCGCGACTTCCCGCTGCTGCAGGGCCTCATCCTGGTGTACGCCGCCACCATCGTGCTGCTCGGGTTCCTGGTGGACGTGTCGTACGGCCTTCTCGACCCGCGGATCCGGTACGCCTGATGCTTCGCTCCGGCGCCCCCGCACCAGGACCGGGCGGTAACGCGCCCGTACCGAACGGCGCTCCGAGCGGCGCCCGTGCCGCCGGCGGGCGTCGAGCTCGCGCCCACGCTCACCGAGGCAGGGCGCGCTTCAACCTCTGGGCTGGCGCGTTCTTGATCGGTACCGTGGTGGTCGCGGCGCTCCTGAGCTTCGTGTGGCTCCCACACGACCCGCTGGCGCTCGACTTCACCGTGCAGCTGAAAGGCCCGCTGCCCGCGCACCCCTTCGGCACCGACCACTTCGGGCGAGACCTGCTGTCTCGCGTGCTGGTGGGCGCGCGCAGCTCACTCTACGTGGGCTTCATCGCGGTAGGGCTCGCGCTCGGCGTGGGCAGCCTGCTGGGAGCGCTCGGCGGGTTCGTTGGCGGCTTCGTCGACGAGGTGATCATGCGCCTCGTCGACGTGGCGTACGCCTTCCCGGCCATCCTGATGGCGCTGCTGCTGGCGGCGGTGTACGAGCCCGGCACGCTGACCGCCATGACCGCCATCGGCATCGCCACCGTGCCGATCTTCGCGCGCATCGCCCGCGCCAGCGTGCTGAGCCTCAAGGAACGCGACTACGTCGAGGCCGGCCGTGCCCTAGGCGTAAGCGAGGCAAGGTTGCTGCTCCGGCACGTCATGCCCGGCGCCGTCGGCCCGCTGGTGGTGCAAGCCAGCCTCAGCCTCGCCGTGGCGGTGCTGGCCGAGGCGGCGCTCAGCTTCCTGGGCCTCGGCAGCCCACCCGACGTGCCCAGCTGGGGCAACATGCTGCGCGAAGCGCAGGGCTTCCTGGCCCTCAGCCCCTACCCTGCCCTGGTGCCGGGGCTGGCGATCGTGTGGACGGTGCTGGGGTGGAGCCTGCTGGGGGACGGGCTGCGCGACGTGTGGGACCCGCACAGTCGGAACGGGTGAGCAAGCGCCGCCGCGGGGGTCGCGCGAAGCGCCGCGATCGGGTGGTACCAACTCACAAGAACCCGTACACCTCCCGCGCCTTCGCCATCTCCGGCGGTTCGGGGAACGTTTCCCTGCCGAGCACGATCTGAACGCCGGTCACCACCGTGCGCAGGATGATCTCGAGGTCGTAGGCGAGCGACGCCTCGCGCACGTACACCAGGTCGAGCGCGAGCTTCACGGGCATCAACTGCTCGACGTAGGCGGCCTCGGGATCGTCGGTGTCCAGCAGCTTCTCGCCGTGGGTGTAGTTGTAGAGGCTGCCGGGGCACGACAGGCCTGGTCGCACGGCGAGCGTCTCGCGCTGCTGGTCGGTGTAGTGCTCCTCGACGATCGAAGGGTCTTCCGGCCGGGGGCCGACGATGGCCATGTCGCCCTTCAACACGTTCCAGAGTTGCGGCAGCTCGTCGATCTTGAGCTTGCGCAGCACGGCGCCCACCGGGAACACGCGCGGGTCGTGCTGAGCGGTGATGACCTGGCCGCCGTGGTGCTGGTGCATGGTGCGGAACTTCAGCATGGTGAACGGCCGCCCGCACACACCGACGCGCTGGGCGCGGTAGAACACCGGCCCCTGGCTGGAGAGCCGCACCGCGATGGCGGCGGCCAGCAGCAGCGGCGACAGCACGACGAGCGCCAGGCCCGAGAGCGCTACGTCAAGTAGGCGTCTCGCCACGTCGCGCGACCCTCCGGACGGTCATGAACACCTCGGCAGCGTCGAGCAGCGCCTGGTTGCCCCACGCCTTGGCGCGGTACTCGAGCGCCTGCAGCGAGCGGGGGTGCGGGTAGTCGCGCACCTCGCTCTCGTAGCACGCCATGGCGTCGAGCTTCTGCGCCAGCGTGTCCTTGATGTCCACCCAGGTGTCCGGGATGAACGTGCGGGGGTAGGCCCAGTCGGTGCTGCTGGCGGTGTCGAAGGCGTACACCGCCTCGATGTACGGCTCGGTGGGGCGCGTGGCCACCAACACGGCGTTGAACAGGTGGTGGTGGTCGAGGTTCACGTCCCCGCCGTACTGGCAGTAGACGACCTGCGGCCGCACCTCGCGCACGATCTTCTCGAGCGGCGTGATGATGTCTGTGAGGGCGAAGGTGTCGAGCTTCTGGTCTGGGAACCCCAGCAGCCGCACGTCGCTGACACCGAGCGCGTCTGCCGCGCACCGGATGTGGTTCTTCTGCCCCACGCCTTCCGGACCGTAGCGGTGAGATTCCCCTTCGCACACGATCACGGACGTCACTTGGTGGCCGGCGGCCGTGTGCAGCGCCACCGTTCCGCCGCACCCCAGCAGCTCGTCGTCGGGGTGGGCGGCGATCACCAGCACGCGTTTCTCAGCCATCTCGGAACACCTTTCCGCGCCAGGGTTGCCGGGCCAGGTCAGGACCCCGCAGCACGTTCCCGGCGTCGTCTTCGAGTTCGTTCAACAGCAGCGCTCCGTCGGCGCACGCCACCACCGGCCCGCAGGCGCCGGGCTCGGGCGAAACGGCCATGCCGAGCACCTCGCCGGGGTCGGCCCATGCAGGTGGGGTCACGCGCGCCTCGCCGCCGGACGGTTCCGTTGCGGCCGCTCCGGCCCTGCCCGTTGCGCGGGGCGCGAGTTCCACCGGCAGCAGCGCGGCGCTCCAGACGATCCACTTGCGGCCGTCCAAGTAGGTGAACGCCCCAGGGTACGGCCGGGTGACGCCGCGCACGAGGTCGTACACACGCTGAGCAGGCTGGCTCCAGTCGATCAGGCCGTCGGCGGGCTTCCGCCCCGGCAGAGCCGGTTCGTCGGTGTGGGGTTGCGGCCTGCCGGGTTTCTCGCTCCGGGCGAGCCTCTCGAGTAGGCGCAGCACCATGGCGCGGTTGGACGCCGCCACGTGGTCGTAGAGCGTGGCGCAGGTGTCGAAGGGCGTGATGGGGAACGCCACCTGGTCGATGATGGCGCCCGTGTCCACGCCTTCGGCGAGCCACATGAGGGTGTTGCCGGTCTCTTCTTCGCCGCGGATGAGGGCCCAGTTCACCGGGGCGCGGCCGCGGTTATGCGGCAGCAGCGACGCGTGCGCGCCCACTACCCCCACGCGCGGTAGGCGCAGCAGGCGCGGCTGCAAGATCTGCGACCACCCCAGCACGACGATCAGGTCGGGCGCGAGCGCCTCGAGGCGCTCCATCGCGCTGTCGTCGTTGATGTTGCTCACGTGGTGAAGCGGCACGCCGTACTCCCGGCAGATGGGCGCGTAGTCGGTAACGCCGCTGCGCTTGCCGGCGGCGGCTTGCGTGAGGGTGAACGCGGCGGCCACGTCGTGCCCCGCTTCGAGCACGGCGCGGAAGGCGTCGATACCCTCCTGGTGGAACCCGACCCAGACGATCTTCATGCAGCGTTCTCCATCGGCGCTCGGCGCGTGGCGGCGTTCAACGTTCCGCGACGAGGCGGCGCCTCGCCATCGGGCGCTGAGCGATGCTACCAACCTGCCCGCCGGTAGCCAGCCGAACATCTCGCATGGGGCGCTGCGCGATCCACGTCGTGCTCTACGACCCGCCTTCCATCCGGAACGTGATCGGCGTCGGAAGCCAGTCGCCCGTCTCCGGCACGGGGAAGGCGGTGTGCGGCCGCATGCCGAGGCGCAGCACGATGGAGCCCTCGATCAGGTCGTTGCTGGCGCGCGTGACGAGCACGAAGCCCTCGACGCCGTAGAAGGTGCCGGCGGGCGCGTCTTCGAAATCGACGCGGAACTCGGCGTCGTCACCGATGGCGTAGATGCCGCGCGGCCACGACACCTCGTCGACGGACGTGGCGGTCGAAGCGAGGATGGAAGCCAACTCGAGGGTGAGGGTGGCCTTCACCGGGGAGGTGGTGTCGCCATGGCGCGCGGACCCTTCGGCGGTGAGTTGGAACGTCCACGCCCCCAGGCCGTTCTGGCCGATCACCGCGCGCATGCGGTCGTCGAGCGTGCCGACGCTACCGTCGTTGTTCGTGAGGTGCACGCCGTTCTTGCCGTGCGTCTCGATGCCGAGCCCGCCTACGCAGCGCTCGAACGCGCCTTGCGAAACAAGCCCCACGTCGCGCAAGAACGAGAGCTTCGTGAAGGCCGCGGCCGTGTCGCTCGTCACGCGGTTGCCGGCGCCGCTCATCACGAGGCAACCGAGGTTCTCGCTCGGGTTGCCCACGGTGGCCCCTTCGAACGTCTGGCCCTGCAAGTTGCCGACCTGCGTCTTGGCGACCCACTCGGCGATGTCCTCACCCGGCTTGGAAGACCCGTAGCGCGAGGTGAAGCCGGCCGCGGTGAGGGCGGTGGCGTCGTGCTGGCTGCCCGCGTACGCGCCGAACTCGGTGGCCATGCCGACGCGCACGAACGCCTCGTGCATGCGCACCCACTCCTCGACGATGCCGCTCGAAAGGCGCATGCGCTCCACGGCCGCTTTCGCCGCGTCCTGCGCGGTGGACGACCACTGACTGGCGCGCACCGGGTCGCACGAGAGCGTGCTCAGTCGGCACCGTTCGACGTTGGACTGGCTGTTCAACAGATGCACCGCGGCGTGCGTCGCTTCGTGCGCCAGGGCGTCGATGCCGCCGGCCCACACGTCGCCTGGAGACCCGCGGTTCTTCGACGGGTCAAGCGCAGTCTCGGACAGGCTGAGCGGGCGCGCGTCGAGATGCACGATGTCGTTGTAGCCATGCACGCGCACCCAGCCCGTGGCGGCGGCGTCTTCCGGCGCCTGCTCGATGAAGGCGACGCGGTTCACGGCGGAACAGAGCAGCGGCGTGAGGTACGTCTTGGACCGCTCGACCAGGCGTTGCTGGAACGGCCCGGGATTGACGAGGCCTGGGCGTTCGCTCTCGTGCAGTTGCCCTTGCTCCGGCAAGCCCAGAACGTCGATCTCACACGGTTGCGCAGCCGCGGTGGCGAAACCCAGAAGCGCGACCAAGGCCAACAGCCTCGTCGCCAGGACCGCAAGTTGATCGCGGTGACGCAGGGTGCGCCGGGAAGGGGTGGGGCTTCGAAGGGGACTACGCACTTGCTCGGCGTGACTGACGGCGTGACTGTCGGCGCGACCGTCCGTCCGGCTCTCGGGGCCGCTCGGGTTGTCGCGCTCGGCTCCACACTCGGCCCGATGGACCGCCTGGCGCGTAGTCGCGCGCCCGATCCCACGTTCCGTCGAACGCGGAGTCCCGCGCTGAGTCCAACGCAGGGTCCAACGCCCAATCCCACGCATGCCACGGCTCACACTGCCACCTCCGGGTCGTTCCAGGTCGCGCGCACCGCCGGCGGGGTGAGGGGACGGGAGAGCACGTCTGGGGAACGACATGCCAGGACAACGTTCCGGGAGGACGCCGGCGGTGCGTCGACGCTCGATGCTACGCAGGCAGGCGTCAAAGGGGCGTCAAGGGCGCGGGCGCCGGGAACGCGCTGGTTGCCGAACGATAGAGGCGCGCGCCCCGGGGCGGTACCCTGACGCCGTGCCACGCCGCGGTCAACCCAAGAAGGACGCTTCACCCGCGAGCACGAAGCCCGTTACGGAGCCCCTCTCCGACAACGCCTTGAACCGCCGCGTGAAGCGCTTCCTGCGCGAGGCGCCGCACGCCTGCTTCGTGCAGGTGACGCCCGGCTTGGAAGACGTGCTGCGCGGCGAGATGGTGGCGCTCGGCATCGAGCACGACGCGCGCGAAGACCGCGGCGGCGTGCACGCCATGATGAGCGTGCAGCAGATCATGCAGGCGAACCTGTGGCTGCGCACCGCATCGCGGGTGCTGCTGCGCGTGGGGAACGAGTTCGCGGCGGCGTCCAAGCCGATGCTGTTCGACCACCTGCGGAAGCTGCCGTGGGAGGTGCACATCGGCCGAGCGGGCTCGTACGCGCTGCGCGCCAGCGCCAGGCAGAGCACGATGAAGAGCGGCGGTGAGCTCGAGGGCGTGGCGCACGACGCCATCCGCAGGCGGCTCGAGACCCTCGGGCTGCATGCGCAGCACGACCCGAAGGCCCCACTCGAGTTCCACCTGCGGCTGAACAAAGACCGCGCGCAGGTGAGCCTGAACACCAGCGGCGAGCATCTGCACCGCCGCGGCGAGCGCCTGCATGTGGGCGTGGCGCCCATCCGCGAGACGCTGGCAGCCGCCGCCGCGCTGCTGGCCTTGCAGGCGTTCGAGCAACGCGAAACGGGCCCGAAACGCCCCGACGTGGTGGTAGACCCGTTCTGCGGCAGCGGCACCATGCTGATCGAGATGCACCACGTGCTCACCGGGCGGGCGCCCGGCCTGCGCAGGAGCTTCGCGTTCGAGCACGCAGCCTGGCACCGAGAGGCGCAGTGGCGACGGATGCACGAGGCGGCGCTGGCCGCCGTGAACCCCGACCCCGGCGCGCGGCTATACGGGTTCGACATCGACCCGAAGGCCATCGAGGCGGCGGCCTGGAACGTGGAGAACGCGGGGGTGGAAGGGGTCGAGCTCGGGGTGCGGGATGCGAGGGAACTCGATCTGGACGGGTTCGGGGCGGAGGCGGGGTTGGCGTTGTCGAATCTGCCGTATGGGGTGAGGGTGGGGACAGAGAAGGTGAGTGCGACCCTACTGAAGAGCCTTCTGGGCAAGGCAGAAGTTGCTGTAGGCGATTGGACACTTGGGATCTACCGGGACGCAGACACTTGGGGTCACCGAGCTGAGAAAGGCAATGCGAGCTGCGACGCCCCTTCGGGCAACAACGTCAAGATTGCCGCCGCAAACGGCGGTATTCGCGTCGAACTTGTCATCCTGGGGACTGGCACCTCGCAGACGGCCGGCACGCCAGAACGTTCTACCGCTTGAGGAGATCAGCCATCAGACCGCCACCTGCCGCGTACAGTCTGCTTGAGCATTTCAATCTGGGCAGTGGCGCAACTTGCCATGGCACCCCATATCGATAGCCTCCCAATCCGATAGCCAGCGGCTTCCTTCCGATGCGCGCTATTTGCCCACTGCTACGCTCGTCGATCGGTAGATGCCGACTTCGAATCTCAGATGCCGGTGGAGACACAGGAGAAACCCCGCCCGCTCTGATAGCAAGGGTCCACGTGGCGATATCTGGCGCCGCGGTGCAGTTTGGGGTATCGATCGCCGGCGCGCACGATTCCCAAAACTGCCCCGGTCGGATGGAGCCCTTGATTCAGAGACGCTGACGCCTGCAGGTACGGGTCTGCCGACACTCGGGAAGCGGCAGCGCAGGGCAGACCCGTGACTTGCTTCCTGTTACTCGCGCCGTAGACCTACTCGTATCTTGTCCCGATCGACGGCGCGTCGAAACGTGAATGAGTCGCTCTGGGCCCGGTGGAGACTCGTGTCTCACGAGGCCTGTTCCTTTAGGACCAGGGTCTGACTTCATGTAGTCTCGATCCGAGCTGACGTAGCCAAGGTTCGATATACAGGCGGTGCTGGTTGAGATGGGCCACCCAAGCCGTCGTGGCGGCTACAATCTCGAGCTTGGAAGTCCAGGCCCTACCTCCTGTACGTATCAGGTCAGCCTTTCAAGGCCCGACGTGATTCGCATCAGAGGGTAAGCGTAGGCGGCGGCGAAACGGTCCACGACGCCGGCCGTGCCACAATCCAAGAGCTGTTGGCGGAAGACCAGGCCGCTTGAACAGGTGCCGATGTCACTTTGAGCAATCACCCGGCGCCCGCTGAAGTGTGGGTCGCTGCGCTCACGCGCACTGATCATTTGTGCCAGCACCAGGCAAACGAGCTACGCGTTCATAGTGCTGAGCACCAAAATGCCCAGGATGCGCTGCGAGAAGGCGTTCTTGAACAACGCCACGTACGCCGTGCCCGCGCGACTGGCCATCAAGGTGAAGTCTGACACCGACGCCCTTTCGGGCGTTGGCGGTCCCAGCGGTGGAGCACCAGGTCGCGTGAGCACCGGACAGCCGAGTCTGGCCAGATGGGTTTGACGCCCTTCAGGCACGTTCTGCCAGATAGGGCTGCCAAACGGATGAACCGGGCATACTAATCGCTGCCCAGTGTGAGTTGCTGCGGCTAGGCGCCTGCCACACCTTCCTGACGCCGTAAAAGGCGAAGCGGGCGTGGTGCACGCGCCGAATCTCGACCGGTGGCCGCTCATCCGAGCGCTAGCGTAGCGATGGCCGGCGCGGCTCATAGGCGTCGTGCGTGCTGGGAGCGGTCTCGAAGTCGTGCGCCCTCAGAGTGCGACAGATCTCCTCGACCCCAAGTGATGCCCTGTGGGAATCGATGCGCGCGACGATCGGTTGGCACTGCAGTCAAACTCCACGGCGGCGAAGCACGCAGA
>CAZOTV010000105.1:0-9043 GCA_964582795.1 uncultured bacterium
CGCGAGACCGGCATGGTGTTCCAGTCGTTCAACCTCTTCCCGCACCTGACCGTGCTCGAGAACATCACGCTGGCGCCCATCCGCGTGCGCAAGTGGAAGAAGAGCAAGGCCGAGGAGCGCGCCATGTACTTCCTCGAGAAGGTCGGCATCCCGGAGCAGGCGCGCAAGTACCCGGGCCAACTCTCCGGCGGCCAGCAGCAGCGCGTGGCCATCGCCCGGTCGCTGACGATGGAGCCGAAGGTGATGCTGTTCGACGAGCCGACCTCGGCGCTCGACCCCGAGGTGATCGGCGAGGTGCTCGAGGTGATGGTGAACCTCGCGAAGGAAGGCATGACCATGGTGGTGGTCACGCACGAGATGGGCTTCGCGCGCGAGGTCGGCGACCGGGTGGTGTTCATGGACGCGGGTCAGATCGTGGAGGTCGGCACGCCCGAGCACTTCTTCCAAGCGCCGCGCGAGGAGCGCACGCGGGCGTTCCTTTCGAAGATCTTGTGACGGTCGGGGCGCCGACCGCATCGGCGCGCGACGGCGCTCATGGCCGAACGGAATGTCACAGAATCGTGCCGCGGGAAACGCCTAGACTGGCGTCATGGCCATCGCATGGCGTACGTGTACGGGTAGGATCCGCTCATGAGTGACGCTGCCGGACGCGGCGTGCGCATCGCCGACCTCCTTCGCACCATGGTGTCCAAGGGCGCATCGGACATCCACCTCCAAGCGGGCGCGCCACCGCACATGCGCATCGACGGCGAGCTCTACCCGTACGAGAGCGTGCCGACCCTCTCCCCGGAGCAGACCGAGCAGATCGCGCTCGCGATGATGAGCGAGTCGCAGCGCGACCTCTTCCGGCACCGGCACGAGGTCGACTTCGCGTTCAACATCCCCAACGTCGCGCGCTTCCGTTGCAACGTGCTCCGGCAGCGCGGCTCGGTCGGGGTGGTCATGCGCGTGATCCGCGACGCCATCCCCAGCTTCGAGTCGTTGGGGTTGCCCGGCGCCGTCGTCACGGAGTTCGCCAGCCAGCCTCGTGGCCTGGTGCTGGTCACCGGGCCCACCGGTTCGGGCAAGACGACGACGTTGGCGGCGATGGTCGACTTCATCAACCGGCGCTTCTCGCGCAACATCATCACCATCGAAGACCCGATCGAGATCCTGCACCGGAACCAGAAGAGCCTGGTGATCCAGCGCGAGATCGGCCTCGACACCGCCGACTTCGTGGGCGCGCTCAAGTTCGCCATGCGCCAAGACCCCGACGTGATCATGGTCGGCGAGATGCGTGACAAGGAGACGGTCGAGGCCGCCATCACCGCGGCGCAGACCGGTCACCTGGTGTTCAGCACGCTGCATACGCTCGACACCATCCGCACCGTGAACCGCATCATCGACTTCTTCCCGCCGCACGAGCGGGACCAGATCCGTATCCTGCTGGCCGACTCGCTACTCGGCATCCTCAGCCAGCGGCTGCTGCCGCGCGCCGACGGCCCGGGCCGGGTCCTGTCGGTCGAGGTGCTGGTGAACACGCCCCTCATCCGCGACTACATCAAGGACGAGGAGAAGACGCCGCTCATCAAGGAAGCGCTCATGCAGGACAACCTGCGCGGCATGCAGACGTTCGACCAACACTTAGTCGAGCTCTACCTGGCGGGTCGCATCACGCTCGAGGACGCCACCTTCATGGCCACCAGCCCGCACGAGTTCCGCTTGATGATCACCCAGCGCCAAGGCGGCATCGGGCAGGACGAGGAACGCGAGTTCGACCGCTTGATGCAGCCGCGCGGACCGCTCGGCTGAACCTCAACTTCACCAGGTAGGAACCGCGGGTCGCCACGGAACCGTCGACACGACGTCGCCCTGCAGGTCGTGGGCGTCTGCGCCCGTGACGCGAACCCGGACCATGTCGCCGATCTTCACCGTGCCGTCGCTCGCGGCCATGACAACACCATCGATCCCGGGTGCGTCGCCCTTGCTTCGGCCGATCACCAGGCCCGGTTCGCTGGCGTAGTCGTCGACCAACACGTCGATCTCGCTTCCGATCTTGGCGCGCAACTTCGCGGCAGAGACGTCGTGCTGGACCTCCATCAGGCGTCGGTAGCGCTCCTGCTTCAGCTCCTCGGGGACGGCGCCGGGAAGCGCGTTCGCGTCGGCTTCCGGCACCTCGCTGTACGGGAACGCGCCAACGCGGTCGAGCCTGGCCTCCTTCAGGAAGTCGAGCAGCAACTCGAAATCCGCGTCGGTCTCGCCCGGGAAGCCGACGATGAAGGTGGAACGGAGCGTGAGCTCGGGGCAGATGTCGCGCCAGGCGGCGATGGTGCTCAGGTGGCTGTCGGCGCCCCCCGGCCTGCGCATGGCGCGCAGCACCGACGGACTCGCGTGCTGAAGGGGAACGTCGAGGTAGGGCAGGACCTTGCCCTCGGCCATCTGCGCCACCAGCTCGCGCACGTGCGGGTACGGGTAGACGTAGTGAAGGCGCACCCACGCGCCGAGCTCACCCAGTTCGCGCACGAGGTCGACCAGGTGCGCGCGCACGGGGCGGTCCTGGTAGGTGCTCACGCGGTGGCGCACGTCGACGCCGTAGGCGCTCGAGTCCTGGGCGATCACCAGCAACTCCTTGGTGCCGCTCGCCACCAAGCGCGTGGCCTCGTAGAGCACGTCGTTGGCGTCACGCGAGACCTGCAGCCCGCGGAGCTTCGGGATGATGCAGAAGCTGCAGCGGTGGTTGCAGCCTTCGGCGATCTTCAGGTAGGCGTAGTGCCGCGGCGTCAAGCGAACGGCGGTGCGCTCGCCGGGCGCCGTGGGCAGCAGGGACGTGAACGGATGAGCCTCGAGCGGCAAGGCGTGGCGCACGGCGCGCATGACGCCATCGACGTCAGCTTGCCCCGTCACGGACAGGACTTGGGGGTGGCGCTCGAGGATGGTGTCCGGGCGTTCTCCGAGGCAACCGGTCACGATCACCCGGCCGTTCTCGCGCAGCGCCTCCCCGATGGCGTCGAGCGACTCCTCGACCGCAGGCGTGATGAAACCGCAGGTGTTCACCACCACCAGGTCGGCGGCGTCGTACTCGGGCACGATGTCGTACCCCTCGACCCGCAACTGGGTGAGGATCCGTTCGCTGTCGACCAGCGCCTTTGGGCAGCCGAGGCTCACGAAGCCGACGCGGCCCGTCGAGGCGCCGCGTGCCGCCTGGGGTTCCGCGGGGGGCGCGTCGCTTCGCGTGCGTCCTGCGACGGGACGTGCTTCGGTGGTGTCGTTCATGCCGTCCGCGAGTCTATCAGGTCTTCCGCGGCGCCGGCCTTGGCGAGGCTCCCTAGCGGCGCGGCCGCTCGCGCGTGGCACCTGAGCCAAGGACGTAGGCGGCCCGCCAAGTAGAGCGAGCCGGCGATCACGACGCGGCCGCCGCGCGGGCAGCGCTCGATCGCGGTCATCAGTGCGTCTACCGGGGCGAGGACGACCTCGGCTCTGGCCGCTCCGTGGGCCGCGATCTCGGATGGCAGGGCGACGACACCTTCGCCCACCTCGGCCTCGGTCAGGACGACATGCCGCGCGCCGCGCGCCAACGCCCGCAACGTGTCCGTTCCGGCTTTGCGCTTCAGCGCTCCGAACAGCAGCACGTAGCCGCCGCCCACCTCGTCGGCGAGGCGACCCGCCGCTGCGGGATCGTGGGCGCCGTCCAGCACGATGTCGCGGCCGCGTAGCGTGAAGCGTTCGCCGCGCGCGGGGAGAGGCGGCGCCATCACGCCCGCGACCACCGCGCGCTCGTCGAGCCCGAGGAGCCGCATGGCGGCGGCGGCCAACCGAGCGTCCTCGGCGCGCGTGCCGCGCGTCCCAAGGTCGACGCCGCCGGGGAGGGCGAACAGGCGGCGCGCGTCGTGGTCTGCGGCCGTGACGCCCGCCTCCGTCGGCCGCGCAGTCGATCGGTCCTCACCGGCCCACGGGGCGATCGTCAACGGCGCCCCGATACGCTCCGCCTCGCTGCGAACGCGGTCCAGCGCAGGCGGACGTGCGCCCGTCACCGCCGGCACGCCCGGTCGGAACGCGCCTGCTTTGTCGCGGGCGATCATCTCGAGCGTCGGACCGATCGCCTCGACGTGGTCGAGGTCGACGTTGGTGAGCACCACGAGGTTCACGGGCTCCACCGCCCTGGTGGCGTCGGATGCGCCGCCGACGCCGGCTTCGAGGACGGCGGCGGTCACTTCGGCTCGGGCGAACGCCGCCAACGCGAGCGCCAAGGTCCACTCGAAGAACGCAGGCTGCAACTCTGGCGCGAACGGTCGATCCGAGGCGCGCCGCATGGCGTTGGCGACGAAGGCCCTCACCTCGCTGCGCGAGATGGGCTTGCCGTCGACGGCGATGCGCTCCTGGAACGACTCGACGTGCGGCGACACGAAGCGCCCCGTTCGGTGCCCGGAGGCCGTTAACCCAGCCGCGATCATGGTGGTGACGGTGCCCTTCCCGTTCGTGCCCACCACGTGCACCACCAGCGGCGGGGTCGGGATCGCCATGTCCCTCAGGAGGGCGGCTGCGCGCTGCGGGCCCCGGGCGCCACCGGCCCGCGAACGGGCGTAGAGCCAAGCGAGGGCGTCGTCGTACGACGGCAGGGGAGTGGGCATCTCGTCCGCGGGACCGGCTGCGCGGTCAGTTCTTGCGGCGCCGCCGTGGCCGCCGGCGGCGGGAGCGGCGCTTCCCGCTCTTGCCGCCCTGCTCGGCGGCCTCGTCGAACGGTTCGAGCGAAGGCTCGCTGGCGACCTTCACCAAGAGCGCGTCGAGATGGCCGTCCGGTAAGCGCTGCGTGAGCTTCAAGATGGTGTGCGGCGCGACCACGTCCACGTACACGACGCTCTGCCCGGGGTGGAGCAGGTAGGCGCGGGCACGCTTTCTACCGAGCGCGGTGTCGAGGTCGTGCTCGCCGACGAACTGGACCATGACGTCCTTGCCCAGCATCGGCAGCCGCGCGAGTTCCACCTCGCCCAGACTGCGGAGTTCGTGGAGCAGCGAGAGCGGGTCTCGGTAAGGCCGCAGGTACGGCATGCGAGCGACGTCCTTGGCCCCTTTGGCGGCCGTGACGACGCCCTGTTGGTTGTCGAAGGTCACGTCGAAGACGCGCTGCTCGTTGCGTTCTTGCGTCTCTTCGCGGAAGCGCAGGCTGAAGTGGCGCTGGGCGTGGCAGCGGCTGCGTTGATGCACGGTCGCGAGTCCAAGCGGCCCCTGGAACTGCGCCCGTCCTTCGAGCTGCGTGTGCCGGCCCTTGCCCTCGGTCTTCAGGACGTGCGTGCCGGCGGGCTTCCCCCGCAGGACCAAGCGGTAGCTGCAGACCTCGACCGGCATCGCGTCAATCTACCACGCGCCAGATGCGGCCTCGGACGCGTCCGGGACGTAGCATGCGGTCAGGCACTCGGCGTACAGGAAGGGGACGTGTGGACGCTTCGAACGCCACCGCCGCGCCGCGCGCGGACGTGCGCCCGTGGGGCGAGGTCGACGGCGTGCCCGTCGAGCTCGCCACCCTCACGGCGGGCCGCGTGCGGGCAGTGGTGTGCAGTTTCGGCGCGACGCTCGTGAGCGTCGAGGTTCCTGCGGGCAAGTACGACGCCGTCGGCGGCACGCGCGACGTGGTGCTCGGCTTGGGCACGCTCGACGACGGAGCGGGCGGCGGGTACGTGGGGCCGCACCCGTACCTGGGCGGAACGGTGGGGCGCGTCGCGAACCGCATCGCGGGGGCGGCGTTCGACGTCGGGGGCGTGCGCTACCAGCTCGCTGCCAACGATGGCGCGCACCATCTCCACGGTGGCGTGCGCGGCTTCGACCGGCTTGCCTGGTCGCTCGAGGTCGTGCGCGCAACAGGCGTCGCGTCGGTCGCCATGGCGTACGTCTCGCCCGACGGGGAGGAGGGGTACCCGGGGGAAGTGCGCGTGCGGCTGATCGTGAGCCTCAGCCCGGCGGGCGTGTTGTCGTTCGAGCTTCGCGCCGTAGCCGATCGGCCGACGCCCGTGGCGCTCGCGCACCACCCGTACTTCGCTCTGTGCGGGCACGATCGAAGCTCGGTGTTGGATCACGAGCTGCAGTTGTGGTGCGGGCAGTACCTGCCGGTGGACGACGCCGGCATCCCGACCGGCGAGGTGCGCCTCGTCGACGGCACCCCTTTCGACTTCCGACGGACCAAGGCGATCGGGCGGGACATCGATCATCCCGATGTGCAAGGCGTGCGGCGCGGCTACGACGTGGCGTACCTCGTCGACGGCGCGCCGGGGAGCCTCCGTCCCGGCGCGCGCCTCGCGGATCCGAGCAGCGGCTTGTCCGTGGAGCTCCACACCACGCAGGCGGCGATTCAGCTCTACACGGCGAACGACTTCGGGGCGGTGCGCGGGAAGGGCGGCGCGGTGTACGGGCGCCACGCGGGCGTCGCGCTGGAGGCGCAAGCGCCACCGGACGCCGTGCATCACCCGGAGTTCGGCGACGTGGTGCTGAAGCGTGGTCGGGTGTATCGGCAGCGCACCGAGTACCGCTTCGCAGGGTGGTGACGGTCGTGATGCTGCAAGGGAGCGCCCGCCGGCTGCGACCCGATCGCGCGACCGGGGGCGGGGCTCAGAACGGCAGGTCGCTGTCCCGCAGGCGGCCGAGGTCTTGGGTCGAGCGACCCTGGCGCAGGATGTTGATCAGCAGCGAGACGAGCGATGGGTCGAGCTCGGTGCCGCTTCGCGCCTCGAGTGCCTTCTCGACGTCGCGCAGGGGCATCGCCTGACCGCGCTCGCTGCTCAGCATGTCGAAGGTGTCGGCGACGGCGACGATGCGGGCGAGCTGCGGGATGGCCTCCTTGCGAAGCGCGTCCGGGAAGCCGCTGCCGTTCCAGCATTCGTGATGGTGCCGGATGCCCTCCGCGGCAGCCTTCAGCAGGTCGGTCGACGCCACCAGGTTCGCGCCGCGCTGCGGGTGCTCCAGGTCCTCGATGCTCAGATCGAGTCCTGCACCGAGTTTGCCGATGTCGTGCAGCATGGCGGCGAAGTAGAGGTCGGCGAGCTGCCGGGTGGGCAGTTCCAGCGCGCGGCCCAACGCCAGCGCGTACGCCGTGACGCGCTCGGCGTGACCGAGCTGCGCGAAGTCTTGCGCTTCGAACGCCTGCACGAACGCGCGGGTGAACTCGACGAGACTGCGCTTCGTGCGCCGTAGCTCGATCGCCTGGCTCTGGGCTTCCCCCAGGATGCCGCCCCAGCGCGCGGCGAGTTTGACCTCGTCTTCGACGAACGCGGTGCCCCCGTGACGTTGCAGGACCATCGCGCCGTACGCGGCGAAGCGGCCGACGACCGGCACCACCAGCGCGGAGGTGGCGTCGCGCATGCCGAGGTCTCCGAGCTCGGTGCGCACGGCCGCGTCGTTCGGCGTGAACAGCTCTCCGAGGAGGTTCGGCACGACCCTTGGACCGGGCGAGCGCCATGGTCCGTGCGCCGGTGTGAGCGCCAGCAGGCTCGGACCGTACCCGTGCTCGGCGTCGAACGCGTACGCGCCCATGGCGTCGCCGCGAACGACGTACCCGCGCACGTCGAAGGGCAGGGTCTCGCACAGGGTGCGAACGACCTCCTCGCTTCGCTCCTCCGGACGCTGGAGTCGCAGCAACCGCTCCACCGACGCCAACGCGTCGGGCGTCACGCGCTCTTCGGCGGATTGGAACAGGCGCCTGAGCACGGATCCCCCTCCCTGAGCGCAGCCGGGTGGCTCACGGCCGCACCCCCGAGCATAGCGAAGCGCGCCCGCCGCTGGTGCGGAAGTGCGTACACCCAATAGGCGGACAGGCCCCGGTGCTCGCCCCGCGCGGACGCGGAGGTCGCGTAGAATGGCACGCATGCTCGACCTGCGCACCATCCGCGACGATCCCGACGCCGTTCGGCGAGCCATCCGCGCGAAACAGATCGCGGACGCCCTCCCGAAGCTCGACCGCCTGTTGTTGGCCGACGAAGAGCATCGCCTGCTGCGCCGCGACTTGGAGGAGAAGCAGGCGCAGCGCAACGCCGACAGCAAGCGCATCGGGGAGCTTCGCAAGCGCGGCGAGGACGCCTCCGAGCTGATGGCGCGGATGGGCGCGTTGTCCGGCGAGGTGAAGCGCTTGGAGGACCGAGAGCGCAGCTTGCAGCAGACCATCGACACCCTGATGCTCGAGATCCCGAACCTTCCCCACGAGAGCGTGCCGTACGGCGAGAGCGAGCACGACAACGTGGTCGTCAAGGAGGTCGGCGAGAAGCCGGCGCCCGCCTTCGAGCCGAGACCGCACTGGGAGCTCGGTGCGGAGCGCGGCTGGTTCGATCTCGAGGTCGGCGTCAAACTGACCGGCGCAGGGTTCCCGCTGTTCCGCGGCGAAGGCGCGCGCTTGGTGCGTGGCCTGCAGCAGTACTTCCTTGCCCGCCTTCGGGATGCCGGCTACGAGGAGATCGTGCCGCCGCTGATGGTGAACGCCGCGTCCGCCACCGCCACCGGGCAGCTGCCGGACAAGGAGGGTCAGATGTACGAGGTGACGGACGGGTTCTACCTCGTTCCGACCTCCGAGGTGGCGCTCGCCAACATCCATCGCGACGAGATCCTCGCCACCGAAGACCTGCCGATCCGATACGCCGCGTACACCGCGTGCTTCCGGCGCGAGGCGGGCAGCCACGGTAAAGACGTCCGCGGCCTGAACCGCGTCCACCAGTTCGACAAGGTCGAGATGGTGCAGTTCACGCTTCCGGAACGTAGTTACGAAGCGCTCGAGGAGATGACGCGCACCGCCGAGAGCATGCTCGAGGAACTCCGGTTGCCGTACCGGCGCTTGTTGATGTGCACCGGCGACATGGGGTTCACGCAAGCCAAGAAGTACGACCTGGAGGTGTGGAGCCCCGGTCAGGACCGCTGGCTGGAGGTGTCGAGCATCAGCAACATCGAGGCGTTCCAAGCCACCCGCTTGAAGACGCGGGCGCGTCCTGGCGGCGTGACGGGCAAGGGCAGGCCCGAGAGCGTGCACACCTTGAACGGCAGCGCGCTGGCGTTCCCGCGGACCATCGCGGCGCTCATCGAGACGCACCAGAAC
>CAZOTV010000106.1:0-2018 GCA_964582795.1 uncultured bacterium
CCCTGATCGGCATCCTTCTGGCGATGTTCCTGAGCGCCATCGACCAGACCATCGTCGCTACCGCGCTTCCCCGCATCGTCGAAGACCTCGGCGGGCTGAGCCGCTACGCCTGGGTGATCACCGCCTACCTGGTCGCTTCCACCGTGCTGGTGCCGATCTACGGCAAGCTCGCGGACATGCACAGCCGCAAGCGCATCGAGTTGTGGGCCGTAAGCGTGTTCCTGACCGGCTCGTTCCTATGTGGCCTGGCAGGCGAGTTCGGGACGCTCCCCATCCTGGGCGACGGCATGAACCAGCTCATCGTCTTCCGAGCGATCCAGGGTCTCGGCGGCGCCGGCCTGCTGGGGATGGCGTTCATCATCATCGCCGACCTCTTCCCACCCAACGTGCGCGGCAAGTATCAGGGGCTGGTGGGCGCGGTGTTCGGGATCTCCAGCGTGCTCGGGCCGCTGATCGGTGGGTTCCTCACCGACCACGGCGGGAACATCATCCCGGGCATCGAGGGGTGGCGTTGGGTCTTCTACGTCAACGTGCCGTTCGGCGCGCTGGCGCTCTGGTTCATCATCACGCGCATGCCGCCGCTCCTGCCGCACGGCGAGAAGGGCAGGCTCGACTTCGTTGCCGCGGCCATGCTCATGCTGGGGTTGGTTCCCCTGGTGCTCGGGTTGCAGCTCGACCGCACCGACTACCCCTGGGGCTCGCCGGTTACGTTGGGCCTGTTCGCCTTCGCGGCCGTCATGCTCACGTTCTTCGTGCTGCGCTCGCTCCGAAGCCGCAACCCCATCCTGGACCTGAGCCTGTTCCGGAACACCGTCTTCCGCACCGCCAACATCGCGCTGTTCTTCCAGGGCGCCGCGTTCCTGAGCGCCATCGCGTTCCTACCGCTGTTCATGATCAACGTGCTGGGGGTCTCCGCGACGCGCGCGGGGTTGAGCCTGGTGCCGTTGTCGCTCGGCGTGGTGGCGGGCTCGGTGCTCTCGGGTCAGTTGGTGTCGCGCTTCGGGCACTACCGGCGCCTAATCCTCGTCGGCTCCACCATCCTGTTCGTGGCGGTGTTCCTGCTCTCCCGCATGGAGCCGGACATCTCGTTCGCCCGCGTCACGCTGTACATGGTGATCACCGGCCTCGGCATCGGGCCGACCATGCCGCTCTACACCCTCGCCATCCAGAACGCGGTCGACGTTCGGCGCCTGGGCCAAGCGACAAGCGCCAGTCAGTTCTTCCGGCAGATCGGCGGCGCCATCGGCACGGCCATCCTTGGCACCGTCCTGAGCGTGACGCTCGCTAGCGCCTTCGCCGAGAACCTCCCGACCCAACTCGCCGGCGGCGCGGCCGGTGGACCGCCCGTCACGACGTCCGAAGGCGCCGCCACCCCGGGCAGCAGCGCCAACGTCGCCGAGGCGGTGCGGGCGGCCGCCGAGGCGCGCCTGGCGCAGATCACGGCGGCGGTCGAGGCGGGTGACGCGGACGCCATGCAAGCAGCTCTAGCGGACCTGTCGCTGCCGGAGGAAGCCAAGGCGGGGATCCTCGCGGGCTTCGCGGCCGCACAGGCGTCACCCGAAGCCAGGGCCGCCTTCCTATCGCGGATCGAGAGCGACTTCGAACAGCAGACCGCCGACACGGTCGCGCGGATCGACGCGGGCGTCAAGCGGTCGTTCACGGACGCCATCACGCGCGTCTACTTCTTCGTCCTCTTCATCGTCGCCGCCGCGTTCTTCGCCACCCTGTTCGTGCCCGAACTACCGCTTCGCGGCGCCATCGGCGCGCCGGCGCCCATGGAGTGACCGCTATCCTGGAAGGGTGAGCGGCGAACCACGCGACATCCCGCTGCCCGTCACCTTCGTGCGGTCGATGACGACGCCGTCGGGCGTGCGCATCCACGACTGGCGCTCGCGCACCTCCGGGCGCATCTTCGAGGTGCCGGAAGTGCACGTGTTCGCAGCCAGCGAGCACCTGAACGAAGGGGACGTCGGCTTCCTGCGGTTCTCGGCGGGGCACCTCTACGTCGTGCAGAGCGA